>JAGGWD010000018.1 GCA_021157625.1 bacterium | reverse complement strand
TGTTAACAAATTATTTTCTTTTTTATTCTTTCTTTATCTTTTCCGACCTTTACCCTCTTTTTTTGCTCTTGAATCCTTTATAGGTTGCCTCAAAAATCTCACAAGGAAAGACTGAGGCAACCAAAAAAGATTCAAATTATTGAATTTGATTCAATCCAAATTCAATCGTGAATTGCAAATCATCACTCATTCCCGTTTCATCAGGTGGCAATTGACTACTCCATCCTCCTTCCGGTCCTCCACCATCATCACTATAAAAGTAAATCTGAACTCCTATATCTACAGTCTCATCTGAGTCAAGATCTATATATTCATCATGGCAATAATAATTTGTCTCTATGGGGAATAAATCTTCGTCAATGGGAAAATGGTAATAATCGGTCTTATCTAAAGCATTTTGTTCAATTATGCAGTCTCCATCTGATCCACTAGTGTATTTTCCATCATGATTGCCGTCTACATATACTCTCATAAAACACAAATCCCATAATTCTCCATCACCCTCGTTTGCATCATAAGAACCAGGATCAACTTCTGTATCTGGTGCATCACCAGCTTCTATTTCTGGTTCCTCCAAAGAATTTTCATTACTTACAGGATCTTTGATTTTTATTGATAATCTTCCAGGAATACTTCCTGCATTCTTTAATGTTACGGTTCCAGCATCATAATACTGGCCGGGAGTTATGTTACTTAAAGTAAACAGAACCCCAGGGTTATCTCCATCCTTGACTTTCAAATCTAAACTTCCAGCAGAAAAAGTATTTCCAGTTGATGTTTCAGTGTCAGAAAAATAAGCAACTGTTCCACCAACGGCGATAGCAGCAACAATGCCAATGATCGATAGACTGATTAAGATTTTTTTGTTCATAACCTTTTGTTATTTGTGTTAATTATATGACCTTTTAAGTGGCTGGCCTTAGGTCCTCCTGCCTAGGCATTCCCCTTTCTGTTCTCCAGCTAGGTGGGAGAACTTAGGGTAAGCTACTTTCTGCAGATCTTTTAAGATCTGCATTTCGACCTTTCCATTTCTTTGGCAAATAATAAAGCCGTTTTTTAAACGGCTTCAGTGAAATGCCATTTTGAGATTGCGATTCTATTTAGTTTTTTTCTATATTCATCTCTCACAAAAAAATTATCTAGTCCCTCCTCTAGATATTAAAATTAATAGATCTATTTTGTTTTGTTCTACTCTAGAGTATTCCATATACCGAGTCAAGAGAAAGTTTTCCACAGACATCGGACCACGATTTTGGGTAGATCGAAAAACTATATCAAGCCCTATCCTCTCTTGACTGCTTTAAGCTCGTGTTGAGTATAAGGTCTAAAAATTTATTCTTCTTTAATAAATCCTAACTTCTTTAACTGCTTAATTATTTTGGCTTTCTTTCTGTATTGATAAAGAGATCCAGCGGTAAAGATTATCATTGTGATAAGCCATATATATAATTCTGGCCAGGCTCCTGTTCTAATGACTGTAATAAAAAACAGAATAGAAGTAATCCCAAAAAAACCTCTCCACCAATATTTTTTGAAATTCTCCCATTCTTCCTGAATCTTTTCCCATTTTTCCCCTACCCTTTTTAGTTTTTCTTCAATTTCCTTCTCTTTTTCTGGCTCTATCTCAAAAATTTTTTTGAGGGTTGGGCTTTTGGGAATAAAGAAACTCATATTATTTAGTTTACAATATATTAAAAAAGAAAGCTATTTTCTAATTTTTTTGATCTTAATTGCTTTTCCTTTCACAAGGGCTTCTGCTACCTTTTTGTGAGCCGAAGCAAGAATACGGGCTAATGTGCTCTGAGAAATCTTCATCTTTTTTGCTGCTTTAACTTGATCTAATCCATGAAAGTCACAAAGCCTGATTGCTTCTAATTCATCTAGTTTCAGCTCTATTTCTTCAAGCTCTGATAAAGGCAATGCTCTTGGCTTAAAATAAGTAGCCAGAGGATCAAATCTTATTTTTCGTGGCTTGACTGGTCTCACCATATTTTCATCTAAAAGGAGGTAGGTCTAAACATTGTATTTGTCCTAGGACAAATACAAGAATGTCCTACTTAGTGAAAAGACCACAATGGCAAAATCCATTCTTCTCAATCTCTTCTTTGTGCCATTTACAAGGACAGATTTTGTCTTTATCTTCTTGAGGATTACCCACAATCCTTCTGCAAGGACAGTATCGAAAGCCATACTTTTTCTCATTCATCAATAATCCTTTGATTATCCTTTCTACTACTTCTTTGTTTGGATTAAGCCGAAGTCCATTTTTCTGGGCGTATTCCTGACTTTCTTTGATTAACGCTTCTATTTCTTCTTTTGTTGGTGGCTCAATTTCTTTTTGATTCTCTTTTTCTTCGATTTCTTTTAACGTCTTCGCAAGCCATTCCCTTATTACGTGTTCTGGTCTTGCTCCAACAAAACCGCTTATTGGTTTTCCTTTCCAAAAAAGGATTACTGTAGGAATCTGGGTAATACCAAATTTGTTTGCTGTGAGTGGCGCAGCGTCTAAATTTGCCTTTCCTAAGATAATTTTATCCTCATATTCTTTGGCGATTT
The DNA here is from genome assembly GCA_021157625.1 of bacterium. GTDB lineage: Bacteria > Patescibacteriota > Minisyncoccia > Minisyncoccales > JAGGXC01 > JAGGXC01. The sequence continues at coordinate 2,921 of JAGGWD010000018.1, read as the reverse complement.
TTTCCAAAATTGGCCCCAAGATACTACAAGGAGCACACCAAAGAGCCCAGAAATCTACCAAGATTGGTTTCTTTGCATTATTGATTTCTTGTTCAAAATTCTGATCGGTTAGTCTGATTTCCATAATTTATTGAGAAATTAATTTTATTCCTGTGATTGTAGATATCTCTTGGCTCAGAGCGCGTAAATGCTCTTTATTGAGTTTATGGATATCATTTTCTCCACAAGCACCTGCTACCATTTTTATTTCTTCGGTGCAGTGCTTGATATAGTTTGCTACATTATTGGCTGCTTGGTCAATATCAAGATTTCTTAATTGTTTTTCTTGAGTGGCAATTCCTTTAGAACATTTTCCACGCCAACATTGTTTGCAATAAACACACCCCATAGCAATCAACAAAGGAGTTGCACAAAAAACAGCATCAGCTCCAAGAGCTAGTGCTTTAGCAAAATCTGCTCCTTTGTTTAAGCCTCCTCCTATCCATAATTCTTGTCTTGCCCCCATTTCATCAAGCACTCTTCTTGCTGCCGAAAGACAAGCGAGTGTTGGAATGCCGACATCGTTGAGCATAATTTCGGGAGCAGCACCTGTACCTCCTTCCATTCCATCAATTGCAATAATGTCAGGATCTGCCTGAACAGCTAATCTGATATCTTCTTCTCTTCCTGGAGCGCCAAGCTTTATAATAATTGGAACCCCATCAGTTATTTCTCTTAACCATTTAACTTTTTCTCTTAGATCATCGATATTATTTATATCTGGATGATAAGCTGGAGAATGTACATCTTTGCCTTCAGGTACCTTTCTTATTTGGGCAATTTCTTCAGTTAATTTATAGGCTGGCAACAAACCTCCTTGACCAGGTTTTGCCCCTTGACCAATTTTTATTTCAATTGCATCTGCTTTTTTAAGAATTTCTTCTGAGATTCCAAATCTTCCGGTTGAATATTGAATTGTCAGATATTTAGCATTCTCTCTTTCTTCTGGAAGCATCCCGCCTTCTCCGGTATTGGCAATTGTTCCTGCTAGCGTTGATGCTTTTGCTAAAGCAATCTTTGCTTCTTTGGAAAGAGCACCGAAACTCATTGCTCCAAACACAATAGGAGTTTCAATTTCTATCGGCTTTTTGGAATTCTTTCCTATGATTGTTTTTGAAGAAATCTTCTCTTTGAAATAGTCAATTGGCTTTTTTGCAAGTTGAGCTGGCACAAAAACTAAATCATCAAAACTTATCCTTCCTAATTTGTTTGACCTTCCGCTTGAAATAGGAACCTCTTTTATCCGTTCCTGGATGTCATGGATCCAATTATTTTTGTTTAACATAATATTGAAGATTAAATGTAAAAAATAGAATTTTTTGCTGTTTTTTTGGATATTTTAAAGTTTTTCCAATTTATTACGAATATAAACCCATAACTTATTTGTGTCAAGAGCAAAGCCCAATAGATCTTTTTAATATATTTTCTAAGCTTTTTGGAATATGATTTTTGTCATTCCAAGCATTTAGGATTTTTGTTGCTTCTGTTTCTAAATTTTTGTATTTGGGCAAAATTTTCTTTTCGAAATGCTTTAGCAAGAAAGGCATATTAGGTCTTCTTTTATCCTTTTTCCATGAAAGATAAAAAGCAATTAAGTTTTCTTTTTTGGTGCCTACACACTCAAAGGGTTTAAATTTACTCTCCCCTATTAGTTGTCTCATCAATGGTATGAGGTTTACTTTTCTAAAAAGGTTTCTACCAAAGATTTTACGTATTCTTATTCGATCCAGAAATGGATAAAGCACAGCAAAAACAAAAAGACATTTTGGACAATTCCCACACCACTTTGAGATAGGTTTTTTGGTTCCAGAATAGGTTTTAAAGGCTTCATTGCAACTCAAAAACGCTCTAAAGTATTTGGGATATTGAGAGAATAATTTTGCGATTTGGATTTCATATAAAGGTCTCAAAAAACTAAAATACTCAACGCTTGGGGTCAAGTATTTTTGGGTGTAATGTCTAAATTTTTCTTCAAATTCAAAACTTTTTGAATATTGGTGATTAACAACTGTTCCAAGATATTTAAGATTGCCTTCATTTGAACTTCGCTCGTTAGAAAACGCAATATATTTATAATCAAAGATTATTGCTACCAAGACGCTCAGGAATGCCAAATATGCCGAAAAAGGAGTATGACCATTGAGAAAACCTTTTTGATTTAATTCAAGAAGTTTGGGGTCTATTTTTCTTTCAACAAATATAGGTTTTCTGCACCCAGCAATTTTGATTATTTGCTTTGCTGCAGGGGTAGGGTTTAGAGAAAAACATCCAATTTGTTTTTTTGCTTTTTTCAAAATTTCGATAGTCACAGGCGAATCCTTTCCTCCTCCCACAGGAACAAGTATCCTGTTTTTTAATTTTTCCCTATACAATTCGATTTCATCATTTGTGGATTGACATTCAATTTTTACAAAATTTGGTTTTCTCCAATCAATTTTGTTCTCGTAAAAGAACTGGCCCATTCCTTTGATTATTAGGTCTTTCCACCATTTAATTTGCTCTTTCGCTAGCTTGCCTGCTTCAATTTTTATCGTTCTACAACAAGTACATTTCCAGTAACTTAATATCTCTATTAACCCCAGATGGAACACAAGATTGTCCATTGTTTCTTTTTTTATAGAGTGCAGTCGCGATCGGCTTATATTTTTGACTACTACCGATGGCCTAAAAGAAATACCCGGTTGGATAGAAAAATCAAAATAAATTTCCAAATTATCTCCTATTATGTCGTAGGAATATTTCTTATAACAAAACTCAGGATATTTACTTCTCAGCAAAGAAACATTAAGCATAGAGATTATTCAATCATATCCTAAATTAGATAAATAATCAAAAAAACAAACAATATTTACAAGATACTTGACAAATAAAAACAATTATTG
>JAGGWD010000007.1 GCA_021157625.1 bacterium | reverse complement strand
AATTTACTCAATTTATAGGAAAATTGTGGGCAAGCAGAGCATTTACTAACAAAGAATATAAGGTCAAAATGATTATTACAAGCAATGGGTTTGATAAGCTTAAAAATGAATTGATAAATCTTCTTTATGGTAAGAAAAAACCTGAAGAAAAATATGAAGATTTTTTAAGGAATATCAAACATTTGGGTCCTTCTTCAATAACTGAAATTTTATGTTATGTTTATCCTCAACGATGTGGAATTTGGAACGATAGAGCAAGAAAAGCGCTAAGAATATTGGGATTTAATGACTTACCATTAAGCAAATATAAAATTTCTGCCAAGGAGTATGAAAAATTTAATAAAGTAATTTCTAAAATTTCTGAAGAATTAAAAAAATCAGGCTTTAAAGACAGCGATTTACTGCTTTCAGATCATTTTCTTTATTACATATGGCAATTTTCTAGGGAAGGAGAAGCTTTTGAGATAACAAAGACAGAAAAAGAAATAAATACTTTTGATCACGATGATATTAAAGAGAAAGTATATCAAATTGGTCTATGGTTAGGATTTGATGCTGAGATGGAAAAGACAGTTTCTAAAGGAGGAAGAGTAGATGTAATTTGGCAAGCAAAGATAGGAAATTTAGGACTTGTAAATTATGTTTTTGAAATTCAAAAAAGAGGATCGATTGACGGTCTTATTTTAAACTTACAGAGAGCAAAAAAGAACCCTACTGTGCAGAAATTAGTTGTGGTATCTGACGAAGGACAAATTGAAGAAATAAAAAGAGAAGTAGAGGATTTAGATGAAAATTTTAAAAGAGCTCTTACGTATTGGGAAGTAGATAAAGTTCAAAGAGTATATGATGACCTTTCAGAGATAACAGAAATAATTGATGATTTAGGCTTAATTCAGAGGGAGTTTTAGTCATTAATAAAAAAGCAACCTCACTTCTTTATTTCATAATTGGGTTTTAAAACAGATAAAACATTCTCATATTCTTGAGAATATGAGAATGTTTAGTAAAGCAAAAATTCGGAGGATTAATTAAGAAATAATCAATTTTAGCAGAAGAGTTGAGGGAGAGTTGGTAAGAATGGAGATAGAATGGTTTTTGGCTTTTGGAAGGAGTAAAAGCAAGATGAAGGTTTAAAGGTCGGAGGTTAATTTAAAAAAAATTTTATGAATAATAACGATTTAAAAAATTTAAGAGAGGATTTGATGGGAGAACTTCAGGCTATTAATCAATATCAAAAGCATATAGATGAGACCGATAATGAGAAGATAAAGAAGGTCTTAAGTCATATTAGAGATGACGAAAAAGAGCATTTTGCTGAACTGACAAAACTTATCCAAGAACTTGACGCAACTCAAAAAGAGAAATTTCAAAAAGAAGGGCTTTAGGGCTGAAAAAAGAAAAGATGCGGTTTTAGATCATCAGAAAAAACAAGGGCAAAGGATTAATCGATTCTGTGGAATGCTGGTCTTTGACATTTTGAGAGTCAAAAATAAAATAAGAATAATGAGGACAATGAATAAAAGAAAAATGAAGAATTTAATAATTTTGGTTTTAATAACAACTTTTTTTGGTTCTTCAATTGCTCTAGCGCAAAAGATTCCTCAGATTCCTCAAGATATAAGAAATCAGGTGCCAGAAAAGGATTGGATAGAGCTTTATTGTTATGAAGCCAAATCAAGGGGCGGAGAAGCAGTGGCTAAAGTTGAGGCTTTGGCTGAGTTACTACCTCCTCTTTTGGAGAAAGTTGAAGAATTGGGAATAAAAGTAGAGACTCCGGATCTTCTCTCAATTTCTCGAGATTTGGAGTCTCAATTAGAAGAAGTTTGTCAGCAGACTACCTTAGAAGCTACTCAAGCCAAACTTCAAGAGTTTATTTCAAAAGCCAATTCAGTTAGAAATACTTTGGGACCTGATTTGAGAAATCAAATTGAGCCTGCCTTGAAAGCCAAAGGAGAAGAGATAAGGGCTAAATTGGAAAAAGAATTAAGAGCAGAAGGTGAGGCAATGGGAAAAGAGATTGAAGCAAAATTGCGTGCTCAAGCCGAACAAGAAGCAAAGCAAATAGAAGCAAGATTAAGAGCGGAATTAAAACAGCAGATAGAAGAAGAGTTAAAAGCTCAGTTTGGTGGGCAGGAAAATATAGATAAGAATTATGTTTTAGAGCTGGGTCGAAGAATGGGAGAGGAGAGAGGTCAGAAAGCAGCTCAAAAAGCAAGAAGAGAATTGGAGGAAAAATACGAAAAATTAGCTCAACAAGAAAGAGAAAGAATAACCAAATTGATAGAAAAGAAAGCTGATGAAATTGGCGGTGAAGAAAAAAGAAAATTGGAAGAGATCAGGGATGGATTCTTGAATCTCGAGGCTAATTTAGAGTCCCTGGCTCAAGCAAAAATGGCACGGTGGTTGGTTTTTAGAGAAAAAGCCATTCAGAAAAAGAAAGAAATTTTAATTGCCACGATGGGAGCTCAAATTGACAAAGGGAAGGAATTGATTATGGCTCATAAAAAAGAAATTGACCAAGCCAGAGCAGAAGGAAAAGATATCCCTTCTGCTGAAGAATTAATTGCTCAATTAGAGGCTGATAAGCAGTCTTTAATTGATAAATTGTCAAAAGGCGAACTTGATGAAAATTTGATCCGGCAAGCGGGCGAAGAATTGAAAGCAAAATGGGAGAAGATTAGATTTGATATGGAGAAAGTGAAAAAACGTTCTGCTCCAGAAGTTTATTATGGTATTTATGGTAGGTTTTCAAGGCAAAGAATTTCTAAGAGAACTTTATCTCAAATTGATCCCAATAAAGCCCATTGGCAGCAGTATCTAAAATTTTATCAAGATAAAACTCAGGTTTGTCGAGATCTAGGGTATTCTATGGGAGTGATTCCTGAGCTTACCGAAGAAAGAATTAGAAAAGAAGAATCGCGCTGGGGAGATGATTGGCTGACAAGCATTTGTATTCACTCTCGCCATAAGTGGTGCAGAGACAGATTTACTCCTGGAACCGCTTTAGAGAAAATGGAAAAAGATTTAGTGGAATTGATAAATACAGAAAAAGAATTTCTTTCTGTTGTAAAAGAATTTTTAAACTATTCTGAAAACTCAAGTTTAGAGGAACTTTTAAGTTATAAAGAGAGACTCGTAAACAAAAAGAATGATTATGAGAAAAAAATGGAATTGTTCTGCATGAAATATAAATGTGGAAGATACAGCAAAGAAACTTTAGAGAGACAAAATGAATTTTTTGGAAGAGCTCTGACGCCTGGAAGCGACCTGTCTTCATTTAGATATTATAAAAGCAATTTAGTACGATAATCCTTATGAACTTAAATAAAAAAATTTTAGGTTTAATATTTATTCTTGTTTGTCTCGGATTGATAGTCGGAGGATATTTTTGGTGGCAGAAAAAAGAAACACAAAAACTCAAAGAAACAGAAGGTCTAGCAGAAGATTTATCAGCCAAACTTTTGGAGATTGATTTCATAGACTCTCCATTGGAGAGATTAAAGATGCCAGAGATGGATTTAGAGATTCCTCTTGATTTTGGCAGTTTTAATATTCAAATACCTGATTTGTCAGGAAAGAATTTTGTAGACATAAACACGCCTAAAATCCAAGTTAATATGGGAGGAATTGGTGAAAGTATTGATATTGAAGCAATGATAAAATCTGGGGCTGTCCCTCCGCCTGAATGGGAACCTGATGAAGCAACTTGTCAGCAATTTAAAGCTGCCCCCTCTTGTTTATTTGTGCCCGAACAATATCGCGATCTTTGCGAGAAATGTAAAGCAAAGGGTTATTGATTGTGAGCTTGAAATCAGGGCTGATGATTTTTCCCTTGTTTTTGCCCGGCTTTTGGCCGGGCAAAATATTAATTTTTGAGATTTTTGGTCAAGTTCCTAATCTTTTTCTAAAAAGAGCATTATTGTATAGTGAGTACAGAGTTTTTTATCAGTTGGTATGAATCCAAGAAATGAAGAACTAGATTGAAGGCATCTCAAAAGAGTTGGTTTTTCTATCTGAATTTTGAAGCAAATATTATATTTGCAAGAATTAATGAAAATAAAAATTTTTAAAATAAAAGCGAAATCAATTTTTACTCAAACAAAGATTCCTGGAGCAAAATGGACAATTAATCAATATGTGGGTTGCCAGCATTCTTGCCTGTATTGCTATGCTAAATTTATGTGCCAATGGAGACCTGAAAATTATGGAAAATGGGGGAGTTGGGTAGAAGTAAAAATCAATGCTCCAGAATTGGTTAAAGGAAAATATGTTGAGGGTTGGGTTTATATGAGTTCTGTTTCTGATCCTTACCAGCCGATTGAAAAACAGCTGGAGTTAACACGTAGAGTTTTGAAAAATTTGGATAAAAGGATTAAACTTTCTATCTTAACTAAGTCAGATTTAATTTTAAGAGACATAGATATTTTGAAGAAATTCAAGAATCTTGAAGTTGGATTAACTATAAACAATTTTGATGGAAGATTGAAAAAAATTTTTGAACCTTTTTCTCCAACCAATCAGGCAAGAATTTATGCTCTGAAAGTTCTCAAAGAGAATGGTCTGAAGACATATTGTTTTGTTAGTCCTATAATTCCTGGCCTAATAGATATTAGAAACATTATTAGACAAACAAGAGATTTTACTGATTTTTATTGGTTTGAGACGATTAATTTGCGATTGGCCGGTCAAGAATTTATTGAGATTATTAAGAGGAAATTTCCAAAAAGTTTTGAGATAATAGAAAGTCAAGCGAAATTCAATGATTTTCTAAAAGAATGTTGCAAGATAATTGATTCAGAAAAGATAAATTGCCAAGGCTTCGTCTATGAGGCTGATAGAGGTAGGAACAAAAGAACTAAAAAAGGGTAATAGAGAGGAGGCGAAAGATTTGTTTGATAAAGCTTATAAATTATATTGTCTTTTTTGGGGATTGAAATTAAATACAGTGAATTTAGGCCAGATAAAGGAAGAAAATTTTAGAAAAGAAAAAATTAATTGTTTGGAAGGGAATAATGGAAAAGAAACACAAAAAGATAATGGAGAAAAAAGAGAAATTACTGTTTGGGACAAACTAAAAACTATTTTTGAAAAATTAATTAATTGTTGCAAGGAATAAATAAAGGTCGATTTATTAATTTTATACTAATAAAAATATGCGCTTAGAAGACAAAGTAGCTATTATTACTGGAGGTGGTTCTGGTATTGGTAGAGCAACAGCAATTCTTTTTTCAAAAGAAGGAGCAAAGGTAGTAGTTACTGATCTCTCAGAGGAGGGAGGAAAAGAAACAGTAAAAGAAATAAAAAATCAAGGCGGAGAGGCAATTTTTGTCAAAACTGATGTTTCAAAGAAAGAGGATGTGGAGAGAATGAAAAATGAATGCTTGGAGAAATTTGGGAAAATCGACATCTTGGTTAATAATGCAGGCATTTTAAAGTTCTCTGCACTTCACGAAACACCAGAGGAAGACTGGGATAAAATTATTGATGTAAACCTAAAAAGTGTTTTTCTTTGTTCAAAGGCAGTTATTCCAGAGATGCTCAAGCAAGGAAAAGGGAAAATAATCAATGTTGCCTCCATTGCTGGGTTCGTAGGATTTGATAAAATTGGTCCTTATTGTGCCTCAAAAGGAGGAATGATTGCCTTAACAAAAGAAATGGCTCTAGAATATGCACCGAAGAAAATTAATGTAAATTGTGTTGCTCCAGGAGTGATAAAAACTGCAATGACCAAAGATATGTTGGCTGATCCTGAAACTAAGAAATTTTTAGAGCAAAATACTCTTTATCCTCGCTTGGGCGAAGCAGAAGATATTGCTTATGCAATGCTTTATTTGGCTTCTGATGAATCTGATTATGTGAATGGAGAAGTTTTAGTTGTTGATGGGGGATGGACAGCAAAGTAGATATTTTGTGCTTTTTTTGCTTTCACCCTGCCTATCTTGAGGAGGGCAGGGTATTTTTTTTATCAGTACTTGACAGGATATAGTTATGGGTATATAGTCAAAATAGAAAGGTCGATTTTTTACTTAAAAATAATATATTATGCCTTTTGGATTTGGTGGAGGTCCTTGGTGGACTTACAATCCAATGTATAGATATTGGGGACGCTGTTTTAGATTCCCCTGGCTTCCTCGTTGGTGGTGGGCTTGGCCTGAATATTGGCAGGAGCCTACTCCAGAAGAGGAAAAGAGAATGTTGACCGAAGAACTCAAAGCACTCCAAGAGGAAGTGAAAGCAATTCAAGAAAGATTGAAAGAATTAGAAAAAGAGAGTAAAAAGAAAAGATAATATGGCAAATGGAGAAGGATTTATTTGGGAACCAGGAATGGGTCGAGGATTAGGTAGAAGAGGACGAGGACGTCAGCCGGGTGGCTTTGGTCTTGGTCCTGGGGGAGAATGTGTATGTCCTGCTTGCGGGACTAGAATTCCTCATCAAAGAGGAGTGCCTTGTTATCAGCATCGCTGTCCTAAATGTGGTCAGCAGATGACCAGAGCTAGATAGGTTTTGTTTATAAAAGACAGTGGCAGAGATGAAGTCTTATAAAATTTGTATTAGTGCTACAGGAAATGATTTAGATGCTGCTTTAGATCCTCGCTTTGGGAGAGCGCTTTATTTTTTGATTGTTGATGAGAAAGGAAAACTTATTAAAGCAATCAAGAACTCTGGGGTTCAGGCTATGCGAGGAGCAGGTATTGCAGCTGCTCAGTTTGTAGTTAAAGAAAAAGTGGATATAGTAATTACTGGAAATATTGGTCCTAATGCTCTCGCAGCTTTAACTACTTCTGGAGTTGAAGTTTATCTTGCTCCCCCAGGAATGAGGTTGAGAGATGTTATTGATCAATATCGGAAGGGAGCGCTTCAGCAGGTTAAAGAACCTTTACCTTATCGACCCGGTTTTGGGTTTGGACCTGGTCCTAGAAGAAGAGGTTTTGGAGGTAGAGGTAGAGGTAGAGGTCGGCTAGGAAGATAAAACTCTTTTGGATAATGATGAAACCTCAATCTGTTTCAGCGCTTAGCACTTTTGTTAATCTGGGCTTAGGAATTTCTAAGCTGGTTTTTGGTTTTCTTGCATCCAGTATGGCTCTGATTGCAGATGGTATCCATTCAAGTTTAGATGTTCTTTCTTCTTTTGTTACTTTTTTGGGATTAAAGACAGCCAGAAAACCAGTTGATGAAAAGCATCCATATGGATACTGGAAAACAGAAAGTTTGGCTGGTTTTTTGGTGGCTATACTTTTGGGAGGATCGGGCATCTGGATTTTATATGAAGCGATATTGAGAATCTTTGACCAAGAACCGGTTAAACTGAGCAGCGGAGCAATAGCAGTGGTAGTAATTTCTATTTTGGTTACCGAAAGTTTGGCAAGATTAAAATTTTATTATGGAGGGAAATTCAGAAGTTTAGCTCTCGTTGCTGATGCTGAGCATTCACGGGCCGACGCTCTTTCTTCAATTGGTGTGTTATTGGGACTTTGCTTGGTTAAATATTTCAATATAGCTGATGTTATAATTGCTTTGTGTATCGGAGTTTATATTCTTTATCAAGCTTTTCAAATAGGGAAAGAAATTACTGATTCTTTATTAGATGTGGCGGATAAGGAAGTGGAAGAGAGAATTAAGAAGATTTGTCTTTCTCATAAAATAGAAATCTCTCAATTAAAAACCAGAAAAATTGGAACAGCCACTTTTGCTGAAATTAAAATCAAACTCCCTCCAAAATTAAAAGTTGAAGAAGTACAGAGAATAACAGATACTTTAGAGGAAAGATTGCTTGCAAATATTCCCGAGCTAAAGCAAATAGTTATTTCTATTCAAGCGTATCAAATGACCAGAACTGTTGTTTTGCCAAGGCTCGGGAAAAGAATAGGAGAATTAGAAGGTTTTGAACAAATCGGCCCTAAGAAAAGAGGAGAGAGAATTATTATTCCCCTTGAGAAAGAAGAAATCAGTCCTGTTTTTGGAGGCCCAAAATATTTGATTGTAGACAAAAAGGACAAAAATATCGTGCTGAAAGAAGTAGTAAAAAATCCTTACTTTGAGAAAGATTCTCCTCATGGGGCTAGGTTTGCTAAAGCAGTAAGAGCGGACAGAATTTTGACAAAACAAATTGGTGATAACGCCAAACAAAATTTAGAGAATTTTGGCATCGAAGTTGAAATTATTCCTGAAGACAAAAAATTGAGCGACGTTTTAAAAGAATATGAAAATAGCTCTTCCAACTGATGGAAAAACATTAGAAGATGAAGTTGCTGGGCATTTTGGTAGAGCAAAGAACTTTTTAATTTTTGATACAAAAAAACAAAGTTTTGAAGTCTATCCTAATCCAGAAGCAAAAGGAGAGATGATTTTACCTCCAGATTTTCTTAGAAGATTGCAAGTTGATGTGGTAATTTGTTTCGGTTTGGGTGCCAGGGCTTTTAATTTGTTTAAGAGTTATAAAATAAAAATGAAAAGAGCTACAAAGAAGACTATCAAAGAAAACATAAATCTTTTTCAAGAAGGAAAACTAGAGGATTTAGAAGAAAAAAATATTTTTTAAGATGAAAAATGAGATAAAAACTATTGCAATTACAGGAGGAAAAGGAGGCACAGGCAAGTCAACGATAGCTATTTTGTTGAGCAAGGAATTTTTGAGAAGAAGGAAAAGAATCATCCTGTGTGATTGCGATGTTGAATGTCCAAATGATTATTTACTATTAGGTCAGAGATTGAAAAAACCAAAAAAGAAAGTTTATGCTCACTTTCCAAAACTAAATAAAAGGAAATGCAGAAAATGTGGGTTGTGTGTACGAACTTGCAGATCGAATGCTATTTTCCAGGCACCAGGTAAATACCCCATATTTATAAAAGACTTATGCTCTGGTTGTGGTGCCTGTTGGGCGATATGTCCTCATGGAGCTATTGAAGCAGAAAAAGAAGAAATTGGTCAGATTTTTGTAAACCGCATAAAAAAGGATTTCTATCTGATAACAGGACAGGCAAATCCAGGACTTGAGGAAACAGGACCAGTAGTAACCAAAACCAAAAAATTCGCTTTAGATTTTGCTAAAGACAGAAATTTTGATTATTTGATAATTGATACTGCTGCTGGTACTCATTGTCCTGTGATCTCTGCAATTTTGGATTGTGATTTGGCTTACTGTGTAACAGAGCCTACCCCGATGGGAGCTCATGATCTAAACTTAATTTTGGATTTGTGCAAAAAACTTAAAGTAAAATCAAAAATAATTTTAAATCAAGCTAATCTGGGAGATAAAAAAAATATTGAGAAAATCGCCAAAAAATATAGAATAGAAATAGAAAAGGCAATTCCTTATTCAGAAAAATTGGCTCAAGCTTATTCAAGAGGAAAGTTATTAGAAGTCAATTTATCTCTATGAGAAAGTTGGTTTTTGGAATTTTATTAATATTCTTTTTCTTTTCTTTTGCCCAGTCTGCATTAGCCACAGATCATTTTTGTACCCTCTATTTTACCTTCATTGGCTGTCCCAATTGTGCTGTTTGTGATCCGCTTGTTTTGGATAAATGGACAAAAGAATATCCTAATTTAGTAGTTATTGAATATGGATGGCATGGAGGAAACTGGCAAGATCCCAACTCTCAATTTTTCGGAGAGTATGCGAAAGTATACAAAACTCCAGCCGCTGTTCCTACCTTGGTTATTGATAAAAATAATATTAAGGTAGGAAGAATTGAGGTTCTAAAAGCACAAGAAGATATTGAAAAGAAGGAAGCCAACCTTTGTACTTTAATTGATAAATCAATCTCATTTGAAAAGCTTGATCTAAGCAAACTCTCTGCTTTTCCAAAAATCTGGGCCAATGGGAGAATTTTGATCAAATTAAATGAAAATGAATGGCTTTTTCAATGGGATGGAGAGGAACCTCCAAAAACAATTGGAAGAGAAAAGTTTAGTCAGGAGGAATTTAAAGAACTTCTTTTTGCTAAAAATATTTCTGAGAGACTGAAAAACAAAATATTTGAGATTGTTGAACCTCAAAAAGTAGAGTTTTCAGGGAGTGCTTTTCCTGACTCAGGAATTCCTTCTGTCCGTGAATTTGAGCATGCCATTAAAATAAATCTCTCAGAAACCCTGACATCATTTTCAGAAGAAGAAACCAATCATCTGTCTCAAGCAACAACTTCAGAATTTAAAGAAGAAACTCTTGATCTTCCAATTATTGGAAAAATAGAGACCGAAAAATTTTCATTGCCAATCTTGACTCTTCTAATAGGATTGGCAGATGGATTCAACCCATGTGCATTTTTTGTGCTAACCTTTCTTTTAGCTGCTTTAATTGGCTTGGCTGGAGCAAGAAAGAAAATTCTTTTAGTTGGAGGCATTTTTGCTTTCCTTTCAGGATTTTTTTACTTTTTGTTTATGAGTCTTTTGCTCAACGTGTTTCAATTAGGTGGGGGAATTAGTATTTTAACAATAATTGCTGGTTTAATTGCTGTTTTTGCTGGTGCTGTAAATATAAAAGATTATTTTTATTTTCAAAAGGGAATTTCTTTGACTTTACCTAAAAGTTATAAAGAAAAATTTATCCAAAGAGTAAAAAACTTAAGTTTGGCTCAATCTACTTTTGCTCTAATTATTGGTACTGTTATCATTGCTGCTACTGTAAACATCTACGAACTTTTATGCACATTTGGTTTTCCAATGGTTTATACCCGGATTTTAACTTTAAGAAACCTACCTACTTTAAAATACTATCTTTATTTGGTTTTTTACAATTTAGTTTATATTATTCCATTGCTTGTTATTGTTTTGGTCTTTGCGATTACTTTGGGAAGAAAGACCTTCAGTCAGCTTTGGGTAAGAAGATTAAAACTTATTTCTGGTTTTATGATTTTATTTTTGGGTTTTATCTTGATATTGAAACCCAAATTGTTAGAAAACGTCTTAACTGCTTTTGGGGCTTTGATTGGAGCAATAATAATTGCAGGAGTAGTATTTTTGCTTCATTCCTTTTTTAAAAAAATACAGAAAATTAAATAAGTTCTCCAAAGACAAAAAATGGCAAAAGAGTTTGTAGTGTTGGTTGATAAAAAAAATAGAAAAATTGGCGTTGAAGAAAAAATAAAAGCTCATAAAGAAGGCAAACTTCATCGTTCTTTTTCTATTTTTGTGTTTAATTCTAAAGGAGAGTTATTAATTCAACAAAGGGCCAAGAGAAAATATCATTCTCCTGGGATATGGTCCAATACTGTTTGTGGCCATCCAAGACCAAATGAAACCTTTCTTGAAGCTGTTCATAGAAGATTAAAAGAAGAGATGGGCTTTGATTGTAAATTGAAAAAACTATTTTGTTTTGTTTATAGAGCAGAATTTCAAAATGGATTGATTGAAAATGAATATGATTGTGTTTTTGTTGGAAAATTTAATGGAAATCCCAAACCAAACCCAAAGGAGGTGATGAATTTTAAATGGATTTCTATAAAGGAATTAAAAAAAGATATGCTTGCTCATCCAAATAAATACTCTGTTTGGATGAAGATAGCTTTAGATAAAATGAAACCTTTCCTCCTTAAGGAGATAATTAAAGGTATACACTAAACATATCAGGCTTTTATGAAGATTAGTATTGTATATGATAATACAGCCTTAAGAAAAGATCTTCGTTCTGATTGGGGATTTTGTGCTTTTGTAGAAGATGAGAATATGCCAAAAATCTTGTTTGATACCGGTGCTGATGGAAAAATTTTGCTCTCAAATATGAAAAAATTAGAAATTGATCCTCTATCAATTGAGGAGATTTTTATTTCTCATCTGCATTGGGATCATGTAGGCGGGCTTTCTGAGCTTTTAAAGATAAATCCAAATATCAAAAAAATTTATGTTCCTTTTTCAATGGATCTTGAAAATGAAGTCGTCCTAAAAAAACCAACAAAAATTCACGAAAATATTTTTTCAACAGGAGAGTTAGAAGGAATAGAACAATCAATGGGCCTAATAACAAAAAAAGGGATTGTCTTGATTGTGGGTTGTTCTCATCCCTATATGGGAACTATTTTAGATACAGCTAAAAAATTTGGAAAAATTCATGCCATTATTGGCGGAATGCATGGTTTTTCGGAATTTGAATTATTCAAAGATATAGATTTAATTTGTCCCACTCATTGCACCCAACACAAAAAAGAACTTAAAGAAATTTATCCTCAAAAATATCTTGAAGGAGGAGCCGGCAGAATAATTGAGATTAAATAATATGTCTCTTGAGCAATATTGGAAAAAAAGAAAATTTGACAAAACTCCTGAGCCAAAAGGAAAAGTTCTAAAAACCTCAAAAAATAGATTTGTGGTTCATGATCATTATGCAATAAAAGCAGGTCATCATCATGACTTTAGATTAGAGATGGATGGTGTTTTAAAATCCTGGGCGGTGCCCAAAGGAGTGCCAGAGAAAAAAGGAAAACGCGTGCTTGCCATACAAACTGAAGATCACCCAGTAAGCTACGCTGATTTCCAAGGCGAAATTCCTGAAGGTTGTTATGGGGCGGGAGTAGTTAAAGTGTTTGACAAAGGCACTTATAAATTAATTGAAAAAACTGAAAACAAACTCGTTTTTGAACTAAAAGGAGGAAAGTTGAAAGGAAAATACACTCTATTGAGGTTTAAAAAACCAAAGCACTGGTTGCTGTTTAAGAGCAACTAAAGAGTTTATTTGATTATGAGGCTTAAAATTTTGGGAACAAGGGGAGAAATCAAGGCATCTGCACCTTATCATTCTAAACATTCTGGAATACTTTTGGACAAAAAAATTCTTTTTGATATAGGAGAGGAAGAGTTTTTAGATTACAACCCAAAATATATTTTTATTACCCATCTTCACCCAGATCATGCCTTTTTTCTAAGAAAGCCAGAAAAAAGAGATAAGATTAAAGTTCCAATTTACACTCCAGAAAATCTGAAAGGAAAAGGTCCAGTTAATCTTGGTTCTTACAAAATTGTTTCTATTCCCACTATTCATAGTAAGAAGGTAAAATCTGTGGCTTTTTTAATAGAGAAAAACAGCAAAAAGATCCTTTATACAGGAGATATGATTTGGATTAGAAAAAAGTATCATTACCTTTTTAGGGGTTTGGATTTGGTAATTACTGAGACTAGTTTTTATCGCAAAGGAGGTCTGGTTCGAAAAGATAAAAAGACAGGAGAGGTTTATGGCCATACAGGAGTTCAGGATTTAGTTAATTTATTTAAAAAATTTACCTCCAATGTAGTGTTTTTACATTTTGGGAGCTGGTTTTATAAAGATATTAAAAGGGCAAGAAAAAACCTGGCTAGATTGGCAAAAAAGAATAAGATAAATATCACCATAGCCTATGATGGCTTGGAGATAGTTGTTTGATTTGATTGGAGTATTTATTAAAATTTGAATTAAAAATCATGACTTATAAAATTTTGGTTTTAGTTGCGATTTTATTTCTGATAGGCGGAGTAATTCTGTTTCAGAAAGAAGGAATTTTTAAAAGAGAATATTTCTCTGAAAAGAGTATTGAAGTGGAAGACAAAGAAATCAAACTTAAGGAGGATATAGGAAACAAAGGGGCTCATGAAATTATTTTGGTCTCTATTTATGATAATTACTCGCTAAATCCGAAATTGAAAACAGCCTGGGGTTTTGGTTTGGTTATCAAAACCCCTTTTGAGGAAATTTTATTTGATACGGGTGGGGATTCATCTGTTTTGCTCTTTAATATGAAAAAAATGTCAATTGATCCTAAGTTAATTGATAAAGTTGTGATTTCTCATATTCATGGAGATCATTTAGGAGGATTAGAGGGATTTTTGAAAGAAAATTCAAAAGTAAAAGTTTACATCCCTTCTTCATTTCCTGATTCAGTAAGAAAAATGATAAAGAGTTATGGTGCAGAGTTTGTTGATGTTTCGGGACCAAGCGAAATTTCAAAATTTGTTTTTTCTACAGGAGAAATGTATGGGCCCCCAGAGGAACAATCTTTGATAATAAACTCAAGAAAAGGGCTGCTTGTTATTACCGGCTGTGCTCATCCCGGAATAGTGAATATTGTCAAAAAAGCAAAAGAAATGTTTCCTCAAAAAAATGTTTATCTAGTTTTAGGTGGATTTCATCATCCACCAGAAGAAGTGGTTTATAAGCTAAAAGAATTAGAAGTTGGAAAAGTTGCTCCTTCTCATTGTTCGGGAGATGAAATAAGAGAATTGTTTAGAAAAGAATATAAAGAAAATTTCATTGAAAACGGTGTAGGAAAAGTAATTAAAATTTGATCTCTATTTTTCGCAATAAGAGGTGAAAAGAAGAGTGGTTTGCAGTAATTTAACAAATAATCTTTCTCCAAAAAGTGATATGAAGATTTATACCTTAGGGACTTCCAATAGATCTCAAAGAGAATTTTTAGAGATTTTAGGGAGATACAGAATTGAAGCAGTGGCTGATGTGAGGCATTTTCCGACTTCAAGGCTTTTTCCCCATTTTAAAAAAGAAAACTTAGAGAAATTTTTAAAAGAAAAGAAAATAGATTATTTTCATATTGAAAAATTAGGAGGTTTCAGAGGTGGAGGGTATGAAAATTATATGAAAACAAAAGAATTTAAAGAAGGATTTGAAAATTTAATAGAAATTGCAAAAAAGAAAAGAACCGCTATTATTTGTGCCGAAAAATTTCCTTGGAAATGCCATCGTGCTTTTGTTTCTCAGGAATTAGAGAAAAAGGGCTTTAAAGTGATCCATATAATTGAGAAAGATAGAATTTGGGAGCCAAAAAAGGAACCAAAAGAGATTAAACCTACTTGTCAAAAAGAAAAAGTCATCAAAAAATATATAAAAAAAGCAAAATAATTATCTTTCTGATTGTTTTTTGGCGCTCTTGGTTCTGTGTATTTAAACCATAGTTTAGATATTAAGTATAGTCTTTTATATTTTGCATTTATTGGAAAATGCCAAAAATAGAACTTTCTTTAAAAGTTATGTTGTTATATAGTTAAAAAGAAGTTGAGAGAGTTCCTCGAATTCAGAGGGTTATAAGAATTGTCAAAGAAAATACGCCTTTCTATATTTAAATTTGGATTAGCAAGAATTTATTATTAAAATTAAAAATGATACCATCTTTTGGAAAAATTTTAATTTTATTTGGGACGCTACTCGTTATTCTGGGTGCAATTTTTACCCTTTCAGGAAAAATTCCTTATTTAGGAAAACTACCTGGGGATATTTATATTAAAAAGGGAAGTTTTAGCTTTTATTTTCCCTTAACAACCTGTATTTTGATCAGTATTATTCTTTCTTTAATTTTTTGGTTTATTTTGAGGTTTTTTGAATAAAAAACTATGAAGTTTTTTCTTTTGGATTTAGATTATATTATTGATTCTTTGGGCAAGACAAAAGCGCGTTTGTTTGGAAGGGATGAAAAAGGAAAATTAGTAGAGAAATTCATTGATTTTTCTCCTTATTTTTTTGTTTTGCCACAAAAAGGAAAAGAGAAGCAAGCGATAAAAGATATTGAAAGGTTGCTTTCTCAAAAAAAGAAAAAGGTAGAAAAAATAGAAATTACAAAAAGAAAATTAAATGGAGAGGAAAAGAATTTTATTAAAATCACTTGTTTTAGACCACCCGATACTTCAAATATTAGAGATATAGTAAAAAAATTAGAGAAAAAAAGAGGAGGAAAAGGAGAAGTTTTAGAAGAATATCAATATTCTCTTTCTTTTTCCGACTCCTTTTTGTTGGAGAACAAAATTTATGAACCCGGCTGGGTTGAAGAAAGAGAAGGAAAGATTTTCCCTCTTGATTTTGAGAAAGAGCCCTCTTTGAAAGTAATTGCTTTTGATATTGAGATCAATATTGAAAAGGGAAGAGAAAAAATCATAATGATTTCTTACTTTGGAGAAGATTTCAAAAAAGTAGTTACTTATCAGAAGGCAAAATATCCTAATTTCGTAAAAATAGTCAAAAATGAAAAGGAGCTTTTGGAAGATTTTAAAGAAACAATTAAGCAAAAAGATCCAGATATTATTTTAACTTACAATGGTGATGCTTTTGATTTTCCAATGATAAGAGAAAGAGCAAAGGAATATAAATTAAAAATAGATATTGGCAGAGCAAATGATGAGTTTAAATTTTTAAGAAGAGGAAGAGCATCTGCAGCTTCGGTTTCTGGAAGAGTTCATATTGATCTTTTTCCTTTTATAAACAATATTCTTTCTCCAAATCTTGAAACAGAAGTCTTAACTTTGAATGCAGTCTCAGCAGAACTGTTAGGAGATAAAAAAATTGAGATGGATTTCCAAGAATTATTAGAGGCCTGGCGAAAGAAGAAAGATTTACAAAAATTAGCACTTTATTGTTTGAAGGATTCAGAGTTAACTTTTCGGCTCTATAATCTACTTTCTTCTCAGATTTTTGAACTTTCAAAGATTTCTGGTCAGCTTCTTTTTAATGTTGCAAGAATGACTTATTCTCAACTGGTTGAAAGTTTTTTGACAAAAAAAGCCCATGCTTTAGGAGAAATCATTCCTAACCAACCCAAATTTGATGAGATTTTGAAAAGAAAACAATTTACTTTTACTGGTGGCTATGTCAAAGAGCCAATCGGAGGCGTTCATGAGAATATTGCAGTTGTTGATTTTCGTTCTCTTTACCCTTCGATTATTGCTACCTTCAATATTTCTCCTGAAGTTTTAAATTGTTCCTGCTGTAAAAACAATGGCTTTAGGGTACCGGAAACAGAATTTTGGTTCTGTAAAAAGAAAAAAGGATTTGTTGCCTCGGTCATTAGAGAACTCTTGGAAGAGAGATGGGAAATTAAAAAGAAAATGAAAAAGGAAGAAAAGGGTTCAAGAAAATACTATCTTTTAGATACTCGTCAACATGTGATAAAAATCATTGCCAATGCTACTTACGGCTATTTTGGATTTTCGGCTTCTAAATGGTATTGCAAAGAATGTGCTCAATCTGCCGCTGCTTGGGGAAGAAAATTAATTAAAGAAGTGATAGGGAAAGCGAATAGAGATTTTGTGGTTGTGTATGGCGACACAGATTCTGCCTTTTTAAAGCCAAAAGAAGGAAAAGAAAAAAATTTCAAAGAAGATATTAAAAAGTTTTTAGAGAAAATTAACAGAACTCTTCCCGGGGTAATTGAACTTGATTTGCAAGGATTTTATAAAAGGGGAATTTTTATTCCCAGAGGTTTAATTAAAGGCACAGCAAAGAAAAGATATGCTCTTTTAGATGAGAAGGGGAATCTTCTAATAAGAGGATTGGAAACGGTAAGAAAAGATTGGTGTAATTTAGCAAAGGAACTTCAAAGAAAAGTTTTAGAATTCGTGCTTAGAAAAGAAGATATAAAGGGAGCGATAAAATATACCAGAGAAATTATTTCAAAAATAAAATCGAAAAAGATTTTGTTAAAAGATTTAGTCATTTATGAACAATTGACAAAGCCAATCGAGGAATATAAATCTTTGTCGCCTCATTTGGCTTGCGCTAAAAAGATGAAAGAAAAAGGAGAAGAAGTAGAACCAGGAACAATTATTATGTTTGTTATTTCAAAAAAGGGAGAAAAGATCTCAGATAGAGCTATTCCTTATGAATGGGCAAAAATCTCTGATATTGATATTAATTATTACATTTATCATCAAATTTTACCGGCTGCTTTAAGAATCCTTTCTGTGTTTGATATAAAGGAGCAAGATTTAATAAGATGAAAATAAAAAATATTCTTATTGTGGGAAAACCCGGTTGTGGTAAGACAACGTTAGTAAAAGATATTTCAAAGGATCTGAATTCAAAAATCTCGGGTTTTTATACCGAAGAAATGAGAGAAAAAGGGAAAAGAGTTGGATTTAAAATAAAGACTTTGGATCAAAAAGAAGGTATTCTAGCTCATATTGATTTAAAAACCCCATATCGAGTAGGAAAATACAAAGTTAATCTAAAAGACTTGGAAGAAATTGGAGTTGTTTCGATAGAGAAAGCAATAAAGCAAAAAAAGATAGTCTTAATTGATGAGATTGGAAAGATGGAGCTTTTTTCAGATAAATTCAAAAAAGCTATTATAGAGGCATTGAATTCAGAAAATAGGGTTTTGGCGACAATAATGCTAAAGAAAAACTCTTTTTGCGATAGAATAAAAAAAAGAAAAGATGTTAAAATATTTTATTTAAAAAGGGCAAATTTTGAAGAGATTAAAAAAGAAATTGAGAAAATTTTGCTTTCCTGACCAAAAACTAAAGTTAATCAAAATATGAAAGAAAATATAATTTTAAAGGTGAAGAATCTAAGTGTAGAATTACAAGGAGAGAAAATTCTGCAAAATCTTTCCTTTGAAGTAAGAGAAGGAGAAGTTTTGACAATTTTGGGTCCCAATGGGGCAGGAAAGACAGTTTTGTTGAAAACTTTATTGGGAATTTTCCCTTATAAGGGAGAGATAATATGGAGAAAAGGAGTTAAAATTGGATATGTGCCCCAAAGATTGCCATTTATTAAAAATGTTCCGATGACAATAGAGGATTTTTTTAGGTTAAAAGATATTCCAGAAAAAGATATAAGAAATATTTTAAAGGAAATAGGTCTTGTAGAGAGCTCAAAAAAAGAAATAGGAAAGCTTTCTTCTGGTCAATTTCAAAGAACATTAATTGGCTGGGCTTTGGCGAAAAATCCTCAGGTTTTGCTCTTTGATGAGCCGGTAACGGGAATTGATATCAAGGGAGAAAGGACTGTTTATTCTCTATTAGATAAATTAAGAAAGGAAAGAAATCTTACTATACTTCTGGTTACCCATGATTTAAGTGTAATTTATAAATTTTCTGATTTTGTGATTTGCTTGAATAAAGTCTCAGTTTGTCAAGGAAAACCAAAAGAAATTTTAACACCTCAGAGTTTGCAGAAACTTTATGGTCAAGAAGTAAAATTTTATCAGCATATTCATTAATAAAAAATCATGGAACAGGTATTATTGAGTTTAATTTGCGGAATTTTTATTGGCGCAACTGCCGGTTATTTAGGGACATTGATGCTTTCCAAGAGGATGGCTTTGGTTGCGGGACCTTTGGGACACTTAGCCTTGCCAGGAATTGCTCTGGCTTTGATTTATGGTTTTGATATTTCTTTGGGTGCTTTCCCATTTGTAATTCTGGGAATAACTTTGATTTGGTTGTTTGAAATAAGAACTAAGTTACCAATGGAGGCATTAGCTGCAATCGTCTTTGCCTCAGGGGTCGCAATTGCGTTTTTATTCTTACCAATTGAACAGGCAGAGAGAGCTTTGGTTGGAGACATTACAAGGGTGTCTTTTAAAGAAACAATATTCACCGCAATTCTATGTCTTTTGATTTGTTCCATTCTCAAAAAAATCTATCCTCAGATAGTTTTAATTAATATTTCTGAAGATTTGGCTAAAGCAGAGAAGATTGACGTCAAAAAATATAATTTTCTTTATCTTGGTGCAATTGGTCTTATTGTTGCTTTGGGAGTAAAGGTAGTTGGGGGTCTGCTGACTGCTGCATTAGTTGCGATTCCTGCCTCCACTTCCAGAAATTTAAGTAGAAATTTATTCCAATATAGTTTTTGGGCGGTATTTTTTGGTGCAATTTCTGTTGTTTTTGGTATTTTATTTTTTCGATTAACTAATCTTCCTGCTGGTCCTTTGATTATTTTGATGAGTGCTTTATTTTTCTTGATTTCTTTGATTTTTAAAAGATGAAAAAAGAAAAGAGATCAAAAATAGTAATTTGTTCAGGAAAAGGCGGGGTAGGAAAGTCAATGTTGGCTTCAGCTTTGGCTGTTCTTTTCGCAATAGATAAAAAAATAGTAGCAGTTGACTGCGATGTTGATGCTCCCAATTTGGCGATTTGGTTGGGCGGAGTAAGAAAATGGGATAAAGCCATTAAAGTTTTTGCTTCAGCTAGACCAGAGATTGACTTTAAAAAATGTAATGGTTGTGGGCTATGCGCAGAAAAATGTTATTTTGGAGCAATAGAAATAATAAAAGGAAAACCAAGGGTAAATCCATTTCTGTGTGAAGGCTGTGGTGCTTGCGAGGTTTTATGTCCTCAGAGAGCAATTAAAATGAAAACAATTCAAAACGCAAAGATTTTGATTAAAAATACAAAGTATGGCTTTCCTTTAATTTCTGGTCAGCTTTTTGTGGGAGAGACTGGATCTGGGAAGATAGTTACTGAGATAAAAAAGGAAGCAGAGAAATTTGATTACGATATTCAGATTATTGACTCTGCTCCTGGTACTGGTTGTCCAGTAATAGCTTCCTTGCAAGATTCAAATTTTGTTATTTTGATTACAGAGCCAACGCCTTCGGGATTTTCGGATTTGAAAAGAGTTTTAAAAGTAGTAAATCATTTTAATATTCCCTATGGTGTAGTGGTAAACAAGTGGGATCTTAATGAAAACTTGAGTAGGCGGATAAAAAAATGGGCAAATCGAAAGTTTTTGGGAAAAATATCTTATGATAAAAAAATTTTTCAAAGCATCGCTAATTTGGTTCCCATTATGGAAACAGATCTCAAAGCAAAGAGGGAAATCGAAAGTATTTTTGAAAGAATTAATTCTTTTACAAAATGATTCTCTAAATTACAAGTAAAATTCTTTTTACCTTGTCCAGTTATGATACTAGAGGAATTTATAATAAAAAATTTCTCTTTGACTCCTCTCATTCTTTTGGTTATTTTATTTTTTATATTTTCAATAACATTTTTCTTTAGACGCATTCTTTTCTCTCAAGAAAAAATAGAAAAAATAAAACTAAAAGCTCAACAAGAAGCTGATAAGTGGGAAGAATTTCTTAATTCGCTTTCTGAGGAAGAGAGGAAAGAGTTTTTATTAAACGATCCAAGGAGTGGCATTATTTTGGAACATTATGAAGAGGAAGGTATTTCAGAAAGAGAGCTTGAAGAGAAAATTTTTTCTCTTTCTAATAAGGAAATTAGTGAGATAATCGCAAAAAAATTGGTTGGAGAAGAATTTTTAAATCGTAAATTTTGGCTTCCTCTCTTTTTTATAGTAATGCCTTTGTGGCTTTTGTTCTTTTACATTTTCTTTCGCTGGATCCAGTTTTTTATTTTAGGTAGTTTGACTACAAAATATATTTTTGTAGAGAGTCAAGGAATTTTTGTGTTTCCTCTAATCTTCTTTACTCTCTTTTTGGCTGGAGGAATAATGGAATTTTTTGTAGGTAAAGATTTTGTAATTTCTCGCCTTGGAAACGAGTATTATTCTAAAACATATTTAGGAGGAAGAAGAAGTGCAATTCTTATAATAAAAATTGCTCTTCTGATTTTGATCCCGATAATTATTCTTTGTCTTTTTCATTACATAAAAATAAAAGAAGAAGGTATTTATATAAACAGATGGCTTTCTCTAAAGGAGCGGTATTATTCTTGGGATGATGTCGAGAAGATATATTTGAAAGAAGGAAGAATTCTGAAGGGCGAAAACAAACCCAAAATTTATAGTAATGAGAAAAACAAGTATAAATACCCGTTTATTATCTTGTTTATGCACGATGGTTCAAAGATAGAATTCGATCCTTATGGTAACATGGTTGAAATTAATAGAAGAAGGAAGGAAGCCATTAATTTTGTAATTCAGAGAACGGCTCTTTCGGTAGAGAAGAAAATCTACAATACAAATACCAAACAATACATAGATTGGTCTATTCATTAGCCGCGAAAAAAGAGCTTTGCTTGGAAACAAAAAAAGCAGCAAAAATTATTTCAGGTGCACAGTAGTTTTACTAAACACAGACAATAAACCTTAATTAAATCTGTTTAATTAATGCACTGATAAAAGTGATTGTCTCTTCTTATTTTTTAACTTGACAAAAGTTAATATATGGAGTAAACTCTGCTTTAGTTCTCTGAAAATAAGAAAGGGGTGGTATAAGTGGAAGAAGAAAAAGAAAGAATTTTTAAAGCAATTGAGGAGATAGAGCTAGAATCTATTCTAGACGCACTAGAGAAAATCTCAGATGCGTATGAAGAAGAGGATAGAAAAGAACTACTGAGTGGTCTATTAGAGTTAGCAGCTAGTATTCGGAATATAGCACCAGCAGTTTCTCCTGTGATAGGGGTTATTATAAGAGAATATGGCGAGAGTATAAGGCCTTTTGTAGACGAGTTGGTGAACATTGGAGTAGAGGGTCTTAACTATACTTTGGAAAAAAGTGCGCAGATGATAGAAGGTTCCCTTCAGGGAAGGATACTCTTTGAGAAAGCAAGAGCTAAGGAGTATATGGCCAAGATTGAAGCATTACAAGAAGCTGGTTTTTCAAGAGAAGAGGCTATGAGCATACTTCTTTCTGAGATGATTAGATCTTTTGTCTTCTGGCAGAAAATAAATGAAGAAGTAAAAAGTGCAGTTGAGACGTTGAAAAAGGAGAAAAAACCAATTGAAGGCTGAAGAAAAATTTATCAATTGGAGGATTATT
>JAGGWD010000020.1 GCA_021157625.1 bacterium | reverse complement strand
TCCTTTTGTAGAAAATCATGTAAAATTACTTATTCCTTATTTCAAAACTGGTTCTTTTCCATCCGGCCATGCTGCTTTCTTTTTTGGGATTGCAGGAGTGGTTTATTTTTATAATAAAGATCTTGGTATCTTGTTCTTTATTTCTGCCTTTTTGATCTCTATAGCAAGGATATTCTGCGGAATTCACTGGCCTGCTGATATTGCAGCAGGTTTTCTTGTAGGTATTTTTTCTGCTTTACTGACTATTTACTTCTCAAGGAAAATTAAAAAAAGTTAGTTTGTTGTTGGTTGGAAAATTAGATTTTTAGATTGTTGAGATCTTCGCGTGTGCCGGGGGAGGGACTTGAACCCTCACGAGGTTTTAGCCTCAGTGGATTTTGAGTCCACCCCGTCTTCCAATTCCGGCACCCCGGCTCATTTATAATGATTACCAAAAGAAGTTCTTTTGTCAATTTATTTTCTTTTCTAAATATCCGCATTTCTGATTGGAACACTTTACTTCTCCCTTTTTTGTCTCTACCATAACTGATCCGCATTTTGGACAGATTTCTCCTGTAGGTTTGTTCCACAAAGCAAAATCGCACTCTGGCCACCTACTACAGCTATAAAATATTTCCCCTTTTTTTGTTTTTCTTTTAACAATTTCTCCTTCTTTGCATTTTGGACATTTTATCCCCAGAGAAGGAGGTGGAAGAGGTGCTGTATACCTACACTTTGGAAAGTTAGAACAGGCATAAAATTTTCCAAATTTTCCCATTCTAATAACCAAAGGAGCATTGCATTCTGGGCATTTCTTCTCTGTGGGCTCTATTAGGATTTCTTTTGAGACACTCTTTTCTTTTTCCTCGAGTCTTTTTTCAAAGGGTCTATAAAAATCATTGAGAACTTCGACCCAATCTTTCTTTCCTTGGGCTATCTGGTCTAGATCTTCTTCCATTTTGGCAGTGAATTTAATATCTACTATTTCAGGAAAATGCTTCACTAAAAGATCATTTACTATAATTCCTATTTCTGTTGGTTGGAATTTCTTCTCTTTATTTTTTTGTACATAGTTTCTTTCTTGAATAGTTGAGAGAATCGGTGCATAGGTTGAAGGACGACCAATGCCATTTTTTTCTAATTCTTTAATTAATGTTGCTTCGCTAAATCGTCCAGGTGGTTGAGTAAAGTGTTGATTTACTTTAAGCTTTTTGGCCTCCAAAATCTCACCTTTCTTCAGTAGTGGCAGTTGTGTTTCTTTAAATTTTTGAGGCCAGATTTTTAGATATCCCTCAAACTTAAGAGTTTGACCTGAACTTCTGAAGATATAATTTTTGGCTTTAATGTCAATTGTCTCTGAATCAAATACTGCGGGGGTCATTTGAGAGGCAATAAATCTTCGCCACACAAGATCGTATAAGCGAAAATGAGGAGTATCAAGCTTGGCTTTTATTTTTAATTTTTCTGGTTCTTTGTCTGGATATGTAGGTCTTATTGCTTCATGGGCTTCTTGGGTTCTTCCTTTAGCTTTATATCGTCTAAAACCCTTCCAATAATCTTTTCCAAACTTCTCATTTATGACAATTTTGGCAGCATTCAAGGATAAGGTAGAAAGATTTAGAGAATCAGTGCGATGATAGGTAATAAAACCCTTTTCATATAAATCTTGGGCTATTTTCATTGTGAATTTAGCAGGAAATTTTAATCTCTGCCACGCTTCTTGTTGAAGAGTACTAGTGGTGAATGGAGGCGGAGGATTTCTTTTCAGTTCTTTCTTTTCAATTTTTATTATTTTGAATTTTTCTTTCTGTAGCTCTTTTATAATTTGTTTTGCTTCTTCTTGTGTTTTTATTCCTAATTTAGGAATTGTCTTGCCATCCTTTTTAATCAAGAGTGCTTCAAATTGTTTTTTTGACTTCTCAAATAAAGCAATGATTTGCCAGTATTCCTGGGGAACGAAATTTTCAATTTCCCTTTCTCTTTCTACTACCAGTCTGACAGCTACTGATTGAACTCTTCCTGCAGAAAGCCCTCTTATTACTTTTTTCCATAAAAAGGGAGAGAGTTTGTATCCTACAATTCTATCTAAGATCCTTCGTGCTCGTTGAGCGTTGACTAAGTTCATATCAATCTTTCTTGGATTTTTTAGGGCTTTCTCAATGGCTGATTTTGTGATTTCATCAAAAACAATTCTCTGATAGGGCCTACCATTTAAATCCAGAACTTGAGATAAGTGCCAGGCAATGGCTTCTCCTTCTCGGTCTTGGTCTGTGGCCAGAATTGTTAAATCAGATTGTTTTACTGCTTCCTTTAGAATCTTGATAACTTTTTTTGATCTTTTTGGAATAACATATCTGGGCTGGAAATTGTTTTCTATGTCTACTCCAAAACTACTCTTAGGAAGATCTCTGATATGACCATAGCAAGCAAGGACTCTAAAATCAGAGCCAAGAAATTTCTGTATTGTTCTTGATTTTGTTGGAGATTCAACGATTACCAAGCGCATAAGTGTTTCCTCCTAGGTTTCTTACTTTACCTTCTATTTCTAAAATAGCAAGAGTTTTGTTGACCGAAGATACAGGAAGGCCGGTTTTTTCTATAATTTTATCAATATGCATAGGTTGATTTAAAACATCAAGAATTATTTTTTCTTCCTTACTTTTTATTCCTGATGTTGGCTTGTGTCTTTTTTCTTTTTCAATCTCCAATTCGCAAAGAATATCCTCAGAGGATTCTACTAGTTTTGCTCCTTTCTTTATAAGAAAATGGCAACCTTTAGATCTTGTTGAATAGACAGAAGCAGGCACAGCAAAGACCTTTTTGTTTTGCAAAAAAGCCCAGTTGGCGGTGATTAAAGCCCCACTTTTAAGAGGTGCTTCAACTACCAATACGCCAACAGAAAGACCTGCAATGATTCGGTTTCTTTGAGGAAAAGTAAATTTGGACCCATGAATATCTGGTTTGTATTCTGAGATAAGGCATCCTCCTGTATCTAGAATTTCTTTAGCTAGTCCGAGATTGGTTTTGGGATAGATACTTTTTGGATCAAGACCAGTTCCTAGCACAGCAATAGTCTTTCTTTTTCTTTTTACTACAGCTTTATGGACAGAAGTATCGATGCCTGGAGCTAATCCAGAGACAATGGTAAGCCCTGCTTCTGCTAAATCTTTGGCTATCTCTGAAGCTATTTGTTTTCCATAAGGAGAACATTTCCTTGTCCCTACTATTGCAAAACAAATTTCGCTTTTGGTAGGCAATGTTCCTCTTATGTAGATAACCTTTGGAGGATCTTGGATGTTCTTGAGAGAAGAAGGATATTCTTCTTCTCTTATAGAGATAGTTTTGATAGGGTAAGGTTTGAAATTTATTGACAAATTCATTTAATTTAGTATAATATAGTTCAGTAGCTTAATATCAAGCTATTTTGTTTTTCAGGCTGTCTGTAAGTGCGAAAATTAAGCGATCCCTCCTTAGCTTAATGAGTAGCTTAAAGTGTTATAGTTCCTGAGCTAATGCTCAGTGAATTATAACCGCTTACAGATAGCCTGAAGGACAAAATGGTTTTTTAAAAATTCAAAAAAGGAGGTGAACTGATGGATATTTATGCTCTAAGAAAAAAAGGAGATCGAATTCTTAGAAAAGTAGTTCGAGTATTTCTTGTTGTTGGGATAGGACCAGATTTTCTTACTATCTGCTCATTACTCTTTGCAGGGATTGCCGCTTTCTTTTTTTGGTTTTCTGGAAAAGAACTGTATCCGTGGCTGGAATTTGCTTTCTTGTTTCTTCTGGTAAGTTCTTTGCTTGATGCGCTGGATGGCCCTCTTGCCAGAGAAATGAAAATTGCCAGTAAGAAAGGAGATTTTCTCGACCATGCTTTCGATAGATACGCTGATACATTGCTTATTGGTGGAATCGTTTTAGGGAACTGGGCAAAATATGAAATAGTAGGATTCTTAGCAATAAGCGGGGTTTTACTTACTTCTTATTTCGGTGTCCAGGCTCAGGCTCTTGGTCTATCAAGAGAATACCGAGGCATACTCGGGAGAGCTTATCGGCTGTCTATTTTAATTATACTGACTTTTCTAAATATAGTTTTTCCTGGCGAGATAGGAATAGGAGTGGCAAAGTTCTCTTTTCTTGGTTGGGCAATGCTTATCTTCGGAATATTGGGTATTTTTACAGCAATTCAAAGAACTTTTTATATATGGCGCGCTCTTTCTAAATCGAGATAAGTTTTATCTCGATTTTTTATTAAAATCATTCATTGCCTTTTGGGGACTTTCTTTAACAATTGTCTCTATTGCTTTGCCACAACGCGCAATTATTTCTTTAATGTATTTTTGTTGAGCTTTTCCAAACTGCTCTAGAACGAAAACCTCTGGATTCTTTGGTTTAGTTTTGGGGCTGATTCCGATTCTTACTCTGGTGAAGTTTTTTGATCCTATTGCTTTAAATATAGAAAGAACTCCTTTATGTCCTGCTGCGCCACGATTCTTAACTATTTTTATTTGACCCAGAGGTAAATCGATATCATCATGCACAACAACTAGGTCTTGAGTTTTGATTTTAAAATAAGAAAGCAAAAGAGCAACAGATTCTCCAGAGAGATTCATAAAAACAAGAGGTTTTGCTAACACTATTTTTTTTCTATTAACTCTACCTGTGCTGATTTGCGCTTTGACTTTTCTTGTTGTTCTCCAATCAGAGAAACTGTATCTTTCCTTCCAGATTCCTTGAAGAAAATTCAATACATCTTTGCCTAAGTTATGAGGGGTATTCTTGAATTTTTTTTCAGGATTGCCCAAACCAACAATTACAAACATTTTTTTATTATACCAGAGCTCTTGTATGAGCTCAAAAAATTGTTATAATTTATAATATCTGTATATCTGAATGTTTGTTAAAAAACTTATGAAGAGAAATCTATCTTTTATATTTGAGATAATTAAAATATTCATTATTGCTTTGGCGATAGTAATTCCAATTAGATATTTTCTTTTTCAGCCCTTTGTAGTAAAAGGCCAATCTATGGAGCCTAATTTTCATAGCGGAGATTATTTAATTATAGATGAACTCTCTTATAGATTCAGAGATCCTTCTCGAGGAGAAATAATAGTATTTAGATCTCCTGTTGATCCTTCTTCTTGTTATATTAAAAGAATTATAGGTCTGCCGGGAGAAACAGTGGAGATAAAGGACGGGGTAGTGAAGATTTATACAGAACAAGGAGCGATAATCTTGAATGAAAAGAGTTATCTTCCTGAGGATATAAAAACACCGGGAAATCTCAAGATTTCTCTTGAGAAAGATCAGTATTTTGTGTTGGGAGACAACCGCACTCGCTCTTATGATTCCAGGAAGTTTGGTCCTCTTCCAAAAGAAAATATCATAGGGCGGGTTTATCTACGAGCATGGCCTCTTTATTTAAGCGCTAAAATTGAGGCGCCAGTTTACTAAATTTATTATGCCTCGCAAAAAGACACCCAAATTTCAATCTCTTACAGGAATGCATGATATTTTGCCCGAGGATCAGAAGTATTTCTATGAAATTTATAAAACAGCAAAGAATATTGCTGATTTTTATGGATTTGGAGAGATTACCACTCCGATTCTTGAGCAAGCGGAGTTATTTTCAAGAGGAGTAGGAATGGCCACTGATGTAGTCAAAAAGCAAATGTATACCTTTCGTACTAAAGGAGGAGAATTAGTGACTTTGAGACCAGAAGGTACTGCCTCTATTGTAAGGGCTTATATTGAACACGGAATGCGTACTCTACCTCAGCCGGTAAAGTTATGGTATTTTGGTCCATTTTTCCGATATGAGAAACCTCAAGGAGGTAGATACCGTCAATTTTGGCAGTTTGGATTTGAGATAATTGGAGATGCAAGTCCAGTTGAGGATGCACAGGTTATTTTGATTTTCTATAAAATTTTAGAAGAGCTCAAACTGAAAAATTTGATTATTCAAATAAACAGTATTGGTGACCATCAATGTCGTCCTTACTATAAAAGACTCCTGGGAAGCTATCTAAGGGCTCATCATTCTTCTTTATGCGCAGATTGTAGGAGAAGAATAAAAGAAAATCCTCTTCGGGTTCTTGATTGCAAGGAGGAAAAATGTCAATCAATTATAAATTCTGCTCCTCAAATTCTTGATCATCTCTGCAGAGAATGTCATGATCATTTCAAAGAAGTTCTGGAGTATCTTGATAATTTAGGTCTTCCTTATCATCTCAATCCTTATTTAGTGAGAGGGCTTGATTACTATACCAGAACTGTCTTTGAGATTTTTGCAGAGCAAGAAGAATTTCATGAGTTGGGAGATCAAGAATCCAAAAATAATCAAGAAAAAAAAGAGAGTCTTTCTATAATTTCTAAGAATGCATTAGCCGGAGGTGGGCGATATGACACACTTGTTAAGCTATTAGGAGGAAAAGAAACACCCGCTTTTGGGGCTGCTGGCGGGGTGGAAAGAATTGTGGAGGCGATGAAATTTGCTAAAATAAAACTTGCTCGCACTCAAAAGCCCAAAATTTTTCTCGCCCAGCTTGGTAAACAAGCTAAAAGAGAAATTCTAAGATTAATTGAAGAATTCCGGCAAGCGAAAGTGCCTGTTGCTTTTTCGCTTAGCAAAGATTCTCTCAAAAGTCAGTTGAAATTGGCTGATCGTTTAGGGGTGAAATATACTCTTATCTTAGGACAAAAAGAAGTTGTGGAAGGCAAGATCATTATAAGAAATATGCAAACGGGCAAGCAAAAAATAACTGCTACCAAGACTATAGTTCAGGAAATGAAGAAAAAAATTTCAAAATGATGAAAGACTGTCTTTTCTGTAAAATTGCAAAAAAGGAAATTCCTTCAGATATAGTCTATGAGGATGAGGATTTTATTTCTTTCAAAGATATTAATCCTATCGCTCCTCTCCATTTATTAATTGTTCCCAAGAAGCATATTCCTTCTATAAATCACCTAACACCTGAGGATAAGGAATTAATTGGTAGGCTTTTTCTGGTAGCCAAGAAAATAGCAAAGGAGCAAGGAGTGGCCGAGAGAGGATATAGGTTAATATTCAATGTGGGTAAAGAAGGGGGACAGGCAATTGAGCATTTGCATTTACATCTTTTGGGTGGTAAAACTTTATCATGGTCCAAGTATTAATTTAAATTAATATTTAACTATGGCATTAGAAGTTACTCGAAAACCAAAAGAAAGCGTGCAGAGCCTAATACGGCGTTTTACTCAAGCGGTAAGACAAAGCGGGATTTTAATTCAAGCTCGCAAGGTTCAGTTTTTCCAAGAACCCAAGAGTAGAACAGCTAAAAAAAGAGCGGCACTAAGAAGAGAGGAATTAAGAAAGTATTATGAAAAGCTGAAAAAACTAGGAAAGATATGAATCTTGCTCAGAGAATCCAAGAAGATTTTAAGCGTGCTCTCAAGGAAAGGAATGAGAAAGAGATTCGTATTCTAAGGCTTCTAATGGCTGTTCTGTTAAATAAAGAAAAAGAAAAAAGAGTTATCCTTGCAAGAAAACAGAAAGATCTCTCAGAGAAAGAACTTATAGAAGCCAGCAAGTTAAATGATGAAGAAGTAATTGAGACACTTTCCTTTGAGTTAAGGAAAAGAAAAGAGGCAATTGCTGAATTTGAAAAAGGAAAAAGGGAGGATTTGATAAAAAAGGAAAAAGAGGAAATAGAAATTTTGCAAAGATATCTTCCCAAGCAATTGACCTCTGAGGAGATAGAAGATTTGTGCTCTCAAGTTATTAAAGATATTGGCGCTAAAGATTTAAAAGATTTTGGTAAAGTAATGCAGATAGTAATGCCCAAGCTCAAAGGCAGGGCTGATGGTAAAGAGGTAAGCGCCATTGTAAAGAAATTACTATCCTTGAGCTAAGAAAAAACCTTGTTTTAGGTGAGTAGCAGAGCAATTTGCTTTGTTGATTTCTATATTAGAATTTGATAAATTAAGATAACTATGATTGAAATTAATAATCTTACCTCTGTTTCTATAGATCAAGAATTTTTAAAAAAGATTGCTGAAGGTGTTTTGGAAAAAGAACATGCTCAAAAAAAAGATATATCTTTGGCTTTTGTGGGGCCAGGAAGGATGAAACAAATAAATAGAAGATATAGAGGCAAGAATAGAGTTACAGACGTGCTGGCTTTTCCCGAGACGAGAGTAGAGTTTGATGAGTTTACTGTAAAAGATCTCTATAGAGATACTCAAAGTTTAGGAGAAATCATTATCTGCTTAAAGGAGGTCAAGAAGAATTCGCGAAGATATAAAAGTGATTTCAAGACTGAACTAGCACGGGTATTAATTCACGGCATTTTGCATCTTTTGGGATATGATCATGAAAGGTCAGAGAAAGATGCAGCAGAAATGCAAGAAAAAGAGAACCAATATCTTTCTCAATTTCTTAAAGATTAATTTATGTTTAAAAACAACAACAATATGGTTGGTTTGGATATAGGAACGAGCAGTATCAAGGTTCTTGTTGTCTCAAGACAATCAGAAGGTTCAGAACTAGAAGTCCTATCTCAAGTAACAGCACCTTCTTCAGGGGTAAGAAAAGGAGTAGTAGTGAAACCTCTACAAGTTGCTGAAGAGATTAGATTAGCGATAGAAGAAGCAGAAGTTTCAGCTGGCCAAAAGATTAATTCAGTTTATTCAAGTATAAACGGCTCTCATTTGACAGCCGTTTTTTCTAAAGGAGTAATAGCTGTTTCTCGAGCAGATAGAGAAATTTCTCAGGAAGATATAGATAGAGCAATCCAGAATGCTCAGACAATAAGCCTCCCTGCTAACAAAGAAATTATCGATGTTTTTCCAAAGGAATTTATCATTGATGGGGAAGGAGGCATAAAAGAACCATTGGGAATGAAAGGAACAAGATTGGAGACAGAAGCTCTTTTACTTTATGCTTTTTCTCCATATCTTCAAAATCTTACTAAAGCAATCCTCTCTGCAGGATTTCAAATTGCTGATATCAAAGCTTGTCCTGTTGCTGCCGCAGAAGCGGTCTTGACTCCTCAGCAAAAAGAGCTAGGAGTAGCCCTTGTAGATATAGGAGCCGATACTACAGGTCTTGCTGTTTTTGAAGAAGAAAATCTTATTCATACTGCTATTTTCCCTATCGGAGGCAATCATATTACCAATGATATTGCTATTGGTCTTAGATGTGATATCAATTTAGCTGAAAAGATCAAAAAAGAATTCGGAGCCTGTCTTCTAAAAAAAGATAAAAAAGAAAAATATAAAAGAGATAAGATAAAGGTTACTGACTCCTTGAGTTTTTCGAGAAAGATGCTTGTTGGAATCATTGAAGCAAGGGTATCAGAGATATTTGAGCAGATTAATAAAGAGCTTAAAAAGATATCACGTCAGAAACTTCTTCCTGCTGGCATCGTTTTGGTAGGAGGAAGTGCTAAACTTCCCAGAATTGTAGATTTAGCTAAGAGAGAATTAAAACTGCCTTGCAGAATAGGAAAACCCAAAGGCTTTATTGGATTAGAAGAAGACCCCAGTTTAGCTGTTGTGTGTGGGCTAGTGTTAAGCGGAATTGATTCCGAAAAGGGTTCTAGTGTTTTTGGAGAAGGATTTATTCATAAGCTCAAGAACTTTTTTAGAATTTTCGTACCCTAAATTTTAATTGTGAGAAAAAATAAGCCAAAAATTAAGGTAATAGGAATAGGAGGCTCGGGTTCAAATACTGTTTCTCGGATGGCTGAGTGTAATATTCAAGGAATAGAGTTAGTTGCTGTTAATACAGATGTGCAAAACTTGAGGTCTGCTAAAGCAGATATCAAGATTCAAATTGGAAAAGAGACTACCAGGGGATTAGGTACTGGTATGAATTATAGGCTAGGAAAGATTGCTGCGCAGGAAAGTAAAGAAGAGCTTTCTGAGCTTGTCAAAGATGCAGATATGGTATTTATTACCTGCGGTCTTGGAGGAGGAACAGGCACCGGTGCTTCTCCAATTATTTCAGAGCTTGCCAAGAAAGCAGGTGCTTTAACTATAGCAGTAGTTACTGAGCCTTTTTCTTTTGAAGGGATCCAAAGAAAGAAGATAGCCAAGAAAGGTCTCAAGCAATTACGTGAAAAAGTAGATACTCTTTTGGTTATTCCCAACGACAAGCTTCTTAAAATAAAAGACAAAAATATAACTTTAAAAGAGGCTTTTTGGTTGTGCGATGAGGTTTTGCGAGAAGCAGTCCAAGGAATATCTGAACTTATTGTCAAACGGGGTATTGTAAATCTTGATTTTGCTGATATTAGATCCGTGATGGAAGATTCAGGACCGGCAATCTTTGGTATGGGTAAAGCTACCGGATCAAATAGAGCCACTACTGCTGCTCTTCGTGCAATTAATTCTCCTTTACTTGATGTTTCGATTAAAGGAGCAAAGAATATCTTATTTAATGTTTCTGCTTCTGATCTTACTCTTTTTGAGATAAATACCGTAGCTAAGATTATTACTCAAAATGCGGGCCAGCAGGCAAAGATAATATTTGGAGCAACTAAAGATAAAAATCTAAAAAAAGGAGAACTTAAAGTAACCATCATTGCCACTGGTTTCTAAGTTTTATATGACTCTCTCGAAGGTCGTTTTGTGTTTGTGCCTCTCTTTTGTTTTTGGAATTCTTCTTGAGTCTTTTTTTGTTTTGCCCTCCGAAAAACTCACGAGGGTTTTTATTTTGTTGTGCTTTTTGGTTTTGTTTTTTGTTCTTTT
Source organism: bacterium (assembly GCA_021157625.1). Taxonomy (GTDB): domain Bacteria; phylum Patescibacteriota; class Minisyncoccia; order Minisyncoccales; family JAGGXC01; genus JAGGXC01. The sequence continues at coordinate 14,291 of JAGGWD010000020.1, read as the reverse complement.
GAAAAAGAAGCAAATCGCTTTCTTTTCTCTTATACTGATTTGTGTAGTTCTTGGAATTTTGAGGTTTCATGCAGCAGAATTAAAAATTTCTCATAGCAGACTTAGAAATTACAACGATTTAGGTAAAGAGATTGTCTTAATAGGTACGGTTTCTAAAGAACCAGAAATCAGAAAAAATCAGACAAAAATAGAAGTTTCTGTGCAGGAAATAATTATAGAAAATCAAAAAATTCCTGTATCTGGAAAAGTGCTTGTGATTGCTAATCCTTTTCCTCAGTACAATTACGCCAATAAGCTAAAAATAAAAGGAACATTGCAAACACCTCAAAACTCGGAAAATTTTAACTGGAGAGGGTATTTAGCAAAAGAAGGAATTTGTTCAGTTTCTTATTGGCCTCAAATTGAATTAATAAAAACAGATGACAACAATGACTTCTTTTCAAAGATTTATGGAGGAATCCTTTATTTCAAAAATAAACTCCGTCAATCAATTCATTATTCTCTGCTCCCGCCTCAAAGTTGGATTGCAGGAGCGATGATTCTAGGAGACAAAACATCAATATCTTCTGAGTTTAAAGAAAAACTAAATATTACTGGTCTTAGACATATTACTGCTATCTCCGGCATGCATATCACCATTCTTTCTGTTGTATTAATGCAGTTGTTGATAGGTATTGGTTTATGGAGAAGTCAGGCTTTTTATTTGACAATATTTCTTTTGGTTCTCTTCATCGTGATGATTGGAATGCCTTCTTCTGCTCTTCGTGCAGGTATTATGAGCGGTTTTTTGCTTTTTTCAGAAAAGATTGGCAGGAAAAGCTATGCCCAACGAGCGGTTGTCTTTGCCGCTACTTTTATTTTGGTAGCCAATCCTCTGCTTTTGAGGTTCGATGTCGGGTTCCAACTCTCCTTTTTGGCAATAATGGGCATTATTTATTTAAGTCCCATTTTTGAGAAATGTCTGAGAATTATCCCAAAAGAAAGATTTCTGAATCTAAGAAGTATTTTGGCAATGACTCTCTCTGCTCAAATCTTTACTTTACCTATTTTAATTTATAACTTCGGACAAGTTTCCTTGGTTGCTCCCATTACAAACATTCTAATATTGCCTTTTATTCCTTTTATTATCGGATCGGGGTTTCTATTTGCATTAATAGGAATAATTTCTCCTTTGCTTGGCTTGGTTTTTTCTTGGCCGTGCTGGCTGATTTTAACTTATGTTGTGAAAGTAATAGATTGCTTTTCTCAACTTCCCATTTCTTCAATTACTTTCAAGGATATCTCTTGGGCTTGGCTGGGAGTTTACTATTTATTTTTGTTCTTAGCGCTCATAATCTACCAGGAGAGAATAAAAAATTATTTTTTAAAATATTAGAAGAATTATGATATCATATTCCTAATGGAAAGAATTTTAAGATTTCCTCAAAATTTTTTATGGGGATGTGCTACGTCTGCTTATCAGGTGGAGGGAGGAATTAAAAATGCAGATTGGAGCAAATTCAAAGATGCAGGAATTGCTTGCGATCATTATCATCGCTATGAACAAGATTTCGATCTTCTAGAAAAACTTAATCAGAACGCTTACCGTTTTTCAATTGAATGGTCTAGGATTGAGGCAAGAGAAGCAGAATTTAATGAAAAGGAAATACAACATTACAAAAGAATGCTTCTTTCTTTAAGAAAACGGCAGATCAAGGCAATGGTAACCCTTCATCATTTCACAGTTCCTTTGTGGATGGCAAAGAAAGGCGGATGGGAGAACAAAAAAAGTATTTTTTATTTTTCTCGGTTTTGTAAAAAGATCATGTATGAATTGGGAGATTTAGTAGATTTTTGGATTACAATCAACGAACCATTGATATATGCCAAGGCATCTTATCTGGAAGGAAGATGGCCACCTGCCAAGAAAAATTTTCTTTCATTCATGAAGGTGATAAAAAACCAGATAGAAGCTCATAAAAGAGTTTACTTTGAGTTTCATCAAATAAATAAAGAAGTAAAAGTAGGTCTTGCAAAAAATAATTCTTTTTTTGAACCGTTTAATCCTAAATCACCACTTGATAAATTCAGTAGCTATTTTGCTAGCTATTTTGGAAATAATTTCTTTCTTGATAAGATTAGAAATCAGTTAGATTTTATTGGTCTTAATTATTATTTCCACAATAGAATAAAATTCCCTTTTTATATAAGAAATGAAAATAAAATTGTTAGTGATCTGGGATGGGAGATTTTTCCTGAAGGAATCTATCATGTTTTGAAAGATTTAAAGAGATATAAAAAAACTATTTTTATTACAGAAAATGGTGTTGCAGATGCAAATGATATTTTAAGGAAAGATTTTATAAAACAACATCTTTATCAGATCTATAGAGCCATAAAAGATGGTGCGAATGTAGGAGGATATTTTCACTGGTCTTTGATGGATAATTTTGAGTGGGAGAAGGGCTTTGAACCCAGATTTGGATTAATAGCGATTGACTATAATACCCTAGAGAGAAAGCCTCGTCCAAGCGCTTTTTATTATGCTAATATATCAAAAGAAAACGCTTTAATTGTAGAATATTAATTCTTATGTGGTTGATCTTAGCAATTTTGGCTTATTTTTTCCTCGCCCTTTCGGCCTTTTTTGATAAATATATTCTGGGAGGAGGGCTTCCGTCTCCAAAGATTTATTGTTTCTTTGCGGGAGTTATTTCAGTATCTGCTTTAGGAATTATTCCTCTGGGAGTTTTGCTTTCTTTAGGCCCATTTCCAGCCTTATCTAAGATATTTCCTGATGGTTTTGCGCTGTTTTTTATTCCCGCTCCTGAATTGATTCTACTGAGTTTTTTTGCTGGTATTTCTTTTTTGAGCGGATTGTTGATTTATTACAAAGGGGTATATAAATTTGAAGTTTCCAGAATAGCCCCTGCAGTAGGAGCGGGAGTTCCCATATTCACTCTTTTGTTGGTCTGGATTTTTACTTTCTTTCCTTTTTTGAATGAATTTCAATATAGAGCTTTAATTGCTCGTGAATATTTTGCTCTTGTTTTTCTTGTAGGAGGTAGTGTTATCTTAAGTATCCATCGTGAAAAATTAGCGACTTTTCAGAGTATTAAAATCTCAGCAATTGCTTCTTTACTTTTTTCGCTATCTTTTGTGCTTACCAAACTAGTCTATAGCTTTTTGCCTTTCTGGACAGGATTTATTTGGATCAGAGTTGGGGTTTTTCTTGGTGCTCTCTCTCTATTGGTTTATCCTGAAGTCAGGGGGAGTATTAAAAAACCAGCTAAAGGTTTTGCTAAAAGAGTAGCTTTACCTTTTCTTTTTGCGAAAGCCTCAGGAGCAATAGGAGGAGTATTACAGAATGGTGCGATCTTCTTAGCCCCTCTTGTGTTTTTGCCTATTATTAATGCTCTTTCAGGTATTCAGTATGTATTTTTGATGATTTTAGCAACCTTGTTTTTCTTTAAATTTCCAGAGATCCTCAAAGAGGAAGTTTCTAAAAAGGTGCTTGTCCAGAAAACGATAGCTGTTTGGTTAATAGTAGCTGGATTATTTTTGCTTTCTCTTAGCTAAAATGAAAGAAAAGATAAATATAAAACGAACAATAGTCTTGTTTTTGATCCTCATAGGATGTTTTGTTCTTTTCTTTTTTCTTTGGTTGTTGTTGGGTAATGCTCCTTTACAGAAAGATATTGTTTGGGGAGTTTCTTTTTCTCAGAAACAAGCGCAACTCCTTGGCCTTTCCTGGAAAGAAACTTATCTTGCAATACTTGATGATCTGAAGCCTGAGACAGTAAGGATTATTTCTTATTGGGATTTAATTGAACCCAGAGAAGGAGAATATTTTTTTGATGATTTGGATTTTCAGGTAAGAGAAGCTCAAAAAAGAAAAATAAAGACAATTCTGGTAATAGGAAGAAAGGTCCCTCGATGGCCCGAATGTCACATTCCTGAATGGGCAAAAGGTCTTCCTTCACAAAGGCAAGAGAAAGCACTTCTTGAATTTCTTAAGATAGTTGTTCTGAGATATAGGAATGTTGAGACTATAAAAGCTTGGCAAGTAGAAAATGAACCTTTTTTTCGTTTCGGGGAATGTCCTAAAATAACTCAAGAGTTTTTAGAAAAAGAAATAAAGATAGTAAAAGAGACAGATAATTGGAAAAGGCCAGTGATAATTACTGATTCAGGTTCAAACAGATTTTGGGTAAAAACCGCCAGACTAGGAGATATAGTAGGGATAAGTCTTTATAGAAAAGCCTGGTTTAGAGAATTTCATTCCTATATAACCTATCCCTTCCCGCCAGTTTTTTATTACAAAAAAGCGCAGATTATCAAAAAATTTTTTGGGAAAGAAGTGATCTGTACAGAACTCCAGGCAGAACCATGGGGACCGGTTTTGCTTGACAAGTTACCTCTCAATGAACAAGAAAAGACAATGAACCCAGAGCAGATGAGAGAGAATATTGAGTTTGCAAGAAAAACTGGCTTGAGAGAATTTTATCTTTGGGGAGCAGAGTGGTGGTATTGGTTAAAAGTAAAACAAAATCAGCCAGAAATTTGGCAGATAGCAAAGAAATGTTTTTTAAAATAAGTTTTTGATAGTGGATGAACTTGACGAACCTTGATTTTTAGATAAAAAGTATTAGTATAAAAATACCAATATGAACGAAGAATCATTTAATTTTTCTGATTCTTTAAAAGAGCTAAAGGAACTCAGAGACGAAGCTAAACAAAAAGCAAAGAGGTTTTTCTTGTTTGTGGTTTTGATTATTTTCTTTTCTTCTTTTTTTGGCTTTTTGGGTGGGACGTTAGCTGGAGGTTATTATTACTCTGAACTGAAAGGGTTTCTTTCCAAACTTAATATTGATATTGGAGAAAAACCGCAGACTCTCATTAAGGAAAATCATTCTTCTTCTCTTTACCTTCCTCAAAGTAGTCAGGAAGAAGCGGTTATTCAAGTGGTGGATAAAATATCCCCTGCGGTCGTGAGTATTATCATTACCAAAGATGTTCCTGTTATAGAAGAATACTATATTAATCCTTTTGAAGAATTCTTTGGCGAGGATTTTGGCTTTCGAATTCCTCAATACCGCCAGAAGGGTACTGAAAGAAAGAAAGTAGGAGGAGGCTCTGGCTTTATTGTCTCAGAAGACGGAATCATTCTTACCAATAAACATGTAGTTTTGGATGAAGATGCTCAATATACGGTTTTTACCAATGATGGAAAAAAATATCCTGCCAAGGTTTTAGCTAAAGATCCAGTTCAGGATTTGGCTCTTATAAAAATTATTGATAAAGAAGGAAGAAAGTTTCCGGTAGTCACTCTTGGCGATTCTTCGAATTTAAAAATTGGCCAGACAGTCATTGCTATTGGAAATGCTTTGGGTGAATTCAGAAATACTGTCTCGGTTGGGGTAATTTCTGGATTAGGTAGAACAATTACAGCAGGAGGAGAAGGGTTTGTGGAAACTATCGAAGATGTTATTCAAACAGATGCTGCTATCAATAAAGGAAATTCTGGAGGGCCTTTGGTAAACTTGAAAGGAGAAGTAATTGGGATAAATACTGCAACAGTAATAGGAGCTCAAAATATCAGTTTTGCTATTCCTATCAATAGAGCAAAAAGAGATCTTGAGCAGTTTAAAAGAGAAGGCAAAATTAGCTATGCTTTTTTGGGTGTATATTATACCATCATCACACCTGAGCTTCAGAAAAAATATAACTTGCCAGTAGATTACGGTGCCTGGATAGGAAGAAGAAGTGATGGCCAACCTACAAAGGAAGCTATCTTTCCTAACTCATCCGCTGAGAGAGCAGGACTAAGAAGGGATGATATAATTCTTAAATTTGGAGGCGAGAAGATTACTCAGGATAATTCTTTATCAAAGGTTATTTTAAAATATAATCCTGGGGATAATGTGGAGATTGAGTTTTTGAGAAATAAAGAAACAAAAAAAGTGAATGTTGTATTGGGAGAAAGGGAAAAATAAAACTTAATTAGATTTAAATAATATGAATGGCAATATAAATGGTTCAGAATTCACTCATAAGGCTCAAGAAGCAATACTCAGAGCAAGATCTATTGCTCAAAAAAATGGTCAGCAACAGGTAGATGCTCTTCATCTACTTGCTGCTCTTCTATCTCAACAAGAAGGGTTGGCTTTGATTTTGCTTCAAAAATTGGGAGCAGATATAGAGGATCTTAAGAAAAGAACAGAGCGGGCTATTTCTAAAATTCCTATGATTATTAATCCTCAGATGGTGGGACAGTTTTATTTAACTCAGGATATGGCCAAAGTTCTTGATAAAGCAAGACAAGAAGCAATGAAAATGGGAGATGAATTTGTTTCAGTTGAACACTTACTCCTTGGTTTAATAAGCACAGAAAACAGAGCAAGAGAAATATTGACTGAGACAGTGATTATGGATAAGGATCTTAAATTTAAAAAATTAGATTATGACTCGCTTCTTAAAGTTTTAGCTCAAGTAAGAGGAGGACAAAGAGTGACAGATCCTGAACCAGAATCAAAATATCAGATAATTGAAAAATATTCTCGTAATTTAACTCAACTAGCTCGTCAAAGAAAACTTGATCCAGTAATTGGGAGAGAACAAGAGATTAGAAGATTAATGGAGGTTCTTTGTCGTCGAACAAAAAACAATCCTGTTTTAATTGGAGAGGCAGGAGTAGGAAAAACAGCTATTGTTGAAGGGTTAGCTCAGAGAATTGTGAAAGGAGCAGTTCCAGAAAGCTTAAAAGATAAAGAGATTATTGCCATGGACCTTGGAGCACTGGTTGCAGGAACAAAATATAGAGGAGAATTTGAAAACAGAATTAAAGCGTTTTTGAGAGAGCTCAAAAGAGCAGAAGGCAAATATCTTTTGTTTATTGATGAACTTCATACTCTGGTAGGAGCAGGAGCGGCTGAAGGTGCAATTGATGCTTCTAATCTCCTTAAACCCGCATTGGCTCGGGGAGAGCTGAGGGCAATTGGTGCTACTACACTAAAGGAATATCAAAAGTATATAGAGAAAGATCCTGCTCTGGAGAGAAGGTTTCAGCCGATTTATGTAGCTGAACCTTCTGTTGAAGATACAATAGCTATTCTAAGAGGGATAAAAGAAAAATATGAAGTGCATCATGGAGTGAAGATTAAAGATTCGGCTTTGGTAGCAGCTGCTGAACTTTCTCATCGCTACATCACAGGTAGATTCTTGCCTGATAAAGCAGTTGATTTAATGGATGAGGCAGCCTCAAGCCTTCGTCTTGAAATTGAATCTGAGCCAGCTGAGCTTGATGTTTTGAGACAGGAAATAAATAAATTGGAAATAGAAAGAGAAGCTCTAAAAAATGAGAAAGATCAGAAGTCCAAGAGGAGATTAAAAGCAATTGCAAGGAGTTTGGCTGATTTGAAAGAAAAAGCTAAAGCAATTGAGACTCAATGGAAAGTGGAGAAAGATTTGATATTCAGAATTAAAAATCTCAAGAAAGAAATTGATCAGCTTTCTTCTCAGCTGGAGATGGATCAAACCCTGGATTTGCAAAAAATAGCAGAGATAAAATATGGAAGGATTCCGGAATTAGAAAAAGAACTCAAGATGGCTGAAAAGAAATTAATTAAGATTCAGAAAAAACATCATCTTCTTAAACAAGAAGTTACAGAAGAAGACATTGCTGCTGTAGTTTCGCGTTGGACAGGAATTCCGGTAACAAAACTGATAGAGACAGAGGCTCAAAAGTTAATGAAGATGGAGGAAATTTTAAGCCGTCGAGTAATTGGACAAGAAGAAGCTATAAAAGCCGTTTCTGCCGCTATTCGTCGGTCAAGAGCTGGACTAGCAGAGGAAAACAGACCTTTGGGTTCCTTTATTTTTCTTGGTCCTACGGGAGTTGGAAAGACAGAAACAGCACGAGCATTGGCTGAATTTCTATTTAATGATGAATCTGCTCTTATTCGATTAGATATGTCCGAGTATATGGAGAAACACTCTGTTTCCAAGATCATTGGTTCTCCTCCTGGATATGTTGGATATGATGAAGGAGGCCAGTTGACCGAAAAGATAAGAAGGAGACCTTATTCGGTGGTATTGCTTGATGAAATAGAAAAGGCTCATCCAGAGGTTTTTAATATATTGCTTCAGATATTGGAAGATGGTCGCTTAACTGATGCTAAGGGAAGAGTAGCTTCTTTTAAAAATGCTATTTTGATTATGACTTCAAACATTGGTTCTGAAGAGATTCGCGAAATGGCACCTATTGGTTTTGTATCCAGAAAGGAGACTCAGCGAAGTCAAAAAGCAAAGGAAAAAATTATGGAGGCTCTAAAGAAGCACTTCCGTCCTGAATTTCTAAACAGGATTGATGAAATTATTATCTTCAATTATTTAGGAAAAGAAGAGATTAAAAAGATAGTTGATTTGGAGCTTGAAAAAGTTGAGAAAAGACTGTCGAAAAAGAATCTTAAAATAAAAGTTTCCAAAGAAGCCAAGGAGTTATTGGCCAAGAAAGGTTTTGACCCCAATTTAGGTGCAAGACCATTAAGGAGAGTAATCCAACGAGAGATTGTAGATCCTCTCTCTCTTAAAATAGTCTCGGGAGAAATTAAAGAGGGAGACAAGATATATGTTGAAGTAAGAGATAAAAAAATTGTTCTACTTGGACCAAGAGAACTTTTGAAATCTCGACGAGCACAAAAAGTGTCTGCGCTTAGATAGCGTTAAAATAAATTATGATCAAAAACATCTTTAAGGTGGTTGGGATATTTGTAATAGGTATGGTGGGAGGTATTTTTGCCGACCAAATCTTTTGGCCTTATTTTGTAGAAAGGCCTCTTTTTTTGAAATATCACCTTGAGAGCACTCCTCTTTATGGAGTCCAAATTAAAGAGATATATATTCAAGAAAACACTGCTCTTAAAGATGCGGTAGAGAAAGTAGAGAAAGCAGTAGTAGGTATAAGAGCGGTTACACCTTCAGAAATACGAGAAGGATCAGGTTTGATAGTTACATCAGATGGGCTTGTAGTCACACTCGCAAAGCTCTTACCCAAAGGATCTAAAATCACTCTCTTTTTGGGAGAAGAGAAAATCTCTCCGCAACTTCTCCAGATAAAAGATGGTCTTGCATTATTGAAAATTGACAAGGAAAACCTTCCTACTCTTGCGTTTGCTGATTATGAGAAACTAAAACCGGGAGAGAGGGTTTTTCTTGTAGGGACCGTTTTTAAGAAAGGAACGCCAAAGAAAACAATAAATGAAGGAGTGATAAAGTATTTGGATGAGCAAGGAATTCATACCAATATTTTTGAGAAAAAAACATTAGCAGGGAGCACTCTTTTTGATATTCAGGGTAATATATTAGGATTGAATATGATTGATCAAGAAGGCAAAATAATCACTATTCCTGTGTTGGAGATCAAGAATTTCCTTGGTCTTTAGAACAATATGGAGGAAAAAGTTCGCGTTCACATCTTTGTTTCCGGCATAGTTCAGGGTGTATTTTTTAGATATTGGACCCAGAAGGTAGCTAATAAATTAGGATTAAAAGGATGGGTAAGAAATCTGCCAGATGGACGAGTAGAGATTGTAGCAGAAGGCAAGAGAGAAAAGATTGATAAGCTAGTTGAGTGGGCCCAAAAAGGTCCTCCTTCAGCCAAAGTGGATGATTTAGAAGTAGAATATCAAGAATATAAAGGAGAGTTTGATTGTTTTGAGATTAAATATTGAAAGTCAAGATTGATAAAATGAAAAAACAAAAAAAGATTTTTATAGGAATTGATTTAGGAGGAAAGCAAAAGAAAACAACGGGAATTTGTATTTTGGAAGAAAAAAATGGCAGAATTAGTTTTTTGAAAGATTATTGTTCTAAATGCAAAGATCTGAAAGGAGAATATATCTTTGAGGTAATTAAACCTTATTTAGAAGAAACCAGAGTAATTGCTATAGATGCTCCACTTACTAAAGGAAAAGGGAAGGGAGATATGCGTTTATATGAGAAATTTCTTTCGACAAAGGTTTTTCGCCAAGAAAGAATCACGCCCCTTCCTCCAGCTTTGATGCCTTCTTTGTGTGCTTTTGCTAGTGAGATAGTAGATTGGCTCCAAAAACAAGGTTTTATTTTAGATCTAAATCTTATAGAGACCTTTCCTACACTTGTTGAAGAAATTTGCAGAAAAAATTTTGTTTTTTTGTTTTTTGGCAGAAAACCTCCCTGTTTTACGAAAAATCAGAAATCAGCGTTAGTATGTGCTATTGTGGCATATTTGCATTCCCATTTTCGTACTCGCTATCTCGGATATAAAGATGGCTTTTTATTTTTGCCTGAGCCTTCCTTATGGAAAAATCAATGGCGCCAGAAATTCTATAAAGCATGGAGAGAAAAGCCATTTTTGAGATATAGATATTTAATCACCAATATCTTTGATTAAAAAACAATGGCTCAATTATACGTTATAAATTCAGAACAGAAAAAGAAGCCGTTTTCTTTCTGGAAAGTTTATAGAAGTGTTCGCCGAGCAGGAAGTTCGCCAGAGGTTGCTCAAAGGATTGCTTCTCAAATCAAGAGAGAGGCTTTTGCGGGGATGACTACAGATCAGATTTTTAAAAGAGTGAGACAACTTCTTTTGAAAGAAGAACCCAGGTCCGCTTTGAAGTTTTCTCTAAAAGAAGGGATGAGAAAACTAGGTCCTACTGGTTTTGCTTTTGAGAAATATATCGGGGAGATTTTTTTAAGAATGGGGTATAAGGTTAAGTTAAACCAACAGGTGCCTGGTTATTGTTGCCGTTTTTATGAAATAGATTTTATTGCCCAGAAAGGAAATTTAGTTTATGTAGGAGAGTGTAAGTTTCATCATCTCCCGGGAAGAAAGGTTCATTCAGATGTTGCCCTCTCAAATTATGCTCGTTTCCTTGATATCAAAAAGAGTGGTTATCTAAATAGCACGAGAGGCAGAATACTAAAAAGCATTCTTGTAACAAATACAAAATTCACTACCAAGGCAATTGATTATTCAAGATGTGTAGGGGTTGAACTTTTAGGATGGAATTATCCTAGAAATAAAGGACTTGAATATTTGATAGAAACCTACCAACTCTATCCTATAACTATTCTTCCTTCATGGAAAAAATCATGGAGCGAGATCTTTGTTCAGAGAAAAATGATGCTTGCTCAAGATATTCTGAAGATTGATCCAAAGAAATTCTCAAAGAAAACCAAGATTCCTCAAAACAAAATAGAGAAGCTCAGAAAGGAAGCAGAGATACTCTTAGGATAATCTAGTGTCGTTGAAATTTCTTGTTTCTCCTCTTAGTCCAACATTCTCTGCAATATACAGGCCTATCAGATGCGGGTTCAAAGGGAAGTTCAGTTATTTCTTTTCCACAATCACTGCATTTCCAATGCCCTTTAACCATTTGGCGAGGATAATTTCTTTTTTGATTGAACTCAAAAGCCATAATTGAGATCTAAATCTAAAGAAAAAAGCGACCTTTTTGACTTTTAAGTCGCTTTTCTTAGTTTGGTATCTAATCCTACTCTAAGATCTCGACTTAAAAAGTCATTGGCTGAAGGAAACTTTTCCTACAACCTTAACTAATTATATTTTTATTTATACAAAAGTCAAGCATATCTCCAATTCTTGAAAATCAAAATCCCGATTTATATATGCTCGGGATTTTGATTTTCTCTTGCTTGAGAGTCTTATTCTTCACTAAATTCATCTTCTGGTTCTTCCTCATAGTCTTCTTCCCACTCTTCTTCCAGATCCTCTCCTACAAATTCGTCCTCTGGAATTTCTTCATCAAATTCATCCTCGTAGCCGTAATCATAGTCAAATGAGAGGTATATATCCTTATAAGTCATAAACCTTCACCCAAAAGATTAAAGTTTTTATTTTGGGTTTCGGCCTTTGTTTATAAAAGATCCTTTATAAATATCTAATTCTAATTTGCTCATTATATAAAGCCAAATCTCCTTGTCAAGAGGTTTTTTGTTGAATAATTCGTTGCATTTTTAATTGGATCCGGTTAAAATAAATTAACAGTTTTTTGGTCTACAAATTTGTTTTTTTAAATTTATTTTTAAAGGTCAAGGTAGTTCAATAAAAATATAAACAAATCATATGAATAAAGAAATTAATTCAAAATTAGCCATAGCTATTGTGCTAATTACTGCTATCTTGGTAGGTGGTTATATAGTAATAGAATGTAGAAATTTTCCAGACTCTTTTTTCTCTTGTATAGTGAAACGAACTCTTCCTTCAAAATCAAAAATTTCGCCAGTCTCAGAACTAGACAACCTCAAGAGATTTGCTTCTCTCCAAGATTTTAAATTATATCTTAAAGAAGCAGAGAGCACTGTTCCTTCTTATTTTGGATATGTTGGGGGTTTGGGACCAGGTTTAATGTTTGAAGAAAGTGCAAGAAAAAGCGTGCCATTGCCTCTAACCGCTCCAGTAGAAGGAGGTGCTCAACCGGAGCGTGTTTCTGAAACAAATGTTCAGGTGGCAGGAGTTGATGAACCAGATATTGTTAAGACAGATGGAAAAGAGATTTATTTCTCCTCTATAAGAGGATACTGGAGGTGGGGATGGGGAGAAGAAATGAGAATACCTTATTGGATTAAAGGAACAACAAAAGTAATAAAAGCCTTTCCTCCTGCTGATTTAGAAATCAAGAAAGAAATCGATAAAATAGGCAATTTGCTTTTATCAGACAATATATTAATGATTTTCTCGGGAGATAAGATTTATGGATATGATGTTTCTACTCCTGAATCACCAGAAAAGAAATGGACAATTGAACTCGAGAAGAGAAACTTTATAACTGGTGCGCGTCTTTATAATGGAAAGTTATATCTTATTGCCAAAACAACTATAAATACTTTTCGGCCTTGTCCAATCAAACCTTTGGTAGTTAAGGGAGCGCCTCTGGAGATAAAATGCACCGATATTTATCACCCAATAAGACCAGTTCCTGTTGATGTGACCTACACTGCTATGATTGTTGATCCTCGCTCTGGAGAAATTGAGAAAAGAATCTCCTTTGTAGGTTCTTCTGATTCCTCTGTTGTTTATATGTCTACCAATGGAATTTATGTCACTTACTCTTACTGGGGTGATTTTATTGAGTTTTTTGCTGATTTCTTTGAGCAGGAATGTAAGGATATAATCCCCGAGTGGTTTATTGAAAATCTAAGGAAACTTTCAGGATATGATATAAGTAAAGCAGCAAAGATGATAGAATTTCAAGTTCTTATTGAGAAATATTTCAGCTCTCTGAGCGATGATGAAAGACTAAAAATAGAAAACGAACTTACCAATCGTCTTTCTGATTATTATAAAAAGCACAAAAGAGATTTAGAGAGAACAGGAATAGTAAAAATAGGATTGGAAGATTTCAAAATTCATGCCTCCGGAGATGTTCCGGGAAGACCACTCAATCAGTTTTCTCTTGACGAATATCAGAACTACTTGAGGGTAGCAATTACTGTAGGAGAGAGATTCTTTGGTATGGGATCAATTGGTCTTGGTAGCAGAGAATCAGCAAACGATGTATATGTGCTGGATAAAAACTTAAAAATTGTTGGTTCAGTTAAAGATCTTGGCTTGAGAGAAAGAATTTATTCGGTCAGATTTGTTGAGGATAAAGGATATGTAGTGACTTTCCGTCAGACCGATCCATTTTATGTACTTGATTTATCTAATCCTCAAAAACCAGAATTAAAAGGAGAACTTAAGATTCCTGGTTTTTCTTCTTATCTTCATCCCATTACAAAAGAAAGAGTTCTTGGTATAGGAAAAGAAGGCTCAAAAGTAAAAATATCTTTGTTTGATGTAAGTTCTCCTGACAACCCTTCTGAAGCAGATAAATACATCTTAGATGAATATTGGTCGGATATCTTGAATACTCATCATGCCTTTCTTTTAGACGAAAAGCACAAGATATTCTTTTTGCCGGGATCTAAGGGAGGATATGTGTTCTCTTATAATAACGATGAGCTGAAGTTACAAAAAGCAGTGAGCGGAATCAGGGCAAGAAGGGCAATTTATATCAATGATTATCTTTATATAATTGGCGACAACAAGATAACTGTCCTCAACGAAATAGACTGGGAGAAGGTAAATGAGTTGGAGATATAGTTCATTAGTAAAAGACATTAATAAATAAAAAATTAAATTAACAATATGTATCTCCAAATTCTTATTGCTGGTTTTGGGGGAGGAGTGGTAAGAGGATTGGTTGGTTTTGTAAAACATCAATTCTCTTATAAAAATGTGGCTTTTGATCTTCCTTATTTTTTGACAATGA
>JAGGWD010000001.1 GCA_021157625.1 bacterium | reverse complement strand
TAAACGATGGGCACTAGCTATTGCAAGTGTCGACCCTTGCAGTGGCGAAGCTAACGCGTTAAGTGCCCCGCCTGGGAAGTACGCCGGCAACGGTGAAACTCAAAGGAATAGACGGGGGCTCACACAAGCGGTGGATCATGTGGCTTAATTCGATAATAACCGAAGAACCTTACCAGGGCTTGACATGCTAGTGAAACTCTACTGAAAGGTAGAGATTCCACACGGACACTAGCACAGGTGCTGCATGGTTGTCGTCAGCAGGTGCCGTGAGGTGCTCCCTTAAATGGGGAAACCTGCGCAACCCCTACTCTATGTTTCACGTGTCATAGAGGACTGCCCGAGACAATCGGGAGGAAGGTGGGGATGACGCCAAATCAGCATGGCCCTTTGATGCCCTGGGCTGCACACGTGGTACAATGGCCGGTACAGCGGGTTGCGAAGCCGTAAGGCGGAGCTAATCCCTAAAAGCCGGTCCCAGTTCGGATTGGGGTCTGCAACTCGACCCCATGAAGCCGGAATCGCTAGTAATCGCCAATCAGCCATGTGGCGATGAATACGTTCCTGGGTCTTGTACTCACCGCCCGTCACGTCAGAAGAGCTAGCAATACCCGAAGTCCCCGCTTTGCCGGGGCCCAAGGTAGGGCTAGTGATTAGGACGAAGTCGTAACAAGGCATCCCTAGGGGAACCTGGGGATGGATCAATTTATTTTAGTTTTTTGGTCGACTACAATTAAAGTTTTGAATTCGAACTTTAATTGTAGGGTATTGATCGAGCACCCAAAAGATCGATCTCTTGAGGAGGGCGTAAGCCTTCTTCAGGATAATAGGTTTGGAGCAACTCAAAAATATCCACAAAAATAAAAACTCTTTACGAGTTTTTTATTTTTTATTAAAATAAAGTTATTAGAACTTGGGCGTGTGGCTCAGTGGTTAGAGCGCTTCTCTGATAAAGAAGAGGTCGGAGGTTCGATTCCTCCCACGCCCACTTATAAGTCGGGCCCGTAGTTCAGTTGGCTAGAACGCCTCATTTGCAATGAGGAGGTCAGCGGTTCGAGTCCGCTCGGGTCCACAAATAACAACTCTGCTTAAAGCAGAGTTTTTTTGTTTGGTGAAAATGAGCCTCAAAAATAAGAATTTTACTTATGTAGTCTTATTTGTTAATTCTTTTTCTGTTATAATTAAGTAATTAAGATTAACATAATGAGTGCGCGAAAAAGAGCATTTACTGTTATTGAACTTTTGGTTGCAATTACTATTGCTGTTTTAATTATCATTCTTACTTTAACAACAATGAGATCGGTAAGAGAAAAAGCGCGTGATACAAAAAGGCTTCAAGAAATAAATCAAATTATCAAAGCGCTTCAGCTTTATTGGATAGAAAATCAACATTATCCAACAAGAACTTGTCCTTGCGGTCATGGGGGATGGGAGACAAGTGATCAAGATCCTGAAGAATTTATGGAGTATCTTTCTCAATATCTACCAAAGGTTCCTGTAGATCCTATCAATAGAAGAGTTGAAGGTTTTAGTTTTTTTGGTCCTCGTCCTGGTAATTATTTTTACGCTTACTATCGCTATGAGACAGCTGGTTATTGTATATGCGATGAATCTTCTCCCACGTGTAGGAATGTTGATAGACCTTTTGCAGTAATCGCTGTTAGCAATCTTGAAGCATATGTTCCTGCAGATTTGCCGGAAGAAGGAATGCCCCTTCCTTCTACTATCAAGCTTTCTCGAGCAGTGTGTGGTGATCCAGGACCTGATGGTATATGTACAGTGGCAGAATATCAGAATGGACAATGCCGAGATTGGTCTCAAGAGTTTGATTATTCAATAATGTTGGTGGAGTAAAATTATCCACAGAAAAATTATTTACCTTATTAAATTGAAATTTAATAAGTGTTATAATATATTTAATCAATCAAACTAAAGGTCGAAAATTAATTTAAATTCAGAGTATTAAAAATGACAGTAGAAAACTGGGCTACAATTATTTTGAATAGTTTAAAGGGGTTATGGGTGAGTTTCCGAAATTTTGTTCCTGAATTGATTGGATCAATTATAGTAATTATTGTTGGATGGTTTGTGGCGCTTGCTATTGGAAAGCTGGTTGCCGAGATTCTCAAGCGAGTAAAATTTGATAAATTGTTTGAAGGTGGAGCATGGAAAGAAGCTTTGGCAAAGGCTAAATGGAAGGTAAGCCCTTCAGGTTTTATAGGAGCGCTTGTTAAATGGGTATTATTTATCGTTTTCTTGACTGCTGCAGCCAAGATTTTATTAGGACCATATTATCCTGAATTTTTCTCTGATTTCGTTGGTTGGCTTCCGAATGTAGTAGCAGCAGCAGCAATTTTTGTAGTTGCAGTAATTGTTGCTGAATATCTTCCAAAAGTGATCAGAGCAGCCGTTGAAGGAATGCAGATAAAATATTCTAACTTTATAGAGAAGATAGTCAGATGGGCGATTTGGATAATGGCAATTGTGGCCATTCTTGTCCAGCTAAAAGTAGCCGAAGAGATAATCATGACTCTCTTTACAGGATTTGTTGCTTTTCTTGTTATCGCTGGAGGTCTTGCATTTGGTTTGGGAGGAAAAGATGTAGCTGCTGAGATATTACAGGATTTAAAGAATAAGATGAAGGAATAGAAAAAAGAGAAAACAAGACAAGACTCCCCTTTACTTTAAGTCGTTGGGTTTTGAATTCTTCAACACAGCCAATATTGGCTGTGTTGAACTCTTCTTTTAAATAAAGTAAAATAAAAGAATATGTCACTTTCAAATATCAGAGAAAATAGATTAAAAAAGCTAAAGAGGCTTAAAGATTTGAGGATAAATCCATATCCTTCTAAAAGTAAGAGAACTCATTTGATAAAGAAGGCGTGTCGAGATTTTAAGAAGTTAGCTAGAAAGAAAGAAGAAATAATCCTGGCAGGAAGAATATACTCTATCCGAGAACATGGAGGATCTACTTTTATTCATTTTGGAGATGAGACAGGAAAAATTCAGGCTTATTTTAGAAAGGATGTATTAGGCCAAAAAGCATATAAGTTTTTTCTTAATAATTTTGATATAGGAGATTTTATTGAAGTAAAAGGATTTCTTTTCAAGACAAAGAGAGGAGAAAAGACAATTCAGGTATCCGATTTTAGAATGCTTACAAAGAGTCTCTTGCCTTTGCCAGAAAAATGGCACGGATTAAAAGATGTGGAAGAAAGATATAGAAAAAGATACCTCGATTTGATATTCAATCCTGAAGTTAAAAAGAGGTTTGAGAAACGGTCCCAGATTATAAGAGAGATTAGAAGATTTCTTGAGAAAAATGGATTTTTGGAAGTAGAAACTCCTATCCTGCAGCCAATCTATGGGGGAGCAAAAGCACAGCCATTTAAGACTCATCTCAACGCTTTAGATATTGATTTATATTTGAGGATTTCATTGGAGCTCTATTTGAAAAGATTAATAGTGGGAGGATTTGGAAAGATTTATGAGATTGGAAAATGTTTTAGAAATGAAGGAATTGATAGGTTTCATAATCCTGACTTTACTATGCTCGAGTTTTATTGGGCCTACATTGATTACAAAGAATTGATGAAGTTTACAGAAGAGATGTTCAAGACAATAGTCAAGAAGGTGAAGAAGTCCCTCAAGATTAAATATCAGAACAAAGTTATTGACTTTACTCCTCCTTGGCCAAGAATAGAGTTTTCTCATCTTTTGAGAAAGAAAACCAAGATAAACATTGATGAGATTCATATTGAGGCTCTAAAAAAGGAAGCAGAGAAATTAGGAATAAAGATTGAAAAAGGAGAAGGAAAAGCAGAGATTGCTGATAAAATTTACAAAAAAGTCTGCAGAAATGATATTATAAATCCCACCTTTGTGATTCATCATCCAATAGGAGCATTTCCTTTAGCCAAGCAACTAGAGAGCAATCCTAAAAAATTAGCTAATTTCCAAGTAATTGTAGGAGGATGGGAACTTGTTAATGCATTTTCAGAGTTAAATGATCCTATTGAACAGAGAAAACGCTTTGAAGAACAAGAAAAGATGTATAAGCAAGGATTTAAAGAAGCTCAGAGAATGGATGAAGATTTCATTGAGGCATTAGAGTACGGAATGCCTCCATGTGCTGGTTTTGGA
Organism: bacterium; assembly: GCA_021157625.1. Classification (GTDB taxonomy): domain Bacteria; phylum Patescibacteriota; class Minisyncoccia; order Minisyncoccales; family JAGGXC01; genus JAGGXC01. Next base: position 34,708 of record JAGGWD010000001.1, on the reverse strand, counting down.
ATGGGAATCGATAGATTAGTAGCTTTGTTGACAGATGCTTATAGCTTGCGAGAAATAATTTTGTTTCCTACAATGCGTCCCAAAAAATAATATGCTTGACATTAAATTTATTCGAGAAAATAAAGAATTAGTTAAAAAAGGGTGTCGTAATAAAGGTGTGGAAGTTGATATTGATCGAATTATTGAGTTAGACAAGAAACGAAGAGAAATGCTCACAGAATTAGAAAAACTCCGTGCAGAAAAGAATAAAGCAAGCAAAATCATTGCTTCCGTTAAATCTCAGCAAGAAAAAAAGAAAATTATTTCTGAAATGAAAAAGATCGATAAAAAAGAAGATGCTCTTAAAGAAAAATTTAATAAAATTGATAAAGAACTAAATGAGTTATTATTACAGGTTCCTAATTTGCCGCTGGAAAGTGTTCCTGTAGGGAAAGATGAATCAGAGAACGTTGTATTGAGAGAGGTTGGGAAAAAACCCGAATTCAATTTTCCTCCCCGTGATTATTTGGAGTTAGCGCAAGAACTTGATTTGATAGATATAAAAAGAGCAGCAAAGGTAGCGGGGACCCGGTTTGGTTTTCTTAAAAAAGAGGCAGTTCTTTTAGAATTCGCATTAATTAATTTTGCTTTTGATCAATTGATCCAAGAAGGTTTCATACCTCTTGTTACTCCTGTAATGATAAAACCTGAAATGATGAGAGGAATGGGATATGTAGAAAGAGGTAGGGATGAGATTTATTATATTGAGAAAGATAATTTGTATTTAGCAGGAACAACAGAGCAAATTATAGGCGCTATGCACGCAGGAGAGATTTTTGAAGAAAAACAGTTACCTATAAGATATGTAGGTTTCTCTACATGGTTTAGAAGAGAAGCAGGGTCTTATGGAAGGGAGACGTGGGGTATTTTTAGGGTTCATCAATTTGATGGAGTAGAGATGTTTAGTTTTGCTCATCCTGAGAAATCTGTTTACGAACATCAATTCTTTCTGAGTTTGGAAGAAAGATTGATGAAACTTTTGAAGATTCCCTATAGAGTGGTTGAGATTTGTACCGGAGATCTAGGTGATCCTGCAGCAGCAAAATACGATATCGAGGCCTGGATGCCATCACAGGGCCGTTGGAGAGAAACTCATTCGACTTCTAACTGTACTGATTTTCAGGCGCGCCGTTTAAATATCCGTTATAAAGACAAAAAATCCAATAAACTTAAATTTGTTCATACTCTCAACGGAACGGCATTTGCTATTGGAAGAACGCTTATTGCTATCATTGAGAATTATCAGCAAAAAGATGGAAGTATTAAAGTACCATCTGTTCTTAGAAAATATTTGAACTTTAGTGTAATTAAAAAAAGAAAGCGCTGATAATACTCTCAGCGCATAAAATATTTGTTATATATTTCTTTATACTTGGGCAGGAAAATTTTATAGATTGCTGGGCCGAGGATAAAGCCTATCAACCAAGGAAGATTCAATAGCATTATGCTTTGGAACGGAATGTTGTTTGGGAAAAAGAATTTCATTATAAACGTTCCATATGCTATAGATCCTATTGAGAACAATAAACCAATCAGAAGAATGAAGCGAGTTAATCTAGCACACTCATGCGCACATCTTTCCACAACTTCTGGATCTAGATCGGGCCTCAGCAACTCTATAAAAATTTCGATTTTTCTCTCCAAATATTTTTTTCTTTTCAATTTATCCCTCCATTTTAGATTATAAAACAATTATGCAAGATTGTCAAACGATTATTATTCTCCATGGGTGGGGAAGTTCAAGAGAGAAATGGAAGCAAGTAAAAGAGAAACTCGAAGACAAAGGAATAGAAGTAATTATTCCTGCAATTCCTGGTTTGGGAGAAGGAAAGAAACTCAAAAAGCCATGGTCTCTTAAAGATTATGTTGATTGGTTCTGGGAGTTTTCTAAAGATAAAGAAAAATTTTTTTTGCTAGGACATTCGTTTGGAGGAAGGATTTCTATAAAATTTGCTCAAAAATTTCCAGAAAGGTTAAAAGGATTGATATTGGTTTCTGCGGCAGGTATAAAACCAAAAAAGAAGCTTCTTTCTTGCTTTGTCCCCTTTTTTAAAAAATTTTCTTTTTTACCATACTATAATACCCTGCGTAGATTTTTTTATAAATTTGTTGTAAGAAACCCAGACTATCTTCAAGCAAAAGGAGTTATGAAAGAAACCCTAAAAGAAGTCGTTAAAGAAGATCTTAGACCTTGTCTTTCTCAGATAAAGACCAAAACTTTAATCATATGGGGAGACAAAGACAAGATTACTCCTATTTTTGATGCTTATTTGATAAATGAAAAAATAAAAAACTCTAGGCTGGAAGTTTTGAAGAATATCGGACATGCTCCCTACCTGGAATGTCCCGATCTCCTGTCTCAAAAGATTATAAATTTTATTGAGGAATAAAAAATATGCAAATCGTAGCTCTTATTTTATGGATGATTGTTTTTACAAAAAAGTTATTTTTGTGGGTTTGGCTTTGGCAATTAAAAGAATATCATATAGGAAGATTTAAGGCACATTTTCATACAGAGAAGGGTAAAAAATTGATTAGAACAAAAATTGTTTTTCTTAAATTGTTTGTTTTAATTGGGCTTTTTTTCAGAACTATTTTATTTTCTTATTTAACTGTAATTGTATTTTTTGGAGAAGCCCTTTTTGTTTTTTTTGCCTTATTCAGAAAAAAACTCCTGATGCCTGTGATTACCAAAAAAACCTTCTTGATATTGTGTGTAGGAATTATTTTTGAGATTGTTTTTGGAAGTTTACTAGTCCTTTCACCAATTGCTCAAAGATTCTTCTATCATTGCCTAATAACTCTAGATCTTCTAGCTCCTTTATTTGTTTCTGGATTAGTATTGAGTGTAGAACCTATTGCTATTTCTTGGAGAAAAAAAATTATTGCAAAAGCCACAGATAAAAGAAATAAATTCAAGGATCTGATAGTGGTTGGAATAACTGGAAGTTACGGTAAAACATCTACCAAGGAGTTTCTTGCTGATATTTTATCGGAGAAATTTAGAGTACTGAGAACTAAAGAGCATCAAAATTCTGAAGTAGGTATTTCTCAGTGCATACTTAATGATTTATCAAAGAGTCACCAAATTTTTGTTTGTGAAATGGGGGCTTATAATCAAGGGGGCATTAAACTTTTGACCGATATTGCAAAACCAAAAATTGGGATTTTAACAGGTATAAATCAACAGCATTTGGCCACTTTTGGTTCGCTTGAGAGTATCATAAAGACAAAATATGAACTGATTGAAAGTCTTCCCCCTGATGGGCTAGCAGTTTTTAATGGAAATAATCAATATTGTCGAGATCTTTTTGAGAAAACAAAGATTTCCAAAAAAATGACTAATAGAGATATTTGGGCAGAAGATATTGAAGTAGGTAAAGATTTTATTTCTTTTAAAGTTTTAACAAAAAGCTCTCAATCAAAATTCAAAATTAACCTATTAGGAAAACACTGGATAGATAATATTTTGATGGCAATTCTGGTTGCTCAAGAAATGGGAATGAGTTTGGAGGAAATATCCATGGCATGTAGAAAGATTAAACCACTTAAGCGAGGAATGGAATTGATTAAAATAAAAGGATTTAATATTGTTGATGCTACTTACTCTGCAAATCCTGATGGAGTGCTTGCTCATCTTGATTATCTCAAAGTGTGGAAGGGAAAGAAAGCAATCGTTATGCCATGTTTGATAGAATTAGGACCAGAAGCTGATGCAGTTCATAAAAGAATAGGGGAGGAGATAGCTAATGTCTGTGATCTTGCAATCATTACTACCAAAGATTATTTTGATTCAATTAAAAGGGGAGCAATAGAAAAGGGGATGCAAGAAAAAAGAATTTTGTTCTTGGAAAGATCTCAAGATATCTTTAAAAAACTCAAGAGTTTCAATGGAAGGGAGGATGTAATCCTTCTTGAGAGTAGAGTTCCCAAAGAGTTATATAGAGCTTTTGAATTGCTCTAATAAAAAAGAGGCTTATTCAAAGCCTCTCTCAAAAAGATTATTTTTGAAGTTCTACTTCATCCTGGAGAACTGGTAGAATAAGAAAACGATAAGAGCTAGCAAAAAGCTTACTGTTATTGCTGTCTCATAACAGACCCCTAAGCTCACAAAACAAAGACCTGCTATTATGCCAGTTAGTATTGCTCCGATTATTCCTCTTGTGATGGCCGAGAATATAAGTGGATTCCATACATAAAGAGCCATGCATCCAATAAAGAAAAATATTGCTCCTACCATTATTGCGACTAGATCCAATAGTCTTTTGATACCTATTCTTAATAAATCCTTCGTTTTCTGGATGTATTTATTTGTCAAATTACCACCTCATTTGTTGAGTATATCATGAAATTTAAAATTTTCAACACCTATCCTATTTCAATCTCTCTTTCTCCTAATACCGAAGAAGATGATATAAAGTTGGCATTGAAGTTAATCTTTTCTCCGGGAAAGTGGAGAAAAGGAGGAGAGATTTCTGTTCTGGAGCAGGAATTTAAAAATTATTTTGAAGCAAAAGAAGCAGTATCTTTTAATAGTGGAAGGTCAGCTTTTTTGGCTATTTTGAAGTCTTTAGATCTAAAAGAAGGAGATGAAGTTTTGCTTCAGGCTTTTACTTGCAATGCTGCTGTAAACCCAATTCTTTATTTTGGTCTAAGGCCTGTTTTTGTAGATTGTGATAGGAGTTTCAATTTAGATCCAGAAGATCTAGCAAACAAAATTACAGAGAGAAGCAAAGTAGTGGTAGTTCAGCATACTTTTGGACAGCCAGCACGGATGGATGAGGTTCTGAAAATATGCGACAAAAATAAATTAATTTTAATCGAAGATTGTGCTCACTCCTTGGGCGCAGAGTATAAAGGAAAAAAAGTAGGAACGTTTGGAAAAGCTGCTTTCTTTAGCTTTGGCAGAGATAAAATAATTTCTTCGGTTTATGGAGGGATGGTGGTGAGCAATGATCCAGAAATAGGAAAAAAGGTGAGGGATTTTCAGAAAAAATGTAGTTTTCCTCTGTCATCTTGGATTCTTCAGCAACTGCTCCATCCCGTTTTGGTAAATTACTTGGTCTTGCCCGCCTATCGCTTTCCTTCTTTTGGTAAAATTATCTTAAATACGCTTCAGTTAACAATGGTTTTATCAAAGGCAGTTTCCAAAGAAGAGAAAAGAGGGAAACTTACCTCTTACTTTCCTAAGAAATTTCCTAATGCCTTAGCTATTTTGGCACTTAATCAATTTAGGAAATTAGAGAAGTTTAACAATCACAGAGAGAAAATTGCTAAGATATATATAGAGGAACTTAGGGATAGATTTGAATTTCAAGAAGGCCTGAAAGGCACGAAAAGGATTTTTATGAGATTTCCAATCTTAATAAAGAAAGGCCAAGATACAGATAAGATCTTGAGAGAAGCCAGAAAGAAAAAAATTCTACTAGACGATGGTTGGCGAAAAACTCCTATTGTACCTCCTGATACTGATTTGGAGAAAATGAGATATAGGGTGGGAGAGTGCAAAAACGCAGAGGATATAGCAAAAAGAATAATTAATTTACCTACCCACATAAATATTTCTGAAGAAGATGCGAGACGAATAGCAAAGCTGCTCAAAAAGATGTAGAATATTAAAATGCTTCTTTGGAAAGCTTAATGCTTAAATCAACCTTCATTTATTTTCTGGAGCTATAGAAAATGTTTGAAATAAAGGAAATAGAAAATAAAGATGAATGGGAGAGATTTCTTTTTAATGTTGAGGAGAAAACATTTCTTCAGAGTTGGAATTGGGGAGAGTTCCAAAAAGCAATGGGCCATAAAATATGGCGTTTTGGTTTGTATAAAGATAATGATCTAGTTGCAGAATCTTTAGTGATAAGAATTAAAGCAAAACGAGGTACTTTTTTATTTGTGCCACACGGACCTGTTGTTTTGAATAAAAAAGATCTTGAATCTGTATTGGTATCTTTGATGACCGAATTGAAGAAACTTGCCAGGAGCCAAAAATGCAGTTTCATAAGAATAAGTCCTATTTGCGAGAGGAATGATGAAAATATAAGAATCTTTGAGAAGATTGGATTTAGAGAAGCTCCTATTCATATGCATCCAGAAGTGACTTGGGAATTAGATATCTCATCCTCAGAAGAAGAACTTTTAGCAGGAATGCGAAAGACGACTCGCTATTTAATTAGGCAGGGATTAAAAAACAAAGATATTCAGATATATCAAAGCCAGAAATTACAAGACATAGAAGTGTTTAATGAAATTCATCAAGAGGTAGTGAAGCGTCACAAATTTGTTCCTTTTTCTTTGAATTATTTCAAGAAAGAATTCTTGTGTTTTAGTTCTGACAATCAGATCTCTATCTTTTTTGGAAAATACAGAGACGAGATTCTTGCTTCAGCAATTATAGTTTATTGGCAAGGAATTGGTTTTTATCATCATGGGGCCAGTTCTTTGAAATATCCAAAAATTCCTGTTTCCTATCTTTTACAATGGGAGGTAATAAAAGAAGCAAAAAGGAGAGGTTGTAGGCTATATAATTTTTGGGGGATTGCGCCTGATAACGCTTCAAGGAAGCATCCATGGTGGGGATTGACTTTGTTTAAGAAAGGTTTTGGTGGCTGGAGAAAGGAATATGTAAAAACCCAGGATTTGGTGCTGGATTCAAGATATTGGTTTAACTGGATCATTGAGAAGTTAAGAAAAAAGAAAAGAGGTTTTTGATAACCTCTTATCTATAAGTGAGAAGTTCGTATGGGATGTAAACTCTAAAGCCCAATTGCTTGGCAGCCAGTCGAGCTTTTGGTAAATGAGCAGGATGGGCTACCAGTAATATATTCTTCCATTTGAATTTGTTGCAGAACTGCTTTGCTTGATATAATACTTCATAGGTATCAAGATCTTTTTCCTTGATAGAATACGGATGGATAACCATGGCCTTCGGAATATCTTTTAGGTACTCTTCAATCTCCCATTGAAGAATAAGAGGCACACTAGTTGCTTGATAAAGTCTTTTGACAAAATTAGCAATTTCTTGATTGTTTAGTTCTGGTTCAGAATCTTGAGAGTCCCCTGAGAGAGCTACAATTGCATTGATTTTTCCAATTTTGACTTGCTTTATATGTATTATTTCTTCTGAGGGATATTCCCATTTCAAAGAACCACCTCCTTTAATAAGTTATAAGGATTTATGAAAAAAAGTCAAAGTGTTAAAAAATTTAGGAAACGATGGAGGCAAAAAAGAAAAATTCAAATTGTGAAAAATCGATTCTTTTGGGCTGTTGGACTTTTTTTGATAGCGTTTTTGATAATTTTTTACTTAGTCTGTTTTTATTGCCTTTTCCAAATTAAAGAAATCCAGGTTAAAGGAAACCAAAAAGTAAAGACGGAAAATATTAAAAACTTAGTAGAGCTCTATCTTCCCCAAAAAATTATATTCTGGGATTCAAGAAGTATTTTTCTTGCCAATTTGGAGCGTTTAGATGAAGAAATACTAAATTATTTTCCTCAAATCGGCGAAGTTTCTATTCAAAGACAATTTCCAGATAAGTTAATCATTTCTGTTCGAGAAAGAAAACCTATAGGAGTTGTTAAAAAAGACAATAATTATTTTTTTATAGACAAGGAAGGAGTAGTATTTGAAAAAGTAAAAAATCAAAGAAATCAATGGCCTGAAATTGTTCCTCCAGAGAGAGATAAAGATTTAAAGATAGGAAGAACGATAATCCAAAAAGGATTAGGCTCACTTATTGCAGAAATAGAAGAAGAATTGGAAAAAAAAGAGATTTTGCTTCGTTCCATTAAAATTGTCAGTAGCAAAAGAGCAAATGTGCTAACTCAAGAAGGTTGGGAAATTTACTTTAATTTAGATGATGATATTTCAAGACAGGTCTTTAACCTTGATCTAGTACTGAAAGAAAAAATTTCTCCTCAAGAGAGAAAGAATCTGGAATATATTGATTTAAGATTTGGAAATCAAATCTTTTATAAGTAAATTTTGAAATTATTATTTTATCTTTAGGGCGTTTTTTGGCCCTATTTTATATAGTAGATAAAGATAGAAGTACCTGCTCTGGCTATTGGCTTGTATTTATCAAGCCATCGATAATATCCTGTAGGTTGGTCAAAACCAGGTACAGGATTTCCTCTTCCTCCTTGCAGAAAAGTTGCTGAGACTGCTAAATAATTTCCTTTTGGAAAATCTGTTGGTTTATTTGTACCCTGCCAAGGACGATACTTTTCTTGCAAATAATATTTAGCATCACTACCCCCAAAATAGTCAACATAGATTTTGTCAATTTTGTTTTCATCTACCCATTTCTTTAATCTTTTCATATCCTGTCCCCAATCATAGTTTGAATCAACTACGAATCTATATCCGTTCTCTTTACCGCCTCCAATTTCATTGAAATAAGACAGATAATAGGGCCAAGTAGTTATAGAGGAGATTATATACCAGCCAACGAGAATTATAAGTATGGCAGTTATATATTTTCTTTTTTCTTTGCTGACGCTATCTAGTAATCCTGTGATTCCCAAAACTACAAGCATATAGATAAAGGGAAAAGTGGGAAGAACATGTCTAACTCCAATATTGAGATGTCCCAGTAAAGAAGTGGTCCAGTAAATCGCAATAAAAACCATCAATGAGAACTCAGTAAAATGGCTTTTTATCCAGCTGTTTATTCTCGGGAGAGGGTTTTTGAAAAATGGAGCTTTTATTGCACATACTGCCCAGAAGAGGGCAATTAAGCTAAGAACATGAAAAGCAAGAGGCACCTTAAGCAAATAAACAATAGGGAAATAATACCACCATCCGCTGGCAGATATCATGCCCATAAAGTAGACAGTGTTTCCGGCAGCTGTTCTTTGAGTTGCCATCAAAAGTCCCAAGAGATAATGTGCTAGAGGGCGCAGGATTGGATTCTTTGTCATCCAAATGCAAATATTTTTTATCGTTGGCATAGGTGAAGAACTAAGAAGATATTCCGTATCTGATATTTGTTTTTGGGAGGGATAATGGAGGGTATGAAATTTATACACAGGCCAGATTAAAAATGCTACTCCGATTGCCATCACAATCAGTGCAAGGATGCCATACCTTATCAGTTCTATAATTATTTCTTTCAGTTTTTTTTCTTCTGAATTTAGGATAGCCCAGACAATGGTAATCACTGCAAAGAAAGGAACCAGCAGAATAACGGAGAATTTGAAAAGCATTACTAATCCAAATATTAAACCTGCTAATATGATGTTTTTTGCGTCTGGTTTTTTGAGGAATTTTATCCAAAAATAAGTACCCATTACTACTCCAAGAGCAGCTGCCACATCAGTGGTTACCAATCTTCCATGTGCCAAAAAAGTAGGTGAGAAGGAAAAGATAGTCAAAACCAAGAGAGCTGCTTTGTTTCCCCGCAGTTGTTTTGTCCACAAAAAAAGGAATAGTCCTAAAAATACCAAAATTAGAATCATTGGCAGTCGTGACCAGAAAAGAATTTTTTCAATATCATTTCCTGAATGATAAAGAAATTCAGAACCAAGCCACCATTGTTCATTAATACCTTGCCAGGCAGGATGGTTTTCTGGAGGGAAATTTAAATTTAATCTCAAAAGCGGAAGAGCAGCCAGATCTTTAATCAATGGAGGATGTTCAGGATTTATTCTGAAATCTTTTTTGATTAGATAAGAATATCCTGCAGGAATGTGAGCTAATTCATCCATTGTGGTGGAATCATCCAAGGAACTTGTAAAAGCTGTAATGAATAACACAGAAAGCAGTATAAATGCAATTAAATAGGTTAGTTTATTGCTCATATTTTTGTTAAAAATTAATTAGATATGACCAGATATTTTCTTGGATCTGAATTCCTATTTCTCCTTCTGGGAATTTTTTAATAAGAACTTCAAAAAGTTCTTTGTCATATTTCATAGGAACTATTATTGTCTTTTTGCTGTTTGGATTTATTTTGTCTATATTTTCTGGTATAAGATAGCTTGCCCGTGGACTCCCAAATTTTATACTCTCGATGAACATAGGGGTTTGAGCGGGCATAGGGATACCATTCGGATAAGGGACAGGTACTCCTGGTTCGTTCACAATCACATATATCTTTATATCATTGTCAAGAGAATTTAGATAATTACCAATTTCTACAAATCTTTCGCAAAATGCTCCCTTTACCTCTTGGCTTGTGCCCCATATGAGGAAATATCTACTGTATTGAGCAAAAACAAATGAGAGAATGAGCAATGCAAGAGCAAATACAGGAATCAAACGGATCCAAGAATTTATTTTAACAAGAAGTTTTGTTTTATTGTAGATGAAAAACAAACCCAAAGCGCTGAAGACAAATACAGGAGGAATTGCTCCGATGCATCGGAGAGAATGAGGAATTCCTTCATGTGTTAAAATTCCGGGCAAAAGCATTATGAACCACCAATTAAGCAGATAGCAGTAAGGAAAAAGCTCTTGATAGTCTTTGTTTTTGATTGATTTTATGGCTGCTCCCATTGAGTATAATAAGCCAATTAAAAACAAAATTCCCACGGGCCAGAAAAGAACTGGTTGAGAAGCAATATTGTGACGCCAATTTCCATCGCCTCGGATATTAAACATTGCTAAATGCTTTAACAAGCTTTCTCCAAAAGCCTTAATTAGATTTGGTTGAGAAAAAATTGAAACACCAGCGGCCCGACTTACAAAATACTCAGGATTGTTTATAAAATAAATACCTATTGGAAGAGCTGTTATAAAGATAAACAAAAGAAACAAAAGTGATAGCCCAAACAGCTGTTTTAATTGTTTTTTTTCTTTGTTCCGGAAGAACTCAAGGAAGAAAACCGCTGCAATTAAAAAAACGGCTAGCCTAAAAGCAATGTATGTATAAAATCCTAATCCAAAAATTATTCCCGAGATTATAAAAAATAGCGGTTTTTTTGTTCTAAACCCCTTTGTAAGGAAATAAGAAGAGAAAACCAAAATGAGAGGAACAAGTATTCCTCTAAAGCCTATACGAGAAAAATTGACATGCCAGAAAGAGACAGCAAGAAAAAAGGAGGAAAGAAGAGCTAGAGATTCGGCGGATTTTTTAAAAATTTTAGAAGAGCTAAAAAGCTCTTTTGTGAAAAGATAAAGTCCAAAAACTGTAAGGATTCCAGCTATTGCTGACACGATTCTCAGTGACCATATACTCGCTCCAAAAATTAAAAAAGAAAGGGCAACGAGATTTATAAACAAACCCTCTCTTCCATTGTTTTCTGGGTAAAAAACTCTTGGAGAGTTAGTTCTTAGTGTGTGGAGCGCGTCATTTGCGTTAATTGCTTCATCTGGATAAAGGCCCGGCGGTATTGAATTAAGTTGCCATAGCCGAAAAAAGGAAGCTATCAATAAAACAATGATCAGAAGAAGTATGGTTTTCTTCGTCATTAATTAATTTTATCAAAATTATATTTTCAATACAATGTACTATGTTAAGAGAGTTCACTTTTTTATTTTTGGGAATGTGCTAAAATAAGAAAAATGAAAATGAAGAAGAAAAAAAGGGGTAAATTTATTGTTTTTGAAGGCATAGATGGAGCAGGTACCGAGAGTATAAGTCGTTGGCTCTTTGAGTATTTAAAGAAAAATAAAAAACCAGTTATAAGAATATGTTATCCCGACTACAAAGGCCCTATTGGCAGATTGATTCATCGTTATCTCCACTGTCAATATGATTTTTCTGTGTCTGTGCAATTTCTCTTGTATTTTATTGATTTTGTAAAAGATAAAGAAAAAATCAATCAATGGCTAAATGAAGGAAAGATTGTGATATCAGATCGCTATTTTACCTCTACACTTGCTTATCAAGGATTGAGAGGATTTTCTCAAAGAAAAGCTTTGAGTTTGGCCAAGATATTTGGACTACCCAAACCTGATCTTGTTTTATATCTGAAAATTTCTCCTTCTACTTCGATTAAGAGAAAATTAAAAGAGAAGAAAAGTCTAGATAGAAACGAGAGAGATAGAAAGCTTTTGGGAGAGTTGTGTAATTTTTATGATAATCTGGCTAAGAAACAAATTTATTCTCGATGGAGAGTGGTTGATGGAGAGAATTCAATAAAAGAAGTTTCAGAGCAGTGTCTCGGAATAATCAATAAAGAATTAAAACTAAAATTATGAAAATAAATTAAAAATAATTAAATTACAAAAATATGAAACTGAGCCAAATAGCAAAAATCATAGATCATACCAACATTGATCCCAAAGCTAAAGCCAAAGATATTAAAAAGACTTGCAAAGAGGCAATAAAATACGCTTTTCGAGGAGTATGTGTAAATCCACAATGGGTCAGATTGGCAAAACAAGAGCTTAAAGATACAGATATTAAAGTTGTTGTTCTTGTTGATCCTCCTATGGGTCAGAGCTCTCATTCAGAAAGAATGAAGATATGTCGAAAAGCAAAAAAGGATGGAGCTGATGAAATTGATATAGTAATGAATATAGTTGACTTAAAATATGAAAGATACGACAAGATATTAAAAGATTTGAAAGAAATTTGTAAGATCCTTCCTACCAAAGTAATTATTGGCTCTGGTTATCTTACAGATGAAGAGATCAAAAAAGCTTCTTGGTTAGTGAAAAAAGCAGGAGCAATATGTGTTAAGACTGCCACACAAAAGGATCCTTTAGAACATAGAGAACTTGAGGAGAAAGCCAGACATCTAAAATTGATGATAGAAGGAGCACCTGGTCTTTTGATTAAGGCTGCTGGAAAGATAAGAACTCTAAAAGATTTAAGAAAGATGGTACAAGCAGGGGCTGATATTGTAGGAACAAGCTCAGGAGTTCAGATAATGAGAGAAGCAATTAAGAAACAAAGATGATAAAAGATGGATTTCAACCAACAATAGGTCTTGAGATTCATGTGGAGTTGGATACAAAATCCAAGATGTTTTGTTCTTGCCCGAATGACCCAAATGAACGTCATCCAAACATCAATATTTGTCCTGTTTGTATGGGTCATCCGGGCGTGCTTCCAGTTATTAACGAGGAAGCAGTTAAAAAGACAATAAAAGTAGGTCTTGCTCTTAATTGTCATATTTCTTCATATTCAAAATTTGATAGAAAGAGTTATTTTTATCCTGATCTTCCTAAGGGTTATCAAATTAGTCAGTTTTATATTCCTTTATGCAAGAATGGATATTTAGAAATAAATGGAAAGAAAATCAGAATAAGAGAAATTCATCTTGAAGAGGATACAGGAAAACTTATCCATGATGAGAAGGGAAGATATTCGCTTGTGGATTTCAATAGAGCAGGTATTCCGTTAATGGAGTTGGTCACTGAGCCTGATTTGAAATCAGCAAAAGAGGCACGTAAGTTTGCGCAAGAGCTTCAGTTGATTTTAAGATATTTGAATGTCTCAGGCGCTGATATGGAGAAAGGACAAATGAGAGTGGAGGCTAATGTTTCGGTAAGCAAAGGAGATAAACTAGGTACCAAAGTAGAGATTAAAAATCTTAATTCCTTTAGATCGTTAGAAAAAGGAATAGAATACGAAATTCAAAGACAAATCAATGTCTTAAAATCGGGTCGTGAAGTTATTCAAGAGACTCGAGGATGGTACGAAGATAAAGAAGTGACAGAAAGTCAAAGAGAAAAAGAATATTCTCATGACTACCGATATTTTCCCGAGCCTGATTTACCTCCTCTTTTGATTACTCAGGAATATCTTCAAGAACTCAAAGCTGAAATTCCAGAACTCCCTTCTCAGAGGAGAGAAAGGTTTAAAAAAGAATATGGTCTAGAAGAAAAAGAAGTAGAAGTATTTATAAAAAATAAAGATCTGGGAGAGTATTTTGAGAAAGTCGTCTCAGAGTTGAAAAATTGGACAAAGTCAGTAGAGTTTAAGAGAAAACTTTCGAGTCTAGAAGAGAAAAAGTTGATTAAACTTTGTGCTAATTATATTCTTTGTGATCTTCAAGGGTTATTAAAGAAAGCAGAAATAACAGGGGAGGATTTTTTGATTACTCCAGAAAATTTTGCGGAATTCATTACTATGATTTATGAGGATAGAATCTCTTCAAGAATAGCCAAAGTTGTATTAGCTGAAATGTTTAAAACGGGTGCTGATCCTTCTCACATTATTGAAGAGAAAAAGTTGATCCAAATTCGAGATTTAGATGAAATTCAAAAACTAGCGCAGAAAATTCTCTCCGTTAATCAAAAAGCTGTCCAGGATTATCAAAGTGGGAAAACGAATGCACTCCAGTTTCTTATCGGTCAGTTGATGAGAGAGACAAGTGGCAAAGTAGATCCTCAAAAGGCAGAAGAAGTATTTAAAAAACTTTTGCAAAAGTATTGACAAATTATTTTAGATAAGTAAGATAGGAAAATAGTAGCTACTATCAACTTAATATCCCGATTCCTTGATTTCTAGGGTCGGAAGAAAAAGGTCGAGCTACTAGAAAAGACAAAACTGAAAGAAATTAGCTCTAATAAGAAATATGGCAAAAGAAGCAAAAGACAAGGAATTTCTTGAATACATTGTCAAATCTTTAGTTGATCACCCTGAGGATGTAAAGATTGAAAGAACAGTAGATGAAATGGGTGTTTTACTTACTTTGAAAGTAAACCCCGAAGATATGGGACAGGTGATTGGTCGTCAGGGTGCAACTGTAAGAGCTATTAGAAATCTAGTTAGGATTGTTGGACTTAAATCTAGGGCTCGTGTGAATCTCAAGATTGCAGAGCCGACTGGTGCTGCTAAAAGCACTCAAGAAAAGACAGAAGAGTCCAAAGACGCAGATAAGGGACTAGAAGATCTTAAACTGTAAGCTTTAATAAAGTTTACAGGCTCCGGAAGACCGTGCTATTATAGTAAAGAAAGCACGGTTTTCTGGTTTTTAACTTATGATAAGATTCGATATAATAACTATATTTCCTAAAATTTTTGACTCTTACTTTAAAGAGTCGCTTATAAACAAAGCTATAAAAAAGAAATTGATTAAAGTAGAAATTCATAACTTAAGAGATTTTACTTCTGATAGAAGAAAGACAGTTGATGATCGGCCTTTTGGAGGAGGGTTTGGGATGGTGATGAAGATTGAACCTATATATAAAGCGATAAAGAGTATTCCTAAAAGGAAGAAAAGAAAAGTTATTCTTTTTACTCCCCGTGGAAAAAAATTTACTCAAAAAATTGCATATCAGTTGTCGAAGTTAAATCAGATTATCTTTATCTGTGGCCGGTATGAAGGAGTAGACGAGCGTGTAGCCAAATATCTTGCAGACATGGAATTATCTATAGGAGATTATGATTTAATGGGAGGAGAACTGCCAGCTATGGTAGTGATTGAAGTAGTGGCCCGATTAATTCCTGGAGTATTAGGAAAAAAAGAGTTCCTTAGAGAAAGAACAGCTTTAACGAAAGGCAAAAAAGAAAAAGGGTTTATTGAATATCCTCAGTATACAAGACCAGCCGTGTTTTCTCCCAAAAAAGGAGTAGAATGGAAAGTCCCTAAAGTGTTACTTTCCGGAGATCACAAAAGAATTCAAGAGTGGCGAAAGAAACATCAAAAGATTATTGAATAAAGTGAAAACAAAAGCTAAAATTTTTTGTTGACCCATATTTATTTTTGTGATAAAAAAAGGTTGAGTATTTAAAGAAATTAACTGCCAATTGCTTTTTGTTTCGCTCTTTGTTTTTTCTTATTTCTTGAAAGAGAAATAAGAGGTCTCTATTTTTTCAAAAATAGAGACTAAGCAATTGGCTTCAATCAATATGATCAAAAAAACAAAGAGTTCTATTTTGTGGAACAATCAATTTTCTCATAAAACAGTAAAATATGCTGGGGTTCATTTGATTGCCGAATTTTGGGATGGGAAAAATATTGATGATAAGGAAGAGATGGAAAAGCTTTTGGTTGAAGCCTCAAAAGAAGCCAACAATACTCCATTAAAGGTTGCTGTTCATAAGTTTTGGCCTCAAGGAATAATGGGAGTTGTATTGCTAGCAGAAAGTCATATTGCTTTGCATTATTGGCCAGAATATAATTATTTAGCCGTAGACATTTTTACTTGCGGTGATCACTCCCAACCCGAGAAAGCATTAGAATATTTGGAAAAGGAAATTAAGCCCAAAAAAGTTGAAATTAAAGAGATAAAAAGAGGTGTTTTGAGTGATGAAAAAGATAAGAAATAAATAACGTTTTTATGGATTGAAAGTTGATTTTCTTTCAAGAGATTGTTGAAAAATAAAATTTACTATAGTAAAATAAGCAGAGATAAATGGGTAGGTTCCGGAGTGGTCAAACGGGCGTGGCTGTAAACCACGTGGCTTCATGCCTTCGGGGGTTCGAATCCCTCCCTGCCCACTAGATTGCCTGGGTAGCTCAGTTGGTTAGAGCACCGCTCTGGTAATGCGGAGGTCAGGAGTTCGATTCTCCTCCCAGGCTCACGCAAATAAGATTATGGCAAAGAAAAAGAAAAAACCATTTGTAAAACTCCAGTGTCAGGAGTGTAAAAGAATTAATTATTTTACTCATAAATCAAAGAAGTTGCATGAGCAGAAGTTAGAATTGAAGAAATTCTGTAAGTTTTGCAGAAAGCATACGGTTCATAAAGAAGTAAAGAGATAATAAAAAAGAACATTTTGGGTCGAGTTGGATTTGGGATGCTTCTAAAAAAAAGATCTGCTCTTTTGAGCAGATTTATTTTATTTTAATAGAATAAAGGATTAGATTAGTGCCCTAACGCTTTTGATTACTTCTGCTCCACATTTCTTGCAACGAAAAAGATATTTATAAGTGGCTTTTGGGAAAGCTATCGCTCCTCCAGGATCAGGATCCATATCTACCACATCAGGGCCAAATCGTTCTCTATCCCATTTTACTTCTTCGAATTCATGAGAACAGGATTGATCTCCTTGGGTTACTATTATTAGTCCGAGATCTCGTGGAGGACAGAGAGTCAATAATTTTCTCAATATACTTTTCACCTCCTTTTAGATTTATTATAACATATTTAGATTAGATTTGTCAATTTCTTTGAACAAAGAAAAACTGGATTTATATTTGCATTATTTTTGTAATTTCTGTAATATAAAACAAAGAAAAAAGAAAAATTAAAGATTTTTTTGGGGGTGTCCGTTAACTGGTAAACGGTCGGTCTCCAAAACCGGTCCTGCAGGTTCGAGTCCTGCCACCCCCGCCAACATGAGAGGAGTAATCATAGCTCCTTTTTTTCAAAATATGGAGTGATGTGGATGAAAATATGTATAATAATAGACCCAAAGAAAAAGAAAAAAGAGCAAGAAAAAGAAGGCAAAGTAGAAGTGGCCGGCAAAACAAAGACGCTGTTCTGTCCTGAGTGCCATGGATTTCTTTATCTTGATAGAGAAACCGGTTTTCATAAATGTAGAAAATGCGGAAAATACTGGAAATATATAGGAGACAAGATGCTTTTTAAAATTCCTCGAATCCAGAAAATGAAACAGAAAGGGCAAAGACTCAAAAAGCAAGAAAGGGTTAAATAATCTGGCTCACTTAAATAGAAATAGTGAGCCTTTTTTGATTGGAAACTAAGAGATTAGATCGCTCCAAAATTTAATTGTTTAATTGGAAGCCTGAAATTAGCTGGGTTGACAAATAAATTATTTCTGTTATAATTAAAATACAAAATTGTTATAGGAGGTGGTACCTTGAAAAAAATAGAAAAAAGGGGGAGAGAAATGAAAATATATAAAGCAGAGATGGATTTGAGTATAGTGCCTGAGATAGCGAGAGAGGTTCTTAAGAGGCTTGGACAAGAAAGAAACTTAGCAATAAAAGGAGGGTTGGCACGATTGGTATTGCTTCATAATATGATCAATGTAGGAAAGTATATAGAGAGAAAAAGAATGGAAATAGAAGACAAAATACATGATATTGATATCATTGTGTTGCATTCCCAGCCATTAGCAAAAAGTAGAGATTATCTTCTGGAGAAAGAAACTGCTTTGAAAGGAATGCTTTCTTCTGTAATTTCAGAAAAAGAAATTCGTTTTGATGGAAGAGATATTGAGCCCGTAAGAGGAAGTTTTAAGGATGAATGCAAAAAGACAAAGACGCTTGCAAAAATTCTTCGGAGTCGGGATCTTACTTTCAATGAGGTGGTTCTTGTTCCTGAAAATGAAAAATGGATAGCATATTATACTCCTCGGTGCTGGCGTGATCTCATTAACGGGATTGGTATGCTAACAAGTGGCGGTTGGAAGACCATTCGCTATGATGCAGGCAGGATGGTTCCTTCAAACTACGGGTTTTTCAGATTGCTTAGATTTTGGGTTGAGGGCAGAGTAACAAAGATTTGGTTACCTTCTTGGATGATTAAAGTGCATCTAGAAGAAATGAATCGATTGCAAAAAAAAGGACTCCTTCCTGAAGGAGCAAATCTTGGCAGATATGGTCGTATAATAGCAGAGGAATATAGAGATGCAGAGCCGCAATTAAGACAAAGGTGGATAAGAGCGCTCAACTATCTTGGATTTACAGATCTGCCTTCGTTTGAACTTTTTGCTAAAGAGCAAGAACTTCTGGATACTTTTAAATATCAGGAATTTAGTTTCAAGGAAGAAGTTTCTTTATCGGAAGTGATTGATAAGATACTAGAGGAAAGAAGACAAAAGGAGAAAGATAGAAGAGAGAGAAAGTCCAAAATGATGTCCTGTGAGCATAAATTTATAGAAATAAATTGTAATGGTTGTCCTCAGCGCTGCAAGATCAAGAAATGTGTGTTTTGTAACTATGTAGAAAATGACAAAGAATTTCTATGTAATTTGATTTTCCAGACAGGGGATTGGAAGAGAGATGTTAGTTCTCTTATTGCATTTCCATCTTGGAGACAGATAAAAAGCAACACAACACTACAAATCACTTCTTAGAGATCTTTAAATAACCTCTCCCTCTTTTTTATATTTTTAATAAGCTCTCGAAGAGAGCTTTTTGATTAACTTTTGAATTAGCACTCTTGACAAGAGAGTGATAATTTTTAAAATAGAGTTAATGGCTATTACTGCGCGACAAGAAAAGATATTAGAAAAAATAGTAAAAGAATATATACATTCTGCTTTACCGGTGAGTTCTAAGCTTCTTTGGGAGAAGTATAATTTTGGTGTATCTCCTGCAACTCTTAGAATAGAAATGCAGAAGCTTACTGATCAAGGATTTCTTTATCAGCCCCATACATCAGCAGGGAGGGTACCTACTGATAAGGGTTATCGGTTCTTTGTGGATTCTCTCTGCAAGAAAGAGTGTAGTTTTTTCACTGAAGAAAAACAAAGCAAAATTTTAAAAGAAATAGAGAGAGAGATGGAAAATGCAGTCAAGTTGATTCAGGTGGCAAGTAGAGTGATTGCGGATTATTCTTCTAATTTGGGTTTAACTTATTTAGTAGAAGAAGATCTTCTTTGGAAAGAAGGATGGAGAAGGGTGCTCTCTGAACCAGAATTTCAAGGCAAAGAAATTACTCTTGAATTTATTAAAATGATAGAAAGATTTGAGAAGCATATTAAGGAGATCGTTGCTCAAGCTTCTGGAGAGCCCAAGGTATATATAGGAAAAGAAAATCCAGTTTTCAAAAGCAGTGATTTTAGTATCATCACAGCGCGATTTACATGTACTGAATTGGGTTGTGAAGGAATGTTTGCTATTTTAGGACCGAAGAGAATGAATTATAATAAAAATATATCTCTTATAAACCTCTTAACTCATTCATTACAAGAAAATTAAGAGTAAATTAAGATGGAGAAAAAAGAAGATACCACCAAAGAAATAGATAGAGAATCCAAAACACAGAAGGCTAGCGCAGAGAAAGAATTGTCTGTCTCTGATTTAAAGAAAGCATTAGAGAAATGCCAGAAAGAAAAAGAAGAGTTTTTAGCAGGATGGCAACGTGAAAGAGCTAATTTTCTTAATTACAAAAAAGAAGAGACAGAAAGATTTAAAGATATTATAAAATATGCCAATGAGGAATTCATTTTGAAGATTTTGCCTGTCTTGGATAACTTTGAGAAAGCAGAGAAAGAGATCCCAGAAGACATGAAGGAAAATCAATATTTAAAAGGATTGCTTCAGATCAAAATTCAACTTCTGGATTTTTTAAAAAATCAAGGCTTAAAAGAAATTCAGTCATTAGGAAAGAAATTTGACCCCAATTTTCATGAAGTTGTTGAAGAAGTAGAAGTAAAAGATAAAGAATCAGGAATAGTAATAGAAGAAGTGCAGAAAGGTTACATATTAGAAGACAAAGTACTAAGACCTGCTAAAGTTAAAGTTTCAAAATAAACAAAGGTCGCTAAGTATTTAAAAATTAAAAAAAATAATTAATATGTCTCTAATTCCTTATCGTAATCCTTTCTGGGAACTTGAGAGATGGTTTGAAGAAGAATGGCCTTCAATGAAGACTCCTAAGATGGATATTTATGAAAAAGATGGAAAAGTAATAGCGGAGGTGGAACTGCCTGGTGTAGATCCAAAGAATATAGAGGTAGAGGTTAAAAACAACATTCTTAAGGTAGAGGCTAAGAGTGAGACTTCTAAAGAGGAGAAAAAGAAAGGATATTATCGAAGAGAACTTTCTCGAGGGTATTATCAGAGAGCTGTACCATTGCCTGTAGATGTGATTGACGAGAAAGCGGAGGCTGAATATGCCGATGGAATATTGACTATTACTATTCCTAAAGCAAAGCCCGAGAAAAAAGAAAAGGCAAAGAAGATAAAAATTAAAGTTAAGAAATAATAAAGACTGGGTTCTGCCGACTGTCTTAAATTTTAGAGATAGTCGGCAGGATGTGGTCTTTATTAATAAATAATTTTTAAAAACTATGGGAAAAATATTAGGCATAGATTTAGGTACAACTTTCTCAGCAATGGCCGTGGTTGAAGGAGGAGAACCACGGATTATAGAAAACAAAGAAGGAGCAAGAACTACCCCTTCTGTTGTTGCATTGTCAAAAAGTGGAGAGATATTAGTGGGTGTAACAGCGAGACGTCAACAGATTACTAATCCCAAGAATACTATTTTCTCTATTAAAAGACTCATAGGACGAAGATTTAGTGATCCCGAAGTTCAGCGTGATAAGAAACTTCTTCCTTATGATATCAGAGAGTCATCAGAAGGAGGAGTAGAGGTGAAAATGGGAGATAAATGGTATAAACCAGTAGAGATCTCTGCAATGATCCTTCAGAAGTTAAAAAGAGATGCGGAAGAAAAATTAGGAGAGAAAATCGAGGAAGCAATTATAACCTGTCCTGCTTATTTTGATGATTCTCAAAGAAAGGCTACAAAAGTGGCAGGAGAGATTGCTGGATTTAAGGTAAGAAGAGTAATTAATGAACCAACAGCTGCTGCTCTTGCTTATGGATTAACTAAAAAGAAAAATCAGCAAATTGTAGTCTATGATTTTGGAGGAGGTACTTTTGATATTTCTATATTAGACGTAGGAGAAGATACAGTAGAGGTGAAAGCGACAGGAGGAGATACTCATTTGGGAGGTGATGATTTTGATCAAAAGATAATGGACTGGTTGGTAGAGCAGTTCAAAAAAGATCAAGGAATTGATTTATCTAAAGATAAGTTGGCGCTTCAAAGATTAAAAGAGGCTGCTGAGAAAGCAAAAATTGAGCTTTCTACCACTTTGGAGACAGAGATTAATCTTCCCTTTATCACTTCTGATGCCTCTGGACCAAAGCATCTTTACTATAAGTTAACCAGAGCGCAGTTTGAGAATTTAGTAAAAGAATACATTGATAGATCAATTGAGCTAGTTAAGCAAACATTAAAGGAAGCCAAACTGGAGCCCAAGGATATTGAAGAGATAGTTTTGGTAGGAGGCCAGACAAGAATGCCCAAAATAAAAGAAGAAATTAAAAAATTATTTGGTAAGGAGCCATGTCAGGGAATTAATCCGGATGAGGTAGTAGCCATTGGAGCGGCAGTGGAGGGTGGTATTCTTCAGGGCGAGGTTAGAGATGTGCTTCTTTTGGATGTTACTCCTTTATCTTTAGGAATTGAAACATTGGGTGGTGTTAATACTATTTTGATTCCCAAGAATACCACTATTCCTACTTCCAAAACCCAGATTTTTTCTACCGCAGCTGATAATCAGACATCTGTAGAAATCCATGTCCTTCAAGGAGAAAGACCAATGGCAGCAGATAATAAAACTTTAGGAAGGTTTATTTTAGATGGAATTCCTCCTGCTCCACGTGGGGTCCCTCAGATTGAAGTTACCTTTGATATTGATGCAAATGGTATTCTGAATGTATCAGCAAGAGATAAAGCTACAGGAAGAGAACAATCAATCCGTATTGAGGGATCATGTGGTATTTCTAAAGAAGAAATTGAGAGAATGAAAAGAGAAGCGGAATTACATGCCGAAGAGGATAGAAAGAAACAAGAATTGATTGAATCAAAAAACAAAGCTGATAGTTTAATCTATGCAGCTGAGAAAAGCCTGAGAGATAATGCTGATAAAATTCCAGATGATCTTAAGAAAGAAATTGAGCAAAAGATAGAGGAGTTAAAGAAAGCAAAAGAAGGAGAGAACAAGGAAGAAATAGATACCAAAACTTCTCAGCTTTCTCAGGCTCTTCAGAAAGTAGGAACCGAGCTTTATAGAAGAGCTCAGGAAAAAGGTAACAATAAGAAAGACTCTGATTCTGATGCTCAAGAAGGAGAATATAAAGAAAAGTAATATTCATTTTAAAGAAGTATGAAAGATTATTACAAAATTTTAGGTGTTCCTCGGAATGCTTCTCAGGAAGAGATCAAAAAAGCATATCGTCGCTTGGCTCATAAATATCATCCTGATAAAGGAGGAGACGAAAAAAAGTTTAAAGAAATAAACGAGGCATATCAGGTTCTTTCTGATAAAGAGAAAAGGGCTCAATATGATAGATTTGGACGAGTATTTGAAGGAGCGACTCCAGGCGAGGGAGGTTTTGGTTTTGATTTTTCAGAATGGAAGAAAAAACCTGGTTTTGATTTTGAATTTGAAGATTTAGGTGATATTTTTGAGGAGTTCTTTGGCGGAGGTTTCTGGCCTCCTAAAAAGGATTTAAAGAGAGGAAAAGATATAGAGGTTGAAATTGAATTGTCTCTTGCCGAAACTTTAAAAGATCAACACAAAGAAATTATTTTGAGAAAGTATATTGTTTGTCCTCGCTGTCAAGGTAGCGGGGCTGAACCCGGCACCCGTTTAAATGAATGTTTTTCTTGCAGAGGTACAGGACAGGTTCAGGAGATAAAGAGAACATTTTTTGGCACCGTAACACGATACGTAGTATGCCCCGAATGTGGAGGCGAAGGATTTCGTCCCGAGAAGCCATGCAATGTTTGTAAAGGTGAAGGAAGAATTATAGGGGAAGAAAAAATAGATGTCACTATTCCTGCAGGAGTTGATTCAGGACAGATGATTAAGATCAAAGGAAAGGGTGATGCAGGAAGAAAGAAAGGAAAACCAGGCGATCTATATTTACGAATTTCAGTAAGAAAACATCCTATTTTTGAAAGGAGAGGAGATGATCTTTATGTAGAAATACCCATTTCTTTTTCACAAGCTGCCCTGGGAGATGAAGTAGAAGTTCCGACTCTTGAAGGCAAGACTCTCCTTCTGAAAGTTCCTCCTGGCACTCAATCAGGTAAATTATTTAGAATTTCAAAAAAAGGTATCCCACATTTTAGTGGTTTCGGGAGAGGAAATCTTTATGTAAAACTTAAAATAAAAACACCTCGAAGGCTAACTAAGAAACAAAGAGAACTCTTAGAAAAATTAAGGCAAGAAGGTATTTAGTTGATTTCATCAAACATTTATTTATTGGTAAAAGATCAAATTACGCTGGAGTGCTTCTGTTCTATGATTCTTTGATTTTTTGTTCCATAATGACATTTTTTATTTTCTCTGGCCAAGGAAGCTGATTGAAAAAGAACTTTGCTACTGTTCCGGCGCTCTGGACTTCTATATCTCCATAGTTCATAAGATGAGCAAAGGGTCCTATAATTTTTACCGAAATATCTTGTATATCCTTTAGTTGTAATTCATTAACTATATGCTTGAAAAGACCTAGTTGCTTGTTTTCGATTATTCTTTTGTTGGTTATTATGATGGTATTAAGAGAATAAATCATAATCCACCAAAATCCAAGATTCCAGAGAATTAAAAAGATTAGACTGAGAATAAATTGCCATATTGGAGAGAATCTCTCATACCAAGAAAAAGAACTTATCCAGAAAGTGAAAGCTAATATTATTGCTCCTAGGAAAAAAATCAAGAAAAGAGGCAGTACTAAGAAAATCCAATGTTTCCTTGTCACAAGAATAGTTTCTTCTCCAGGAAGTTGTCCTTCAAAAGTGTTTTTTGAGAAAGTAAAAATAGACATCATTTAGCTATTAATATATCTTGCCAATTTATCTTGAGGTAAAAAATAACTGTTGCAGAGAAGAGTATAAATGAACCCACAAAGAAAATTAAGGCCATTCTTTTGGGTTTGGTTCCAACGCCAAATCTGATCAGATGATAGACAATCGCAAAGGTATACCACAAATAAATAGAGAGGATTATTACAAATAAGATATTTGAGAGAATTTTTTGACTCATAAACCCTATTTAAAAATTTTATCATAATTCAGATAAGAACTAAATATATGGCAAATTGTGGGAGTATTATCGTGCCTATATATAAAGAGAAAGGATGTACTTCCCATGATGTGATTGAAGAAATCCGAAAAATTACAAAAGAGAAAAGAGTAGGTCATGCGGGTACCTTAGATCCTTTGGCAGAAGGAGTGTTGGTAGTGGGAATTGGAAGAAAATCAACAAAGAAACTTTCTGAAATTGTCAAAAAGGAAAAAGAGTATATAGCTACAATTAAATTAGGATGGAGAAGTAACACAGATGATGAAGAAGGCAAAAAAGAGAAAATAAAGGTTTCTCAAAAACCTTCAAAAGAGGATATCCTAAAAATTTTGTCTTCTTTTGAGGGATTTATATATCAGCGACCGCCCGATTTTTCAGCCATTAAGGTTTCTGGAGTGCCAGCCTATAAGTTGGCACGTCAGGGAAAAAAAGTTATATTACCAAAAAGAAAGGTTTACATTAAAAAAATTGAATTGATTGATTATCACTGGCCATATCTTAAGATAAAGGTGGTTTGTGGTAAGGGTGTATATATCAGATCATTGGCACGGGATATAGGAGAAAAACTTGCTACAGGAGGCTACCTTTTTGATTTAGAGAGAGTTAGGGTAGGGGAGTTTGAGAAAAAAGATGCTTTGACAATCAAAGAGTTTAGAGATAGATGGGAGAAAAATATATTTTGTAGCCAATGTTTGTTTCCCTTAGAACGTTGAGTTCAGATAGTTATAATTCGAGGAGTTGATTTTGTTTTCTGAAAATGGTAAGATAAAAAATGATTCGCCTCCGTAACTCAATTGGTAGAGTAGCGGCCTTTTAAGCCGATGGTTGGAGGTTCGAGTCCTCCCGGAGGCACTTTTATTTTTGTCTGGACTATTTTTGGGAAATCTGTTATATAAAATTAACATGAAAAAATATAAAGTTTTTCTTTTCTTTATTGTTGTTCTATTTGGAATTGCAAGTTTCGGGAGCGGATTTTTATTAGGAAAATCTTCTGTGCATTGTAAAGTTTGTCCACCCGAAGATGTGGATTTTTCTTTGTTTTGGGAAGCATGGAGAGAAGTACATAAAAAATTCGTAGATCCTCAAAAATTAGACACAAAAAAGATGATTTACGGTGCTATTTCGGGAATGCTTGAGAGTTTAGAAGATCCTTATACTGTATTCCTTGAACCCCGAGAATCAAAAGTATTTTCAGAAGATATCTCAGGTAAATTTGAAGGGGTAGGAATGGAAATTGGAATAGTTAAAGGAGAACTTCAAGTCATTACTCCATTGGAAGGTACTCCTGCTCAAAAGGCTGGTTTACGTCCAGGAGACAAAATAGTTAAGATAGACGGAAAACCTTCTTTACACATTTCTTTAGATGAAGCGGTTAAATTAATAAGAGGACCAAGAGGAACAGAAGTAACTTTAACCATTCTTAGAGAAGGATGGGAGGAGCCTCGAGATTTCAAAATAAAAAGAGATATAGTAGAAATTCCTTCCTTGAAGTGGGAAATAAAAGAAGGAGATATTGCTTATATTAAACTTTATCATTTTACTCAATTGGCTAGTTATGATTTCAATAAAGCTTCCAAAGAAATTCTAAAAAGTCCTGCCAAAAGAATAATTTTGGATTTAAGAAATAACCCAGGTGGTTATTTAGAGGTAGCGCGCATCATTGCGGGTTGGTTTTTAGAAAAAGGAGAATTAGTAGCAATAGAAGATTTTGGTGGAAGACAACCTTCTCAGGAATACAGAGCAAAAGGGCCTGGTTCATTTTCTGATTATCCTATGGTATGTTTAATTAATAAAGGCACTGCTTCTGGAGCGGAAATTTTAGCAGCAGCATTAAGAGATGATCGGAATGTGACCCTTATAGGTGAAAGATCTTTTGGAAAGGGGTCGGTGCAGGAATTATCTCGTCTTAGTGATGGTTCTAGTATGAAAATTACAGTAGCTAAGTGGTTAACTCCAAAGGGTCAATCAATTACAGAATCTGGTCTTAAACCGGATATAGAGATAAAAATGACAGAACAGGATTATGAAGAGAAAAAAGACCCTCAACTTCAAAAAGCTATAGAAGTAGTAAAAGGACTGGAAAATGATTGATGAACTTTTTTGAGTTGTTTTATAATAAAATAATATAATTAGTGCTCTATGAAAGTGATACTTCTCAAAGATATAGAAAAGTTAGGAGAAAAATACGAAGTTAAAGAGGTGAAAGATGGCTATGCACGCAACTTTTTAATTCCGAGAGGTTTAGCAAAACCAGCGACCAAAAGAAATCTTGAGTGGCTTGAAAAACAGAAAGAGAAAGAAGAGAAGAAAGCAGAGGAAGAGTTAAAGAAAGTGCAGGAAGAAGCAGCAGCAATAGATGGGCAGGAAATTGTTTTTCCTGTAAAAGTAGGAGAAAGTGGCCAGTTGTATGAATCAATAACAGCACAGAAGATTTCTGAAAAATTGAAAGAATTGGGTTTCAATATTAGTAAGAATCAAATCGATATAAAAGAACCTATTAAAGAAATAGGAGAATTTCCAATAAAGGTAACTTTCAAACATAACTTGGAGGCGGAAATAAAACTGATAATCACTCCTGAACAAGAGTAGTAATTGTATGACCCGGTATATTTTCATTATCGGTGGCGTAATGTCAGGCATCGGCAAGGGGATTGCAACTGCCTCTATCGGTAAGATTCTGCAAGCTAAAGGATATAAAGTTACAGCGATCAAAATAGATCCTTACGTTAATGTCGATGCCGGAACAATGAATCCCATCGAGCATGGTGAAATTTTCGTGACCAAAGATGGGGTAGAATGCGACCAAGATATTGGCAATTATGAAAGATTCTTAGACGAAGAACTGACTACTGACAACTATATTACTACAGGACGTGTTTATCAGGCAGTAATTCAAAGAGAAAGAAATTTAGAGTATGGAGGACGGTGCGTGGAAGTAGTACCTGATATTCCCAATGAAACAATTTCTCGTATAAAAAAAGCGGCCAAAAAAACTAAAGCCGATTTTGTTTTAATAGAGATAGGGGGAACAGTAGGTGAATACCAAAATATGTTGTTTCTTGAAGCAGCCAGAATGATGAAACTTCATAATCCCAAGAAAGTTCTTTTTATCTTGATATCTTATCTTCCTGTTCCAGAGACTATAGGTGAAATGAAAACCAAACCTACTCAGCAGGCAGTAAAGTGGCTAAATATGGCAGGAATTCAACCTTCTCTTATTATAGCAAGAAGTAAATTTCCTTTAGACCAGCCCAGAAAACGTAAAATTTCTATTTTCTGTAATGTAGATATTAAAGATGTTATATCCTCTCCAGATGTGGAATCTGTATATGAGATACCTGTTAATTTCGCAAAAGAAAGGTTAGGGGATAGAATACTTCATAAATTTGGTCTGCACTCAAGGCGTTCTTGCAAAAAAAATCTCCAAGATTGGGAAAAACTTGTAAAGATTATTAAAACAGCAAAAAAACCAGTGAAGGTTGCTATGGTAGGAAAGTATTTTGAGACAGGTAAATTTACCTTAATGGATTCCTATATTTCTGTTATAGAAGCAATAAAACATGCCAGCTGGTATTTTAGAAGAAAACCAGAAATTCAATGGCTATCTGCAGAAAACTATGAGAAAAAACCAAGAGCAGTTCGAGAACTTGAGAAATTTGATGGAGTTATTGTGCCTGGAGGTTTTGGAAGTAGAGGAGTGGAAGGTAAGATCAAGGCTATTGAATTCTGTAGAACCCATAAGATTCCATATCTTGGTTTATGTTTCGGCATGCAATTGGCAGTAATAGAGTTTGCACGTAATGTGGCAGGTATCAAAGATGCTAATTCTGCAGAGTTTAATCCCGGAGGTAAAAATAATGTGATAGATATAATGCCTGAACAAAAAGTTTTGCTTCGGGAGAAAAGGTATGGAGCAACAATGAGATTAGGCGATTATCTGTGCAGAATAAAAAAAGGAACCATTTCCTTTAAAGCATATAAAAAACAGCTTGTTGTGGAACGTCACAGGCACAGATACGAAGTTAATAATTCATTTCGAGAACTCTTAGAAAAGAAAGGATTAGTAATAGCAGGAGTTAATCCAGAAAGAGATTTAGTCGAAATCATTGAATATAAAAACCATCCGTTTTTTGTGGCAACGCAGTTCCATCCTGAATATAAATCCCGACCTCTTCGCCCTCATCCTTTATTTAGAGAGTTTATAAGAGCCTGCACCAGAAAAAGATCTTAACTTTTAAAAAATCCTTTAATTATTCTACATTAACTACTTTGACTTTTCTTCTCGAACCATCAAATCTTTTTTTTCGAGTAGTAGTAAATTTAACTTTTCCCTCTTTGAGAGCATACAAAGTATCATCGGCTCCTTTTTTTACATTTTTACCTGCCAAAAACTTTGTTCCTCGCTGTCTTACGATTACCATTCCTGGTTTAACAGGTTGGCCATCAAAAACCTTTACTCCCAGATATTTGGGTTTTGAATCTCTTCCTAATTTTGTTGTTCCTGATGATTTTGTCTTTGCCATATATCAGTTATGTTAGCAGACTTGAAAAGAATTGTCAAAAATTATAAAATCGATATAGTGCTGATAATAGTCATTATTTTGATTTCACTGGCTTCTTTTGGGTTAGGATATATAACAGCCAAATTATCAGAAAAAAAGCCGTTAGAAATTTATAATCCTTATCAATATGAAAAAGAAAACATTAGATAAAAAGCAAATACCCACCCATGTTGTTTTGCTTCCTGATGGAAATCGTCGATGGGCAAGAGAGAGGGGTCTGCCTACCATTCAGGGTCATTTAGCAGGTTTTGAGAACATAAAACGATTTTGTCGGTGGTGTCAAAAAAAGGGAATAAAAGTTCTGACAGCTTTTGGTTTTTCTACTGAAAACTGGAATCGACCAAAAGAAGAGGTTAAATATCTTCTTGAACTTTTGGAAAGAGGTTTTAGAGAAGAACTCAAGAAGTATCTCGACAAGCAGGCAGGCAAGAATATGATGTTGACCAAGAAAGTACGAGTAAGAGTAATTGGCCAGAAAGAAAGATTACCAAAAAGCCTTAGGGAAGTAATAAAGAAAATCGAGGATTTAACAAAAAACAATAAGGAATATTTTCTTAATCTTGCTGTAAGTTATAGTGGCCGTTGGGATATTTTGGAGGCTACCAAGAAAATTATCAAAGAAAAGATTCCTGCTAGCAAAATAACTGAAAAATTATTTGAGAAATATCTATCTACTGCCGGTTTGCCTGCTCCTGATTTGGTAATTAGGACAAGTGGAGAAAAACGCTTCTCTAACTTCTTGCTATGGCAGTCTGCATATTCTGAACTTTATTTCTGTGATAAATATTGGCCAGACTTTAAGGAGGAGGATTTTGATAGAGCGCTTGAGGAATATGCAAGACGCCAGAGAAGATTTGGAAGATAAATTTAATTAAAAACATTTATGATTGAAAATCTCTCCCGAGAACAAATTATTGTGGGAGTGATTATTATCATTGTGATAGTAGTTATTTTTATTGCTGTGAAATCTTTGATGTTGACGCCTCCACCTCCTCCCGAAGAGACAGAAAAAAATAAAGAACCTGTATATGAAGTTGAGATTGGAAATGTTAAGTTCTCATTAAAAGAAGTGAAGGATAGAGGCAATATTCTTCTTGCCTCAGAAAGCAAATTTGGATATCCTCAAGATCTTACTACTACCGAAAGATTTATTGAGGTTACAATACAAGCTCAAAATATAGGAACAGACGATATTAAAGAAGGATGGTGGAATATTGGTGATTTAGTGGACAGTGAAGGAAGAAGATTTCATTATGAACGAAAATTTGATAGATGGATTCCTGAAGGAAGTGAATGTGGAGCAGTTCTTAAGCCGGGTTTTGCTCCAAAAAGCTGTACTAAAATATATGAGGTAGCAAAAATTTCTTCAGGGCTGAAAGTTACTGTCTCTCTCCGTCAAAAACGTCCACGTTATATCGATTTAGGAATATAAGTAAGAGATATAAATATGTTTATTTTTTGTTCCAGGAAGAATACCTGGAATTTTTAGAATTATTCTGTTTTTATGAAAAATATTCGTAACTTCGCTATCATCAGTCATATTGATCACGGTAAGTCAACCTTAGCTGACAGATTGTTAGAAATAACCAATACTGTTCCAAAAGAAAAAATGCGAGATCAATTGCTAGATCAGATGGATTTGGAAAGAGAAAAGGGGATTACAATTAAGCTGCAACCCGTAAGAATGGAATACAAAGGTTACGTTCTGAATCTTATTGACACACCTGGCCATATAGATTTCTGTTCAGAGGTAGAAAGATCATTAAAAGCAGTGGAGGGGGTTGTTTTACTTGTTGATGCTACCAAAGGAATTCAAGCCCAAACTCTCACTAATCTTTATCTTGCTCAAAAACAAAATTTAGTTGTTATTCCAGTAATTAATAAAATTGATTTACCAAATGCTTGTATTGAGAAGGTAGAAGAAGAGTTAATAAATCTTTTGAAAATAGAAAAAAATAGAATAATTAAGATTTCTGCTAAGACAGGTCAAAATGTGGAAAAGCTTTTGGAAGAAATTATAAAATCTGTGCCTCCTCCCAAAGGTAATCCCAAAGCTCCCTTAAAAATTCTTATTTTTGATTCATTTTACGATCCTTTTAAAGGGGTTATTGCCTACATAAGAGTATTAGAAGGAACTTTAAGAAAAGAAAAGAATGAGATTGGGGTGTTTAAACCTCAGATGGTGCCCGTATCTGAGTTAGGAGTGGGTGAGGTTGGTTATCTTGCAACGGGACAAAAGAATTTAGAGGAATATCTAAAGAGCGTGGGATGGAAAATACCTCAATCAATGGTGTTTGCTAGTCTATATCCTACCAATGAAGCAGATTTCTCCCTTCTAAAAGAAGCCCTCAATAGATTAAAATTGAACGATCCGGCGCTTTATTTTGAAGAGGAGTCTTTACCTGCTCTAGGACGGGGATTTAGATGTGGTTTTTTGGGAACTCTTCATTTAGAAATAGTGGTTGAGAGATTGAAAAGAGAATATCAGTTGGATTTGTTGGTTACTACTCCTCAAGTAAATTACCAGATAAATAGAAAAGATAGAATAGCAAAAGAACCGTGGGTTGAGTTAAAAATCATTACTCCTCAAAATTATCTTGGTAAAGTGATGGAACTTTTAAAACAACTAAGGGGTGAGTATAAAAAAACAGACTACTTAAGCAAGGATCGTCTTATTATAGAGTATAATGTTGCTTTAGCAGATATTCTGATTAATTTCTATGATAGGTTAAAAAGTGTTAGTTCGGGATATGCTTCTATGATATATACACCTATTGAGTCAAGGAAGGCAGATTTAGTAAAGTTGGAAGTTTTCGTAGCTGGCCAACAAGTCTCCGCACTTTCTCAGATTGTGCCAAGAGAATATGCCCAAAAGAAAGCTAGAAAATTAGCAGTTTCACTGAAAGAATTAATTCCCAGACAAAATTTTGCAGTCCCTATTCAAATAGCTTTGGGTGATATATTCCAAGAACAAAAAACTCACAAGCCAAGCAAAAGTAGAATTATTGCTCGAGAGACAATTCCTGCTTTAAGAAAAGATGTGCTTGCACCTCTTTATGGTGGAGATTATACCCGCAAGAAAAAATTGCTTCAGAAACAAAGAAAAGGAAAAAAGAAACTTGCTGCTCGTACCAAAGTTAATATTCCAAACGATGTATTTATAAAACTCTTACGAAAGCAATAGTTTATTTAAATTACTTTTTTTAGTCTTTTTATATAATCCGTTGTTTTTGGATTTATCTTTTTTTCCTTTGCCAGAAAATAAGATACAAAATCTCCAAAGAGAATTAGATAGAGTACTCTTTCTGGTTTTGTTTTTCCTTTTGCTTTTATTTCCAATATCGGGGTTTTCTTTATGATTTTTTTAATTCCTTCAAAAAGACATTTTATTTCCTTTGTCTCTTTACAATCTCTTAAGAGGATCAGAGAGTAATTCTTATCCAATTTCCTCCAGCTTTCTATTTCGTTATGTGCTAATTCAGGAAGGGTTTTGCTTTCGGCTAAATGCTTTGCATTCTCGCTAAGTTGATCTTCCCACCGTGTACTTACAGAAAAATATTGACTTGAGATTATGGGGAAGCTATTTTTAATTTTTCTGGCGACCAGTTTTGCTTCTTTCTCTATTTTTGTTATCTCTCTTTCTAGAAGCTCAAATGAAAAAACTTCTTTAGTTAAACCCAATGTTTTAAATATTCTAATTAGACTTGAGAAGATAAAAGGAAAGCTTTCTCGAGGAAGAAATCCTTTAGGAAGTTCTATAAATGGGATGGCTTTCTTTTTTGCTTCTTTCATTAGTTTTCCATCAGAGGTAATAACGATAATGCTTGATTTTTTCTTTATTCCTTGATGGAATTGAGTCAATGTTTCTTTAGTATTTCCCGAATAACTTACACAGATAAGAAGAGTATCTTTACTTGTCCAATACGGAAGAAAATATCCCTTCGATATTTCTAAAGGGATCTTGAGAGGGATAACTTCTTTTAGGACCTCAGCAGCAATTGCAGAACCTCCCATGCCTGCAACTACAATATTCTGAATTTTTTTGTATTTAGATGGCAATAGAATTTTGGGTTTTTCTAATTCTTTCTTTAAAAAAATAGGAAAATTTCTTAAATTCTTGATCATATTTATTATTGTTCTTATATTTCATTATAATAAGTTATTGAGATAAAAAAAAGAGTAAGATGAAGAATCGCGTGAAATTTTATTTTTTGGTAAAATAAAAAGAAATAAAATGAGTAGAGGATTCAAGATATTTATTACTATTTTACTTGTCTTATTATTTTTCTTTCTTTTTCGAGTCAAGGAAGAAAGAATTTTTAATTTTTCTTACCAGCTTCAAAAAAGAATTGAAGAGAGAATAAATGAATTTATAGTCAGAGAAGCAAAAAAGCAAATTTCAGCACCTCCTGCTCTTTTATCCTATAAAGATTCCTTGGAAGGGAACCTTACTCCCACAGGAGTGATTCTATGGACTAATGTAGAGAGAGAAAAGAATGGTCTTCCTTTGCTTCGAGAGAATTTTTATCTTGATGCTTCTGCCAAAGCAAAACTCAAAGATATGTTTGAGAATCAATATTTTGCTCATTATTCAACTTCAGGTGTAGGAGTAGGGGAGTTAGCTCAGCGATACGGATATGAGTTTATTGCAGTAGGAGAAAATTTAGCTTTAGGGAACTTTAAGGATGATCAAGATCTGGTTCAGGAATGGATGGCTAGCCCTCCTCATAGAAGAAATATTCTCAATTCAAGATATCAAGATATTGGAGTGGCAGTGGGAAGAGGAATTTTTGAAGGAAAACCTACTTGGATTGCAGTTCAACATTTTGGATTGCCTTTATCTGCTTGTCCTCAACCAGAAGAAGGGCTAAAAGAAAAAATTGAAGCCAATCAGGAAAAACTTCGTAAATTACAAATCCTTATAGAAAATCTTCAAGAAGAGCTGAAATCTATTCGGCCTAAATGGAGTACAGCATATAAACAGAAAGTTGCTGAATATAATAATCTTGTAGAAAAATACAATACTCTTCTTGAAGAAACAAAAATTTTAGTGAATGAGTATAATAACCAAGTAAAAATCTTCAATAACTGTGTTGCAGGAGAATAATATTGTGCGACATTTAAGATTGAATTACAAGGAAAGTAGGGGATGGGGGTATTTTGTTTCAAAGAATATGCTTATCTGAGAGTTACAAAAGCTATTTTTTTAGTTAATTTTAGATAATTTTAGATATTGGATTACCCTCTCTGAATATCTACTTTTCTTTGATCTCTATTTTTGGTTTCTTTTTTTGTTAATAAATCTATTTGTGGAATCTGAATATAATTAAGGTGGACTTTTTGGGGGAGAAGCAGTTTTCCACTTGACATACACTTTTTAGTGGAATATTCTTAATAATAGAAATTGAGTATAATATCCCTTACACTCAATAATACTTATGCCAAAAACCACCAAATCTATTATAG
>JAGGWD010000019.1 GCA_021157625.1 bacterium | reverse complement strand
GAAAATTCAACGACTACGGTTTTGGCAACAACTACTGTAACCGACGCTGATGGATATTCTGATATTGCTTCGGTAAAAGGAAAGCTATATCGAACAGGAGTAGGAAATAATTGTAGTTCCAATGATAATAATTGTTATGTTGTCACTTGTGCTACTAGTTCTTGTTCAGGGCATAGTTGCACTGCTACCTGTGAGTTCAATGTTTGGTTTCATGCCGATCCAACTGATTCAGGAACTTGGGCAACAGAAGCATGGGAAGCGTCGATTAAAGTTGTTGATTCTCAAGAAGCTTCGGATTCAGCCACTTCTTCTTCTGTGGAAATGAATTCTCTTCAGGCATTGGATGTAAGTACTGTTAGTGAGTACTACAATGAAGGCGATGATGATAATGAAAAAATAACCGGGACAGACTGGCTTGCTCAGACATTTACAGTTGGAGCTACTCAGACTATCACAGGAGTTAAATTAAAATTATTTCGAGATGACTATCCACATGATCTTGTTGTTGGTATCCGAGCCACAGAAAAAGGCGAACCCACAGGTTCAGATCTAACATCAGGAACTACTGATGGAGATACCCTTCCAACAAGTTGTTGCGAATGGAGATATATCTCTTTGACTCCCTATACCCTTTCTGCAGATACAAAATATGCTATAGTAGTGAGAGCACCAGATGCGAAGGGAGCTGTTGTGTGGAGATTGGATCGAACTTCTCCTCAATATGAGAAAGGATCTTATTTTGCTTCTGGCAATAGTGGATCGTCATGGTCAGGAGATTCAACAAAAGATTTTATGTTTGAGGTGTATAGATCAGGAGGCTCTATTGATTACGGAACGCTCAATCCTGGCGATGATACAGGTACCCTCAATCAAGATACAGTTCTAACAGACACAGGCAATATCGCTATCGATGCTTATATTTATGGAACAGATCTGGAAAGCGGTGCAAACAGTATCCCAGTAGGTCAGCAAGAATATGCTACCTCTTCAGGAGTAAGTTATGGATCCGGAACTGATGCTACTAGTTCGTCGAACAATTTGGTTGAGCTTGATCTCTCAAAACCTACTTCTCATCCTTCTGCCTCAACCGATGATATCTATTGGGGTCTAGGAATTCCCTCGATCCAGCCAGCAGGAACTTATACAGGTACTACCACCTTTGTAGCAGAGAGCGATTGAGTTTTATCTTTTCCACAGGAAGATTTCTGCTATAATTTAAAAATAGGGTATAATTAAATAAAGAATTTTTATACCAAAATGGCAAATAAAATTAAAATATCAATTCCTTGGATAATAGTGCTAGGAATGTATGCAATGATTGCTCTTGGGGCGGGTCTCGTTCTCAAAGAGGTAATGGCAGATACCGTTCAGCCATCGGTTACTGTAGGAAATGTAGCTCCTACTGTGGGAACAGTAATTTTGAATGGAGGAAACGATATCACTGTGGTAGAGAATACATATGTCACTATTAGTGGAACTACTACAGTAAGCGACAGCAACGGTTACAGCGATATCGTTTCAGTTACCTCTACTCTTTATCTAAACAATACTACCTGCTCCAGCGGTCTTGCTGATCCCAACTGGTGTTATTATATAAGCAGTTGTGCTACAAGTAATTGCTCTGGTAATAGTTGTGATGTGACTTGCTCAGCAAATGTATGGTTCATTGCTGAGCCAACTTCTCCTACTACTTCCTATCCTGGGGCAGATTGGCAGATGGACATCACAGCAGTAGATAGTGGAAATAATTCTGATACAGGTACTACTAGTCAGGAATTGCTTACACTATATGCCTTTGACATAGATGGTTCAATAAACTATGGAACTGTTAATCCGGGAGGTACTAGCACTGAGAAACAGACTCATGCAACAAATACGGGAAATTATGAAATTGATTTAGCGCTCTCCGGCGTAGATATGGATGATGGAGCAGGTCATACTATTCCTGTAGGTCAGCAGAAGTATTCAAGTTCAAGTAATATGGGAGATTGGGTTGGTACTCCTTTAACTACTACTCCTACTTCTTATAACCTTGATCTTCCAAAACCAACCGCGACTACATCAAATAGTTACGATGATCTTTATTGGATGATTAAGATCCCTGATCCTCAGTATCCAGGCACTTACAGTGGGACGAATACTGTAAGTGCGGTGGATGCTATATAGTTAAATGAGAAAGAAGCCAAAACACATTATCTTGATATCGCTCATTGTATTGTGGGGAATTTTTTGCTGTCTTAATATTGCCAAAGCAGGTTTTGGAATAACTCCTCCTGATATAGTAAACGAGTATCTTTTCCCTGGTGCTTCGTTTGAGAAAACGATTTATTTGGTTAGAGGAAATCCTGATGAAGAACTTACTGCAGAGGTAACGATTGAAGATTCTCCAATCAAAGATTGGATAACAATTGAAAATGGTATGATGTTTCCGTTGCCTAAAGGGGAAAAGAAAGTTCCAATGAAGGTAAAAATTAACGTACCTGAAGATGCAGCTTATGGTAGATACAAAGGAAAAATTCAAGTAAGAGCAATTTCTTCAGGGGCCAAGGAAGGACAAGTGACTACTCTTTTAGGAGGTATGGTAGATATTGATCTTACTGTGACAGAAAAAGTATTTTCTGATTTCAGAGTAAAAACAGTCAGCATTCCTAATGTAGAAAAAGGCAATCCAGTAGTAGTAATAGTGAATTTAGAGAATCTTGGGAATGCCAGGACAAGACCTTCAAAAATTCATTTAGAGATTTATGATTTGTCTCACAGAAAAATATTAAGATCAGCAGATATCTTTGAAATAAAAGGATGGGTAGAGGCATTTCAGACAGGTCAAGTAAAAGGAGAGTTGCCCATCGTTCTTGATTTAGGTGAGTATTGGGCAGATGTCTCGGTTTATAAAGGAGCAGAGCAAGTTGGCTTTGCCAAAGTTCACTTTAGAGTTATACCTCCAAAAGAAAGAGTAGTAGTTCAAAAGCCTTCTTTCTTGACTCTAAGCCCTCTAACTGCTGGATTAATCCTGGTGGTTGTCTTGGTATTAATCGTTTTAGTCATTATATTCTCTAAGAGGAAGAGATCTCAGATAAAAGAAAAAGCGGAATGATTCTTTTATTAATTAAAATGTGAATGAAACACCTCGATTTTTTATAAAGAGATTAATCTTTTGGCTCCTTTTTTGGGGAGGAATAGGTATAGTCATATCCTCTCTTCTTTTTTCTGGTTTTTTTGAAAATTCAAGATTTATAAAGCAAATTCATGCTTTGACAATTACACCTTCGGTTACCACTGTTTCTTTACCTCCGCCTCAAAATTTATCAGCTACAGCAGTGAGTTCTTCTCAAATAGATTTGATCTGGGATGCTGTTAGTGGTGCAGTTTATTACAATATCTACCGAGATAATGCTCTCATTGCTTCTTCTTCTGTGACATCATATTCGGATACTGGATTAAGTCCTTCTACTACTTATACTTACAATGTCTCGGCAGTAGATGGTTCAGGAATAGAATCTCCAAAGAGTTCTTCTGCTTCCGCTACTACTTTATCAGCTCCAGTTCCTACTCCTCCAGAAGAAGGAGGCGCCCTTCCGCTTATTCCTCCGGCTCCGGAAGTTTCTGAGAAATCTATAGTGATTAACAAAGGAACAGAATGGACAAATTCTCGAAATGTTTCTTTAACAATTTCAGCCAAGCAAGCGTATCAAATGGCAATCAGCAATAACATTGATTTTTCAGGTGCGATTTGGGAAAACTACACTACCTCAAAGAAATGGATACTAACTGAGGGTGATGGTAGAAAAACTGTCTATGCTAAATTCAGAAGTCTTTCAGGAGGAATTTCTGAGATAGTATCAGATTCTATTATTTTAGATACTGTACCTCCCGCTAATGTTCTGAATTTAGAAGCAATCCCTGGCAATCAGCAGATTCTACTCAGATGGGAAGCTCCTCCTGATAAGGACTTTGCAGGAGTGAGAATAATGGGGTCTTTGGAGTTCTTTCCTACAAATCCTTGGGATGGAATTTTGGTATATCAAGGAAAAAAAACATCATTTCTTGCAGTAGGTCTTGTTAATGGGAAAAGATATTATTACACTGTTTTCTCTTATGATAAAGCAGGAAATTTTTCTTCTGGAGCAATAATCTCAGCTGTTCCTTATAAAAAAGAAATACCAGCGCCTCCGATACCGCCACCTCCAACACCACCGCCTCCAGTATCTCCACCTGTACCTCCCGTCGTTTTACCCTCTGAGATTGAGAAACTAAAATTATCAGACTTTGAGTTTTGGCAAGATCAAGAAAAAATTATTCCTGATGGCAACAAAGTGAAAATTAAGGGGGGAGTACCATTGACAATTTCTATAGATTACAAAAAAGTTCCGGAAGTTTTAAAGAGTATTATAATTACCTTAAGAAAAGAGGATAAATCTTTTTCGTTTCTTTTAAGAATCAATGCAGAAATGACACACTATGAAGCCACGATACTTCCTCCAAAAGAAACAGGAATTGTACCTTTCAGTATTTATATCCTTGATTATCAAAACCAGATGTTAAAAGAAATTCAGGGATATTTTGAGATAGAAAGAGTACCATCTCCTCTGCCTGAGATTCCATGGTATAAAACAAGAACTTTCTGGTTTGTATTAATTGTAATAATAATTCTAATAGTATTTCTGGTCTATCTTCTGGGGAGAATGCGCTTCAGAAAACTTGAATCTAGTTATTAGAACATCTTATGCTTTAAGTAGGAAAGGTAAACGATCCTTTCTATTCCTCTCTTGATACTTAATAACTAAACCATAGTATAATTATTAAGTAAGATGGGTGGTTATCTTGCGATTGCATTGTATTAGGCTTAAGGATTAAGATAGAAAAATATAAGTCTTGCAAAATACACAAGAGAATTAAACATCTTTGGATTTGAGAGAGGGTTGACTTTTTTTGAAAAAAATAATAATATTGAGACTAGCGATTCTAACAATTTTGAGAGATAAAAAGAATTTAAAAAGCAGAGCGAAGGTGTTTCTCCTTCGCGATGCTAAAAGTTGCTATTTCAGAATTTATTTATTAAAAATTTAAAAACTTCTACCCTAAGATATAAAAT
>JAGGWD010000003.1 GCA_021157625.1 bacterium | reverse complement strand
GGATAAATAAATCATTAGTTAATTGGATCCGAAAAAAAAGACAAAAATATACTATTTGTCTTTTGACTAATAACACTATAGTTTTAGAGCGGCTTTTGAAAGAGAGATTTAAAATCTATAGTGATTTTGATGTAGTTTTTAACTCGGCTACAATCGGTATTTCAAAACCAGATCCTAAATTGTTTAAATATATGCTTAAAAAAATTAAGGCTAAATCTAAAGAGTGTCTTTTTATTGATGATAATCCTGGAAATGTAAAGACAGCAAAGAAACTGGGTTTCAATACAATTCTTTTTACTACAAACAAAGATTTTTTTAAAAAAGTCTCTATGTTTAATCTTTGAAGAAACTCCCTTTCTATATTGAGATATCAGTGAAGTAAATAATTTAACGGAGAACGTTTCTTGGATTTCTCATCTTATACTGAGGTACTGGCGCTGAAGAAGATTTGACAGAAGATTTTAAAGATGATAGTTTAGAAATGGATGATTAAATAAATTGATAAAACATGGGAAAAATCATTACTATTCCGAAAAAATTAGCAAAAGACGATCTAGTTGTGCTTCCTAAAGGAAAGTTAGAACAGTTAAGCAAAGAAAACCTGGAGTTAAGAAAAGCAGTCCAGGCAATTTTGGCTGGAGAAGCAGCTTTAGGTAAGAAAAAGACAAGAACTTTCCGACAGTTTTTAGAATCAAAATTTCCTAAGTATGTAAAGAATCTCTAAGTCGCACTCCACTCCTTATTTTGAGAGAAAATTTGAAAGATTGCCTAAAAATATTCAAAAAGTTGCGGCTAAAAAGATTCTTCTATTTGAAGAAAATATATATCATCCTAGTTTAAATACTCATAAACTCAAAGGGCCACTTTCAGGATATTGGTCCTTTTATATTACCAAGAGATATCGAGTTTTGTTTAGGTTCTTGAAGAAAAACGAAGTAATTTACTACGATATTGACACTCATGATATCTATAAATAATTTATTTCACAATCTGAGAGAACGCACCAAAGGCAAAATCTGGGCCGAATCTGAAGGCAAAGGCAAGGGCTCAACCTTCTATATTGAGATACCGGTGAAGTAGCGATGTTTTTTAAATAATTATAGTCAATTATGAAATTTGAATTTAAGGTAATCAAACAAGCAAATTTTTATTTTCTTTTGCACAATCTTAGTAGATGTGAATGGCCCTGGCCTTATCGTCCCCCATATAACGCTTTTTGGAAGAAAGAAATTGGAAGATTTTCTAAAGAAGAAAGCAAGGCATTAAAAGAATTTCATAGCATATATAAGAAATATTTTTTGAAAAAGTATATTGGAAAGCCGTTTTTCTTAGAGAGAGATCCGTGGAAAAAAATGAAGACATATTTATCTTCGAAAGATGCCAATTCCTTAAAAAAAATATTTGATATTTGGGGTAAAAAGTTTGACACAATATGGAGAAAAGATTCTATCAATCTTAGAAATTGGAAGAAAGCATTAGAGAAAGAATCCAATCTGCCTAAAAGAAAAATTGCGTTTGAAAAAATTGAAAAGATTCTATCATATCTCTACAATGCTCCTTCTCTAAAGTTAATTAAAGTATTTTTAATGATAAATAAAAAACCCCAAACCAACAGAGTAGATAATGGTATAGGGGGTGAGAGAGGAAGAGGATTGGAGGGTAGCAAAATTATCTTAGTAGAGATATCACGCTGTCCTCTTTCTCCTCAGAAAATAAATTATGCTTTTGGTGTAATTTTTCATGAAATTATTCATTGTTATTTCAGTAAAGTTCATTTGCTTTCTTTAATCAAAAGAGAATTGAAAGATAAAAGTAAGATATGGAAGATTGAAGAGATAATAAACAGATCTTTTTTTCCTTTAGGAATTCTTGGAAAGAGATTTTTTAATATGCAAATTCCCAACACCTTAAGCCGGGGATCTATCAAAAATATAACTCCAGCACAGACAAGAAAAATACTGAATTTATCAGAAGAATATATTCTGAGAAAAAACAAAATAGATAAAGAATACATCA
Source organism: bacterium (assembly GCA_021157625.1). Lineage (GTDB taxonomy): Bacteria > Patescibacteriota > Minisyncoccia > Minisyncoccales > JAGGXC01 > JAGGXC01. The sequence goes on along the minus strand of JAGGWD010000003.1, from coordinate 90,664 downwards.
GGACAATGAAAGAAATATTAAAATTATGAACTCCTTAGCGAATAAATCTAAAGAAACACAAAAAACAACTCTTTTTACTTTTCTTAAAGAATGTTAATATGATTTAAAGAGCTATGATATATCTACTTATTCTTGCTTTTCCAATAATGATTGTTTTGAACAAAGTTATAGCTGATAATTCAGTGAAGGTATTTTCAATTTTTGTGTGGACAATTGTGGGAATTGGCCTTTTTGCTTTGTTTTTAGTTCCTATAGTGCTTTGGGGAAAGATTAATCTTTTGTTTATAGCGCTGATTTTTCTTGCAGGGATAGGATTCTATATTTGGATGCTTCTACCAAGGGAGAAATAGAATTGTTATTTTAAATTCCTTTTGGGCGCTCTTTTTGCGCATTTTTTATTGGTTTTGCACCAGAAAAATAGTAAAATAAAGAAAAGCGAATTATTGATGAGTCTTTTTTAAATATGAGTATTCCTCAGGTTGTTTTTAAATATTCATTGGTTTATGATGAGGTCTTAAGGTTTTTGAAGAAAAAGAAGAAAAAAAAGAAAATTTCCAGAAGAGAAATCGTTGCCTATATTAAGAAAATAAATAAAGCATGGAAGGTGTACGAGAGAAAAGTTTTTAAAGAGATTGCCAGTGTATTGCAGCTGAAATGGGAGGAAAAATTTATTCCTTGTTATATTGTAACAGAAACAAAATTGTGCTTTTCTGACCCATTGACCATTTTTAAGCATAAAAAACAAGATCTTTTTATAGATATACTCGTTCATGAATTAATTCATCGGATTCTTTCTTCATTGGGAAATTTTCAGAGATGCAAAAAAGCGTGGGAATATATTGAGAAAAGATACAAGAAAAAAAGCAAGAAGACAAAAAACCATATCATAGTACATGCTGTCCACAAACATATTTATCTTGGGTTATTTGATGAAAAAAGATTAAGAAGAGATGTCAAACGCGCTCAAAAGTTCAAAGAATACAAAGAAGCTTGGGAGATAGTTCAGAAAGAAGGTTATCAAAATATTATTAATGAGTTTGTCAAAAGAATAAAATGAGATATAAAGAAATTAAAAATTTTGGCGGTAGAGAAATTACAATAAGATTACTTTCAAGGAATGATTTAAGGCATCCAGAGAAGTTTCAGAAGTTCTCGAATTCTTTAGTCAAAGAAGATGCTCAAATTGGCATAAATAAAAAAGTAACTCTCAAGGAGGAGAAAGAAAGATTGAAAAGAAGATGGAATGAAGCAAAGGCTCGTAGGATGGTAACCTTATTGGCAGAAGATAGAAAGATGCTCGTTGGAAGAGTAACTATAGGAATGCATATCGGAAGACAAGATCACGTAGGATATTTAGTAGTAATGGTTCATAGAGAATATCGTCGAAGAGGAATAGGTGAGTATTTATCAAGAAAGGCAATAGAGTTAGCCAAGAAATATCTTAGACCATCACCAAGAATAATTCGATTGTCTGTGTTGCCTACGAATAAGCCTGCGATGAATTTATATAGAAAGCTTGGCTTCAAAAAAGTGGCAAAAATTCCTCATCAATTTCAGTACAAAGGCAAACTGGTTGATGAAATTGTGATGCTTCTGTACTTAGATAAAAATCTATCAAAGAAAAAATGAAAAAGACAAAACAAAAAATCTTTATCGGCGTGGCTTGGCCTTATGTAAACGGAGAGATTCATATCGGACATTTAGCAGGTTATTTGCTTCCTGCAGATATTTTGGCGCGTTTTTTCAGATTAAAGGGACATAAAGTATTAATGGTTTCGGGTTCTGATTGTTTTGGAACACCTGTGCTCTTTGAAGCAATCAGAGAGAAAAAAAGTCCTTCCTCTCTTGTAAGGTTTTATCATAAAAAGTTAAAAGCACTGTTTAAAAGATTAGGCATTAGTTTTGATTTATATACAAAGACAAATAATCCTTTACATAAAAAAATTGCCCAAGACTTTTTTATAAAAATTTACAAGAAAGGATATATTGAAAAAAGGATAGTCCAGCAATACTATTCTCAAAAAGAAAAGATATTTCTCCCAGGAAGGTTTGTAGAAGGAACTTGCAAATATTGTGGTTATCAGGAAGCAAGGAGTGATCAGTGTGACAACTGTGGCAGAATTTTGGAACCTGGAGATCTTAAAAATCCCCGGAATCGTCTTAGTAGCTCTCCAGTAATTCTTAAAGAAACAGAGCATTATTTTTTGAACTGGCAAAAGCTGGAGAATTTTTTGAAGCAGTATGTAAAATCAAAAAGCAGATATTGGAGAAAGTGGGTTGTAGCAGAGACGCAAGGGTGGCTTAAGAAAGGGCTTTTGCCTCGTTCTATTACTCGTGATATTAAGTGGGGCATTAAAATCCCTATCAAAAATATTGCTCCACAAGACCGGATTAAGAATTGGAATAAGAAATCAATCTATGTATGGTTTGAAGCAGTGATTGGTTATTTCTCTGCTTCCATTCAATATTTTAAGGGCAATGCAAGATGGAAAGATTTTTGGCTAAAAAAATCTGTCCGTCATTATTATTTTATGGGAAAGGATAATCTTTTATTTCATACTTTGTTTTGGCCGGGCCAGCTTCACTTATATGACCCCAGACTTCATCTACCAGATGTTGTTTGTGTAAATCAATACCTGAATCTTGAAGGTAAGAAATTTTCAAAAAGCAGAGGGGTGATAATTAAATGTGATTATTTAGCAAAAAAATATGGAATAGATGAGACTCGGTTTTATCTTTGCTGGATTATGCCTGAAACCAAAGATTCCAGTTTTTGGTGGGACGATTTTGCTGAACAGATAAATAGTATTTTGGTAGGTAAAATAGGCAATTTAGTTCACCGGACTCTTGTTTTGGCAAAAAAGAAAAATTACAAACCCTTTTCTAAACCAGAAATAGAGAAACAGATAATTCAGAAAACAAAAAAGGCGTTTTTGGAGATAAATAAAGATATTCCCGCTTGTAGGTTCCGAGATTATCTTAGAGAAGTGGTAAATCTTGCTGATTATGGTAATCAATATTTTGATAAGAAAAAGTTATGGGCCATTGAAAACAAAGAAGAATTCAATAAAATTGCAAGTAATTTGTTGTATCTTATTGGTGCAATAAGAATTTTTCTTCTTCCACTTTTACCGAATGCTTCCGGGAAATTAAGGAGAATTCTTGGTATAAAAGAGATTAAAGAACTGAATGATTTTGATAGTCTGCATAAGTATTTTCTTGAAAGTTTCAAGAAGATGAAAATAAAGAAATCAGAACCATTGTTTAAGAAAATAAACAAAGAGCAAGTTAAATCAGAAAAAAATGAAAAAGCAATATAATCCAAAATTGGTTGAGAAAAAGATTTATAAATTCTGGGAGAAAGGAAAGTTTTTTAGTCCAGAAGTTTCTAAATCCAAGAAAAGATTTTCCATAGTAATTCCGCCACCAAATATTACTGGTTCTCTGCATATGGGTCATGCCCTTAATGCAGTGATCCAAGATATTCTTGTGAGGTGGAAGAGAATGCAAGGATTGAAAGTAGTATGGGTTCCTGGTATTGATCATGCAGGTATTGCTACCCAGAATGTGGTAGAGCGGCAGCTGAAAAAGGAAGGAAAGACCCGCTTTGATTTGGGGAAAGAAAAATTTATTGAACGTGTGTGGGAATGGAAGAAAAAAAGCGGGACGATAATTCTTGATCAGTTGAAACAAATAGGTGTTTCCTGTGATTGGTCACGAACAAGATTTACTATGGATAAAGAATACAATAAGGCAGTAATTTTGGCATTTTCTCACTATTTCAAGAAAGGATGGATCTATCGTGATAAAAGAGTAGTTAACTGGTGTCCACGTTGCAAAACAAGCTTGTCCGATCTGGAAGTGGAATACAAAGAAAAGAAAGGCAAACTTTGGTTCATCCGTTACCGATTTGCTGAGAACAAGAAAAAATTTATTGTAGTTGCTACTACTCGTCCTGAAACTCTTTTGGGAGATACCGCAGTGGCAGTTAATCCAAAGGATCAAAGATACAAGAATTTAATAGGAAGGAAGGTAATTCTACCCATTATAGAAAGAGAAATTCCTATTATTGGAAGTTATTTGGTTGATCCATCTTTTGGAACAGGTGCAGTGAAGGTTACTCCTGCCCATGATTTTTTAGATTATCAGATTGCAAAAAAACATAATTTAGAACTTATTCAGATTATAGATGAAGACGGGCTTCTAAATAGAAATGTACCTTCTCGCTACCAGGGGCTCAAACCCCAAGTAGCAAGGGAAAAAATAATTGAAGAATTAAAAAATGCTGATTTATTTGAGAAAGAAAAAGATTACATTCATCAGGTCCCACTTTGTTATAGATGTAACTCATTAGTTGAGCCTTTACCTTCAGAACAGTGGTTCTTGCGAATGTCGGATCTTGCTAAGGTTGCACTTGAGGCAATTGAAAAAAAGAAAGTAAAATTTTATCCTTCCCGATGGGCAAAAATTTCTTCTAATTGGCTAAAAAATGCTCAAGATTGGTGTATTTCTCGTCAGATTTGGTGGGGGCATCAATTTCCTGTTTGGCAATGCAAAGAAAAACGCAAATTTTTCTTCTCCCAAAAAAAGCCAAAAAAATGTCCTCTATGTGGAAAGTGTAGACCTCATCAAGTAGAGGATGTTTTTGATACTTGGTTTTCTTCAGCGCTCTGGCCATTCGTGGCTTTTGGTTGGCCAAAGAAAACAAAGGATCTTGAAGAATTTTATCCTACTGATGTTTTAAGCACAGCAAGAGATATTATATTTTTGTGGGTAGCAAGAATGATTTTTTCTGGAATTGAATTTATGGGTAAGGTTCCATTTAAAAAAGTAATTATTCATGCGACCGTTCTAACAAAGGAAGGAAAGAGAATGTCTAAATCTCTTGGTACAGGAATAGACCCTCTTATGCTTATTGAAAAATATGGAGCAGATGCAACAAGGTTTGGAATTTGCTGGCAGATTAGTGCTTTGCAAGATATAAGATTTGATGAAACCAAAATAGTTGCCGGTAAGAAATTCTGCAATAAACTGTGGAATGCCTCACGGTTTGTGCTTTTGAGTATAGGAGAAGAGAGGTTCAATTTAAAGAAACCCAAGCCCAAAACGCCAGCGGACAAAAAAATCTTATCAGAGCTTGCTAAGGTTATAAAGAACACCGATAAAAATATCTCTAAGTTCGAATTTGGGAAAGCGCTTCAGGGGATTTATCATTTTTTTTGGCACAAGTTCTGTGATATCTATATTGAAGAGTCAAAAAAACAAATTAAAAATGCAAAAACAAAAAGAGAAATTAAGAGCACAAAAGAAGTTCTGATTTATGTATTGGCTAATTCTTTGAAACTGCTTCATCCTTTTGTTCCATTTATTACAGAAGAAATCTATCAGAAACTTCCTATAAGCAATAAAAAACCATTAATTATTGAAAAATGGCCAAACCAAAAATAGTTCTGATCATAATGGATGGGCTAGGTGATAGACCTGTCAAAGCGCTAGGAGGAAAGACTCCGCTTGAGGCGGCAAGCACTCCAAATCTAGATTTGCTTGCAAAAGAAGGAATGTGTGGTTTGATGCTTCCTGTTTATCACACAGCTATTCCTACCTCCGAAGAAGGGCATTTATCTTTGTTTGGCTATAGTACAGAAAAATATCCCATAAGGCGGGGATATTTCACTGCGATGGGATCAGGAATAAAAATAAAAAAAGGAGATGTTTGTCTGAGAGGAAATTTTGGGACAGTGGATGAGAAGATGAATGTGATAGATAGAAGAGCAGGCAGGATTGATAGAACTCAGCCATTGATTGAAGCAATAAATGGAATGGTAATCGATGGTGTGAAGTTTTTGGTGAAATATGCAGGAGGTCATCGAGTAGGAATTGTGATGAGAGGAAAGAATCTAAGCCCCAATATCTCTGATGGCGATCCTCACTATGGTAAGCTTCAAAAAGGATTAAGAAAGATAGTTCCTTTAGATAAAACAAAAAAAGCAAAATTTACTGCCTCTGTCTTAAATAAATTTTTAGAGAAGAGTCATCTGATCTTGAAAGATCATCCTTTTAATAAAAAAAGAGAGTCCAAAGGGCTTTTGAGTGCTAACTATATTTTAGTTCGGGGTGCAAGTTCCTATATTAAATTACCAAGTTTCAAAAAACGATATGGATTTTCTGCCTGCTGTATTGCAGGAAAAGTTTTATATCAACAAATAGGAAAGGCTTTGGGGATGAAGTTAATAAAAGTGAAAGGTGCCGACGGGTCTCCAAAAACGAACCTGAAAGGAAAATTTTCTGCCCTGAGAAGAAATATAAAAAAGTATGATTTTGTGTTTTTGCATATCAAAGCAACGGATAGTTTGGCAGAAGATGGAGATTGTCTTGGAAAGAAAAAATTTATTGAGAAAGTTGACAGATATATGAGATTTTTGTTAGATTTAAATAACACCTTAATAATAGTTACAGCAGATCATTCCACTTGCTGTCAGTTAAGAAGACATTGTTCAGCGCCAATTCCTATATTGATTTATGGGGCAGATAAAGACAAAGTATCTTGCTTTAGTGAAAAAGCATGCAAAAATGGAAAGCTGGGTACTTTTTGCCAGCTTAAATTAATGTCAAAAGTCGTTTGCTTTTATAAAAAATTAAGATAAATTATATGAATTTAAAAGATTTTTTGGATACTAAATCAATTCATATAACAGCTATCCTTGCTCTTGTTGTTGGTCTTTTGATAGGAGTGGGCGCAATGTATATTTACCAGAATCAATACAAGAAGACAATTACTGAGTCTCTTTCTCCTCAAGCAGCAGCGCAGAAAGCAATAGATTTTATTAACAAGAATATGCTCAAGGAAGGAGTAAGCGCTTCTTTGATAGATGTGGTGGAGAAGAGCGGTTTGTATAAAATAAAATTCCAGATTGAAAATCAAAAATTTGAGTCCTATGTGAGCAAAGATGGAGAGCTTTTATTTGTTCAAGGGGTCAATATGGGAAGGGAGGAGAAAACTCGCTCAGAAGGTTATTCAAAACGAGATGTGCCCGATGTCAAATTGTTTGTAATGTCATATTGCCCATTTGGTCTCCAGGCCCAAAAGGCTCTTTTGCCTGCTTATAATTTACTAAAAGATAAAGCGAATATAGGGATTTATTTTGTGAATTATGCAATGCACGGAAAAAAAGAGATAGATGAGAATTTAAGACAATATTGTATCCAGAAGGATCAGAAAGAGAAATACTCAGAGTATCTTAGTTGTTTTGTGAAAGAAGGTGATTTTGAAAAATGTCTTTCTTATGCAGGGATAGATCAAGATAAACTCTCTGATTGTATCTCTGCTGCTGACAAGAAATATAAAATTACCCAAAGCTACAATGATAAATCAACATGGTTGAATGGAAGATTTCCTCCTTTTGCTGTGCATGATGATCTCAACAAAAAATACGGAGTCCAGGGTTCTCCTACCTTGGTTATAAACGACAGAATAGCATCAGTGAGTTCGCGATCCCCAGAAGCATTCAAAGAAGCGATATGTAATGCTTTCAATACTCCTCCACAAGAATGTTCTCAGAAGCTTTCAGATAAAGTAGCTTTACCAGGATTTGGGGGAGGAGAGGATGAAAACTCTTCTAGTGGTGGAGAAGGGAAAAAATAAAAATTATTTTATCCTAGCTGAAAAGAAAAAGAGCCAATGGCTCTTTTTCTTTTCTTTTAAAGTTTGATACAATAAATTTGTATGAGATATTCTCTTGGTGTAGATATTGGAGCAAGCAAAATTTCTTTTGCATTGCTGAAAGGAAAGCATTGCATTAGTAAAGATAAAATTTCAACTCCCAAAAAGCAGAAAGATATCATTGAAGCAATTTCAAACATAATTTCAAGAATAACAAGACATATATCCTCACAACAGATAAAAGGAATAGGCGTAGGTGTTCCTGGCCCCATTGACAAAGAAAAAGAATCAGTGCTTAATCCTCCTAATTTAAAGGCGCTTTTCAAATTTCCTTTAAAAAAAGTTCTGCAAAAGAAACTTTCTTTTGAAGTAAAGATTGAAAACGATGCCAATTGCTTTGTCTTAGGAGAAGCAGTAATTGGTGCAGGAAAAGGTTTCAGAAAAGTAATTGGATTGACACTAGGAAGTGGAGTAGGGGGTGGAATTGTTTTTAGGACAGCAAGAAATCAATGGAAAATCTATACTGGTGCCTTTGGAGGAGCAGGAGAGTTTGGGCATATGACAATAAAATTTGATGGTCTGAAGTGTAGTTGTGGAAACTTTGGATGTCTTGAAGCATATGCGTCGGCGAAATTTTTTGAAAGAAAAAGCAAGTATTCTCCAAAAGAAATCGAGAATCAGGCAAGAAAAGGAAACAAAAAAGCTATTGCTCTTTATAGAGAATTCGGAAAGAATTTGGGAATAGGAATTGCTAATCTTGTAAATGTCTTGGATCCCGAAGTTGTTGTGATTGGAGGAAGCATTTCAAAAGCAAGTCAGCTTTTTTTGAAAGAGACAAAGAAAGAAGCAAAGAAAAGAATTCTCTCGCCTTATTCTAAAAGATTTGTTAAAATAAAAATAGCAAAATTAGGAGATTTTAGTGGCGCTATAGGAGCTGCTCTCCTGCCAGAAATACAAAACTATGATTAAAGTATATAGTACCCCATCCTGTCCTTATTGCGTTACTTTAAAAGTGTTCTTAAAACAGCACAATATTGAATTTGAGGATATTGATGTTTCTCAAGACAAGAAAGCCCGGGAAGAAATGGTAAAGAAATCAGGTCAGATGGGTGTGCCTGTGGTAGATATCGATGGAGAGATTGTTGTAGGTTTTGATAGAGAAAAAATTTGTAAACTTTTGAATATTAAAGAATAACAAAAGAGTCGGTTCTTGGAATATCTGACAATTCGTGGCAGATATTCTGAAACTGGCTCTTTAAAGAAATATGATAAAAATAGCTATCAATGGATTTGGCCGAATTGGCCGTCTTACCTTCAAAAATATATTAGAAAGACACCCTGATCTAGAAGTGGTAGCAATCAATGATTTAACTGATACTGAGACTCTTGCTTATCTTCTGAAATATGATTCTGTTTACGGAATTTATGATCGTTCTGTTAGAGCTCTCCAAGACGCTCTGGAGGTGGATGGTAGAAAAATAAAAGTATTTGCCAAAAAGGATCCTCAGGAACTTCCTTGGAAAGAATTAGATATTGATGTTGTGTTGGAATGTACAGGAGTTTTCCGGGATTATGAGGGTTCAAGTAAACATCTCAAAGCGGGAGCAAAGAGAGTAGTGATTTCTGCGCCGGCAAAAAGTGATAATATTCCTTCCTATATTTTGGGAATAAATTCAGATAAGTTTGATCCAGAAAAGGATTTGATTTGTGATATGGGATCCTGTACCACCAATTGTCTTGCTCCGATAGTGAAAGTGATCCAGGAACAATTTGGTATCGTTAAAGGCTTTATGACTACTGTCCATAGTTATACCAGTAACCAGAAGTTGGTTGATGCACCTCACAAGAAGGATTTACGGAGAGGGAGATCTGCTGCTATAAATATTGTTCCTACTACTACCGGAGCAGCCCAGGCCATAGGCAAGGTAATTCCTGAAGTGAAAGGAAAGCTTGATGGAATGGCAATAAGAGTTCCTTCGCCTACAGTCTCTTTGGTAGATTTGGTTTGTGAGGTAGAAAAGAAAACAAGTGCTGAAGAAGTTAATCTTGCTTTCAAAAAAGCATCTCAGGAAGAAAGATTCAAGGGAATTCTGGGAATAGAAGATGCACCTTTGGTTTCTTGTGATTATCGAGGCAATTCCTTTTCTTCAATTGTTGATGCTCAATCCACAAGGGTGATTGATAATATGGTGAAGGTGCTTTCTTGGTACGATAACGAATGGGGATACGCTGCACGCTTTGCTGATTTCATTGAATTTATTGGGAAAAAGATTTCTTAGTTTTTTGTTTAATAGAAAAGAATCCCAGAAAGCAGATAACAATCTGCTTTTTGGGTTTTACTTGACAAAAGATTTTAGATAAAGTATTCTTTTTGATTATTGACCCATAAGAGAGGTGGTGAGATAAGTGGTAGAAGCAAGAAAGGAAGAATTGGAGAAGATATGGAAATGGTTGAGGCAAACCATTACCTTAGAGGAAGCAGAGTGGTTGATGAAAAAAAGGCCAGGGATATTTTCTGAAGAAGATTTTCCTTCCAGCGCCATGGAGGCAAGAAAAATGATTATGGAAGGGATTTACAATAGAGAGTTGGTGGATTCTAATGTTATCAGTTTGATCTATACCATTCAGGATGTGCTTGATGCTGACAGAAGAATAGATTCATTCCGGTGTTTTACAAAAGAGATACCAAGAGAATACTTAGATCTCCTTGCAAGAAAAGTTGGGGTTGATGTTTCCAAACTTCCAAGAAGAGATGCGTTGAGAATTATTTTGGAGGAATTATAGATATTAAAAAAACCAAAAATATATGTCGTTGGTCTTTACCAACGACTTTTTTCTTTATTCTCTCTGGTCAATGAGATATAATAGAGATGAACCCCCCAGAAGACAGATTTCTGCGTTCCTTGTTCAGATTATATTGTAATAAAACAATGAAGAGATATTTTTATTTGTTTATTGGAATATTATTGATAGCGGTTCTTGGAGTAGGATGGTTTTGGGTTCTCAAAAACATTTCAGGAGAGAGTTATATTCCTTCTTCTGATAAGTGGGGCAGAGAAGAAAAACTTTCTGCAGCTATTTCTCGGCCCCCTGTTCTAAAAGAAAGAAGTTTTCAAGCACCAAAAAAAAGACATCCCAAAAAAGTTATTAGACCAAACACAATTAAAGCCGTTTATTTAACAAGCTGGACAGCTGGCAGAAATGATTATATTGATTATGTAATTTCATTAGCAAAAGATACCGAGATTAATGCGGTAGTGATCGATGTTAAGGATTATTCTGGTTATGTAGCTTATGATACAGATATTCCTGAAGTTAAGAAATACAATGCCAAAAAAGTACGAATAAAAAACCTTCCTTCCTTGATAGAGGAATTGCACAAGAATGGGATTTATACCATAGCCAGAATCGTTGTTTTTCAAGATCCAGTACTGGCAAGAACAAGGCCAGATCTTGCTGTTCACAGTAAAGAGAAAATTTCTGCACTAAAAAAAATGAATTTTTCTACTACTTCTTGGGAGATAGCTACTCTTTGGGCTGATAAAAAAGGGCTTTTTTGGATTGATCCATCATCAAAAGAAGCGTGGCGCTACAATGTTTCTATTGCCAAAGATGCTTCTTTTTATGGTTTTGATGAGATAAATTTCGATTATGTTCGTTTTCCCTCAGATGGCGATTTAGAAGATATGGTTTTTCCTTTATGGAGCAGTTCTACTCCAAAAAGAGAAGTGATAAAAGATTTTTTTGGATATCTTCATAAAGAATTGCAAGATCAGGTAATTTCAATTGATCTTTTTGGTCTTTCTTGCACAAGAGAAGATGATTTAGGAATAGGCCAGATAATTGAAGATACCTTTGGCTATTTTGATTATGTATGTCCAATGGTTTATCCTTCTCACTATGAAAGTGGTTTCTTGGGTTATACAGAACCAGCAAAATATCCTTATGAGGTTGTGAAATATTCTTTAAAAAAGGCATTAATAAGACTCAAAAAATATGATCCGCCTGAGGAGAGAAAAACCAAGATACGACCTTGGCTCCAGGATTTTGATTTAAGAGGAATTCCTTATGGCCCAAAGGAGGTCAAAAAAGAAATAGATGCTGTTTATGAAGCATTAGGAGATGATTTCTTTGGATTTATGCTCTGGAGTCCATCAAATATCTATACAAAGAAAGCACTCAAAGAAAGAGAATATTCTTCTGAGTTGTTATTCTGGTTTTAAAAAGATGCTTTAATAATATATTTTTTTCTGGTAAAATTAAAAAATAAAAAGTTAAATTACCTTCTATAAAACATATGATAAAAAAAGGAAATCTTTATTATCCAACAAAGGAGTTTAAAGAAAAAGCTTGGGTAAAAAACAAGGCAGTTTACAAAAATGCTCAAAGAGACCCTAAGCGATTTTGGGCCGATCTTGCAGAAGAATTGGTATGGTTCAAAAAATGGAAAAAGATCTTTGAACACAAACCTCCTTACTTTAAATGGTTTTTGGGAGGAAAAATAAATATTACCTACAATATATTTGAGCGGAATTTGGCAGAAAGAAAAAATAAAATAGCTCTTATTTGGGAACCAGAACCTCTTGAAGAAAGACCAAGAATTCTTAGTTATTATGATCTCTATCGAGAAGTGAATCGATTTGCCAATGGCCTTAAAAAATTGGGCGTAAAGAAAGGAGATAGAGTGGGGATTTATTTACCGATGATACCCGAGGTTATAATTTCAATGCTCGCCTGTGCTAGGATTGGTGCTGTCCATTCGGTTGTGTTTTCGGCTTTCAGCCCACAAGCATTAAGAATCAGACTACAAGACACAGAGGCAAAAATTTTAATTACTGCTGATGGGTATTGGAGGAGGGGAAAAGTTATTCCTTTAAAACAGAATGCTGATAAGGGAATAGAGAACACCAAAGTAAAGAAAGTAATTGTGGTTCAAAGGATGGGAAATAAAATTCCCTTCAAAAAAGGAAGAGATATCTGGTGGGAAGACGTAGTTAAAGAACAACCCGATTATTGCAAACCTGCAATAATGGATTCAGAAGATATTTTATTTATTCTTTATACTTCAGGAAGTACAGGAAAACCAAAAGGATGTGTTCATGTCTGTGGAGGATACAGTGTTCAGGCTCTTTGGACAGGAAAATTGATTTTTGATTGGAAAGACAATGATATTTTCTGGTCAACTTCTGATATGGGTTGGATTACAGGTCATACTTATAGCTGTTATTCGCCACTCCTGAACGGTGTTACATTTGTGATATTTGAAGGAGCTCCTGATTGGCCAAAACCAGATCGTTGGGCTCAGATTATTGATAAATACGGTGTTACTGTTTTCTATACCGCTCCTACTGCAATTAGGATGTTTGCAAAATATGGCAAAGAAGTGCTGAAAGGTCATAAATTTGAAACCCTTCGATTACTTGGTTCTGTAGGAGAACCAATTGATGAGTCAGCATGGCAGTGGTATTTCAAAGAAATTGGCAAAAGCAGGTGCCCTGTTGTTGATACCTGGTGGCAGACCGAAACTGGTGGTATTTTGATTACTTCTTTACCGGGAATTGGTCCATTTAGACCCGCCTATACAGGATTGCCTTTTCCAGGCACCCGTTTTGAGATTTTAGATGATAAGGGAAAACCCACAAAGCCTGGACAAGAAGGTGCATTGGTTTTGCTTCCTCCGTTTGTTCCTTCGCTTTTGCGGAGAATTTACAAAAATCCCAAGAAATATCTAAATACTTATTGGAGTGAATATGGTAAAAAGATATATTTTACCTCTGATGCAGCTCTGAGAGATAAAAATGGCTTGATTAGGATTGTTGGAAGATTGGACGATGTGATAAAAATTGCAGGCCATAGAATTACTACAGGAGAATTAGAAGCGGCTATAAATCTTCATCCTTCAATTGCTGAATGTGCGGTTGTAGGGATTCCTGATAAGATAAAAGGACAAGTGCCGGTAGTCTTTGTAATTTTGAAGAAAAAGATAAAAAATTTGAAAGAGGTAGTTGTTGGACAAGTTCTTAAAGAAATAGGTCCTATTGCTTTGCCAAAAGAAGTCTATGAGGTAGAAAGTCTTCCCAAGACTCGTTCAGGAAAAATTATGAGGAGGATCTTGAGAAGGTTGTTTACAGGAGAGGAATTAGGTGACCTTTCAACTCTGGCAAATCCAGAAAGTGTTAGAGAAATTAAAAAAATAATTAAAATACAAAAAAAGTGATTCATCTCAATAAAAAGAGCTCAGGAGGGTTTACTCTAATGGAGTTGGTAATAACGATTACTATTATTGCTCTGATAATGAGTATTGTTTTGGCTGCAGTAAGAAATAGTAGAGAGAAGGCAAGGATTGCCAAAGCGCAGCAGTTCAGTCAGAGAATAAATCATATTGTGGGCGCTTATGCAATAGGCATCTGGAGATTTGAGAGTATAGAAGCAGGTAACAGGTTGATAGACAATTCAGGGTATAGTCATTATGGAGTGAATCATGGAGCTAATCTTAATAGTGCGGGAATTAAAGGAAATTGTCTTGAATTTGATGGAGTAAGTGATTATGTAGATATTCCTAATTCTTCAGATATGAATGCTGAAGGGATAACGATTGAGGCTTGGATTTATCCCTATGATTCTTCTCCTCTTCAATTGATTGTTTCAAAATATTCAAACACTGGGGATAAAGATTATGGATTTGGTATTCACAATGGCCATCTTTATATCTGGTATGGAAGTGGAGGAGATTATACAAACCACCTAGGAACAATTAAGACTTATAAATGGCAACATATTGCTTTGGTTTTCAAAGGATGGGATTCTTATGAGGCATATATCGATGGAAAGCTGATTGGTTCTGATTCGGGCACTTTTCATCAGAGAGCTTCTACAACTGCTAATGTAGAAATAGGAAGAGCTGGAGGCTCAATTGGTGCACATTATTTCAATGGTTTGATTGATGAAGTAAAAATTTACAATCAAGCTCTTCCTACAGTCGAGATTGAAAAACATTACGCTCAGAAGATAGACCACTACAAAGATTTAACTTTAGGAGTTCTGAATTATTAATTTAGAGAATGAGACAATCTCAACTTTTTACAAAAACATTAAAAAAGGTTCCAAAGGACGAGGTGAGCAAAAGTGCCCAGCTATTATTGAGAGCTGGGTTCATTGATAAACTCTCAGCGGGAGTTTATACTTTTTTACCGCTAGGATTGAGAGTTATTGAAAAGATAGAAAAAATTATAGATGAAGAGATGAAATCTCTTGGAGCTCAGAGAATTTTGATGCCTGCTCTTGTGCCTAAAAAAAATTGGGAAACCACTGGTAGATGGGAATCATTTGATGCTTTATTTAAATTAAAAGGAAAGAATAAAATAGAATATGCTTTGGGCGCTACCCATGAAGAGGTGGTAGTTCCTTTGGTTAGAAAACATGTTTCTTCTTGGAGAGATCTTCCTCTAGCGATATTTCAGATTCAAGATAAATTCAGAGATGAGTTAAGGACAAAATCAGGAATTCTTCGCACTCGGGAGTTTCTGATGAAAGATCTTTACTCTTTTCATGCTTCTCAAAAAGATCTTGATCTTTTTTATGAGAAAGTAAAGAAAGCTTATAGACGTATTTTTAGAAAATTAAAAATTGACTCTAAAACATATCTTACATTAGCCTCAGGCGGAACTTTTTCAAAGTACTCTCATGAATATCAAACAGTAACTCCTGCAGGAGAGGATACAATTTATATTTGTCCAAAATGCAGAGTGGCTGTGAACAAAGAACTAGGATCAAAAAATATAAAATGCTGGAGATGCGGTAGAGCTCTTTCTGAAGGAGTCAAAGCAATAGAAATTGCCAATATTTTTAAGTTAAAAGAGAAATATACAAAAGCTTTTGATTTTAGGTTTACTGATAAAGATGGATCTCGCAAATTAGTAATGATGGGATGTTATGGAATAGGTTTGCCTCGGCTTATGGGAGCAGTAGTAGAAATTTATCATGATGATTTGGGAATAATATGGCCAGAGCCAATTGCTCCTTTCAAGTTTCATCTAATTCAGATAGGCACCAACCCACAGGTTCAAAAAGAAGCAGAAAAAGTATATAAATCTTTACAAAAAGCAGGACACGAAGTAATATACGATGATAGGAAAAATGTAGGAATAGGAGAAAAGCTTATGGATTGTGATCTAATAGGTATTCCTTGGAGAATCATAGTAAGTGAGAAGAGCCTCAAAAAGGATGCCGTGGAAATTAAGAGAAGGAACAGAAAAAAGCTAAGCTTTGTTGAGATCAAAAAATTAAATCAATATTTAGATGAGGTTGTGGGTTAATATTATGCTTGACAAAATTTGGTCAAAAATATCAAAAGATATAGCTATTGACTTGGGAACTGCGAATTCGTTGGTATATGTAGGAGGAGAAGGAATTGTAATTTCGGAGCCATCAGTGGTTGCTGTCAACCAAAAAACAGGCCAAATTCTGGCAATTGGTCAGGAAGCAAAAGAAATGGTGGGCAGAACCCCGGCTCATATTGTAGCTACCCGTCCTTTAGTTGAAGGAGTGGTTTCTGATTTTGAAGTAACTGAGCAAATGCTCAGATATTTTATTGAGAAAGCTCATCGAAAAAAAATGACTTTATTTCCTCATCCAAGAGTAATTGTAGGAATCCCTTGTGGAGTAACTGAGGTAGAGAAGAAAGCAGTTCAAGATGCAGCCAAGAATGCAGGAGCAAGAGAAGTTTATTTAATTGAACAACCAATGGCAGCTGCTATCGGTGCCCGTCTTCCTGTTCAGGAAGCTGGAGGAAATTTTATAGTAGATATAGGAGGAGGTACTACAGAAGTAGCAGTAATATCTTTGGGAGGAATAGTTACATCAAGAAGTTTGCGCATTGCTGGAGATCGTCTTGATGAGGATATTATTAATTTCGTACAAGAGGAATATAAACTTCTGATAGGAAAAAGAACGGCTGAGAGAGTAAAAATAGCCATTGGTTCTGCCATTCCTTTAAGACAAAAAAAAGAAATGCCTCTGAGAGGCAGGAATCTAATTACCGGTTTACCAGAGGAGATAATGATTTCTGATGAAGAGATAAGAAAAGCAATGGAGAAATCAGTTGATCAGATAATAGAGGCAATTAGAGTCACTATAGAAGAAACTCCTCCTGAACTTTTGTCAGATATTATGTCTAAAGGTATTTGTCTTGCTGGAGGGGGTTCGCTTTTGCGAGGTCTTGACACTTTGATTACAAAAAAGACAAAAATTGCAACCAAAGTGATCGATGACCCTCTTACCGCTGTTGTGAGAGGTGCTGGGATAGTGCTGGAAAACCTAGATAAATTGAAAGAAGTATTAGCAGATACTCAATTTCTTGAACCTCCCAAATAAATATGATTACAAAAAAAGAAGTTCAACATATAGCAAAATTGGCACGTCTTAATATGACACCAAGAGAAGAGGAAAGATTTGCTAAAGAACTTTCTTCTATTTTGAAATATATTGAAAAACTAAAAGAAATAGATACATCAAAAGTTGAACCTACCAGTCATCCTTTTGAGATAAAAAATGTGATGAGAAAAGATATTCCGCGATGCTCAGATATTGAGACGGTTCAAAAATTGCTTAAAGCTGCTCCTTTGCGTGAAAAAACATATATTAAAGTAAAAGCAATACTCAAGCACAGTGAGTAGAATATGGAAATTCAAAATCTCACTATTAAAGCAATACATCAAGGCTTGAGAAATAAAGATTTTTCTGCTACCGAGCTTGTTGAAAGTTTTTTGAAAAGAATCGAGGAAGAAAATAAAGAAATTTTTGCTTATATTTTTGTTGACCAAGAAGGAGCACTTCAGCAAGCAAAAGAAATTGATCAACTTATTGCTCAGGGGAGAGAATTACCTGTGCTTGGAGGGATTCCTTTTGCTGTAAAGGACAATATTTTGGTAAAGGATCTTCCTTGTACAGCAGGATCAAAGATATTGGAAAATTATATTGCTCCCTATGATGCTACAGTTATAAAAAAACTCAAAAATCAGAAAGCAGTTCTTTTAGGGAAGACTAATTTGGATGAATTTGCTATGGGTTCTTCAACTGAGTATTCTGCTTTTGGTCCAACGCGCAATCCTTTAGATAAAGAAAGAGTGCCTGGTGGGTCATCTGGAGGTTCAGCGGCAGCAGTATCAGCAGGATTGGCAGTCTTTGCGTTAGGTTCTGATACCGGTGGTTCTATTCGTCAACCAGCAAGTTTTTGCGGAGTGGTGGGGCTGAAGCCTACTTATGGAGCAGTTTCTCGATTTGGTCTTATTGCTATGGCTTCTTCTCTTGACCAAATCGGGCCTATTACCAGAACGATTCAAGATGCTCGCACAGTTTTTAATATAATCAAAGGCAAAGACCCACTTGATTCTACTTCTTTTTGGATAGAAAAGTCTGATTCAAAATTTAATATAAAGGAATTGCGAGCCGGAATACCTAAAGAATTTTTTGTTAAAGGCATAGATCCTCGAATAGAAAAACTCACAACAGAATCCATTAAAAGATTAGAAAACGAGGGAGCAAAAATCCAGGAAATTTCTCTTCCTCATTGCACTGATTATGCATTGGCTACTTACCATATTATTATGCCTTCTGAGGCATCAAGTAATCTTGCTCGCTATGATGGAATAAAATATGGTCTTTCTGTGCAGGAGAGCAATGACCTAAAAGAAGTTTATTCTCGCTCGCGCCAACAGGGCTTTGGACAAGAAGTACGACGAAGAATAATGCTTGGCACCTTTGCTCTTTCTGCTGGATACTACGATGCTTACTATCTTCGCGCCCAAAAGGTAAGAACTCTTATCAGAGAGGATTTTAGGAAAGCTTTTGAGAAAGTAGATGTTATCTTGACTCCCACTTCTCCCACTCTGCCTTTCAAGATTGGAGAGAAAACAAAAGATCCTCTCTCGATGTATCTTTCTGATATTTTTATGACCGCTGTTAATCTTGCAGGTATACCAGCTCTTTCTGTTCCTTCTGGAAAAGTAGAGAATCTTCCTGTAGGAATTCAAATCATTGGCAAACCTTTCGAAGAAGAGATGATTTTAAAAGTAGGAGAAGTAGTAGAAAAATTATGATGACAAATATTTCTAATTTAGACATTACTAATCTAGATATAATTTCTTGGATTATTTCACCTCCTTTTCCTAAAACATTTTTTATTATAAAAATATTGTTTATATTGATATCCCTCTATTTTCTTGCAGGCATTATTTACTTCTTATCAAAAACGCATTATCTTCAATGGCTTTATGGAGAACCGGTTACTTCTCTTTTAACTCAAAGACCATACGGGGTTAAAAAAATTGACAAGCAATGGAAACGGATTGTAGAGAGACTTAAGTCAGACTCTGAGGAAGAATATAAATTGGCTATTATTGAAGCAGATGCTATTTTAGACGAGGTGTTGAAAAAGATAGGTTATAAAGGAGATACTATTGATGAAAGGCTGGAGAAGGTTACCACTGATGCTATTTCGAATCTGGAAGAGCTCAAAAAAGTTCATCAGATAGAAAGTGATATAGTGCGTGATCCTAGTTATCATCTTACAAAGGAAGAGGCAAAGAAAATTTTGTTAGTTTACAAGAAAACATTTGAAGAGTTGGAGGTGATTTGACTTGATTTTTAAAATTTAATTTAATAAAATAAATAATATGACGCGGGGTGGAGGAGTAGTACCTCGTGGGTCCCATAAGCCCAAGGCGCCGGTGCAATTCCGGCCCCCGCAACAAGGATTTTAATTAATTTGCTCCGATATCTTCGGAGCAAATTACAACCACAATGCCGGTGTAGCTCAGTGGTTAGAGCAGAGTCTTCATAAGGCTAAGGTCGCTGGTTCGAATCCAGCCACCGGCACCTCACGATAGAGGAAATTGAAATAAAAATTAAGAGGGGGCGTAGATCAATTGGTTAGATCGTCGCTCTGTCACAGCGAAGGTTGCCGGTTCGAGTCCGGTCGTCCCCGCCAAATAAAATATTTGAGATTGAACAAAAACCGAGCGAAAGAGCTCGGGTTTTGTGGTAGAATAAAATAATAAAGGTTACACAAAACAAATTAATATAACTTTTCAATATGAACTGGAAACAATTTCTCAAACCCACTCTTCCCAAAATTGGTTGGTTTTTGCTTTTTTGGATATTTATTATTCCTGCTCCGATTTGTGGTCCCGATGGGCCTTGTTTTCCCTTTATGTTACCTCTTTTGTCTTGGGTTTCGCCTCTTTTGGGAATTTTCATGACATTTTTTAGAATAAGCCATCTTTTATACCCTCGAATGATTTGCGCGCCGGTTCTGATAAATTGCAAGAGTGCAGGTAGTGGTATAATTTTTCTCTACTGGATTCTTCAATGGATTTCAGTGATTGTCTCATATATTGTTGCTTGTATTATTGTCCGTTATTTTGCTCTAAAAAAGAAATAAAATAAAAATTAATAGAATATGTTTAAAGAAGGTATACCAGCATCTTTAATTATAATTGTCGTATTTGCTGTTTTGATTTCTGCAATAGCAGCGACATATTGGCAATATACAAAGACTTATGAGAACAGTAATGTAGAAGAATTGATTGGCAAAACGACAGAATTGGAGAAGAAAGTACCGGAAAGTGAGAATAGGATGGAAAGCCAGACAGGCACAGAAAGTATATCAGAAAATCCAAACTTGGTTCGTAAAGACTTTTCTTATCCCTATCCTATTGAATGGATTTCTTATTACACGAAGACTCGCTATTTTAAATACAGTCTTACAGGTGTTTCTTTGGGAAAAAGAAAAATTCCTTCGTTTGTTGATAAAAATACAGGCAAAGAGATTAACGCACTTACTTTATATTTTAAAATAGATAATATAGGTCGATACGGAGCTAAAATATGTATAGATGTTTCTCTTAGAATGGTTCTGAATGAGCAAGGAGATCTGGCTGCTCCTATAAACAAAAGATTCAATGAAGGATGTTTTGGAGATAATCAAACCTATTACGATCAGGAAGTAATTTTTGAAGTTCCTTCAGATAAGAAAGAGTTTGTAATAACTACTGGCGATGATTCTAATATCTTCTTTACAGTAAAAGTTCTGGACAACAAAGACATTGAAGTGGTAAAAGAAGTTCCTGTTGGATAATAATGTTGATATTATAATATTTTGTGATAATTTGTGATAAAGTATTGAATGGAGGTGAATAAGAACATCTCTAATAGATGAGGGTAAGAAAGAATGTGATAGTAGAATCTGTTTTGTTTTCTAATTGCTTTGATGCCTATAAAAAGGAGAATGTTTAACCTCCTTTTTTTATTTATGATAAAATTAAAAAAGCATTTGGCTTGGAATTTCTATGAGTTTTTTGAGGAGGTCAGTAATATACTTTCTCGTGTTTGTTTTCATTTTTCTTTTTGGTTCTTTAATTCCTCAGAAAGTAGGGGAGGATTATTCTTTTAATTCTTCTGATGTTTTATCTGAGGTTTTCTCCAGTACCAGTTCAGAAGATATCAATCTTAAGGAAGCACCACTATACCTTGAGACAATTTCTGATCTGAAAACCAAATTCATTGCCCAAAAGAAAGATTTTTTGGAAGTAAATCTTTCTTTGATGAAGGTAAGGTTATATAAAGAGGGGAAACCAATAAGAGTAGCCTCAATTTTAACAATTGGTGATCCTCAAAATTGGGGAGGGTCAGCAGCAGGGCTTTACAAAATTTTAGATGGGCATAAATTAAGTTTTTCTGTTGTCTCTGATGTTTATATGCCTTGGGCTCTTCATTATTATGGAAAATATTATATCCATGGCGAGCCTTACTATCCAGGAGGAAGAAAACTTATCTCGTCGGTCTCAGGAGGATGTATCCGACTCAAAGACAAAGATGCTAGAGATATTTATGAGTTAAGCGAATTAAATATGCCTGTTTTAGTAGTTGCAAAGGAAAAAGATCAGTATCAATTTGAAAACAAGAATTTATTTTCTCCACCTGAGATTTCAGCAAGGAGTTATCTGGTAGCTGATTTAGATTCAGGTTTTGTATTTTTGCAGAAAGACATTCAGAAAGAATTGCCAATTGCTTCTTTGACGAAACTAATGACTGCGGTAGTTGTGTCAGAAAATGTTGATTTGAGACAATATATCACGGTAAACAAAACAATGCTGGAAGCCTATGGTTCAACAGAGGGATTGAGAGAAGGCAAAAAATTCAGACCAGTAGAATTGTTTTATCCTCTTTTGATTGAGTCATCAAATGATGCTGCTGAAGTTTTAGCAGGTTATTTAGGTAGAGCCAAAACTATAGAAAAGATGAATGAGAAAGCTAAATCAATTCTTATGAAAAACACAGAGTTTGTTGACCCTCATGGTTTTGACTACAGAAATATCTCTACTGCTCAAGATCTTTTTCAGTTAGCTCGATATATCTCAAATACCCGACCCCTTCTTTGGGAGATCACCAAAGCAAAAGAAGTTCCTAGTTTTGGAAAAGTTCATTTTAAGATTAAGGATCTATGGAATAAAAATATCTTTATTTACGACAAAAGTTTTGTGGGAGGGAAAACAGGCTATATTAAACAATCGGGTTATAATGGAGTTTTTGTCTTTAGATTTATGACAGACACGGGCAAAATCCGCAATATAGCGATCGTCCTCTTGGATTCCAGAAACTTGCGGGCAGATACTCAGAGAATCTATCGCTGGATCTGGAAGAATTACTCTTTATCACCTTTTTATGGTATACTGAGAGAATAACTTTCTATTAATATGCCATTAGTTAATGCTGGCATAGGTATATCCCAAAAAGAGAATTTAATAGAGGCTGCCAGAGAAGCAGCAAAGGAGGCAAAAGAAAAAATAGGTTCAAAAAAACCAAAACTTTTGATGTGTTTTCTTACTGTTGGCGCTTATCCTGAAAAGGACTATCAAAAGGCATTAGATGAAATATACAATGTGTTCGGAGATAGAAATATTCCCTTGGTGGGGGGTCCAGTGATAGGTTTTTTTACGAAAGGAAGATATTATCTTGATGTAAAGCTTATGGGAAAATATTTAGGTCTTTTACTTAAAGGAGTAGAAAAGATAGTAAAACCTTTTAAAAAATTCGGTTTTTCGGTAATTGCTCTTTCTTCAGAGTATCTTTCAGTAGGAGCAGGAATAGGAGAAAATGCTTTTTTAAATCCTCAAAAAGCAGGAAAGGAAGCCATAGAAATGGCTTTAGAAAATTTAGAATATAATCCCTCTGTAGCCTATTTGGCAATGCTAAAAAAAGGAGTAAAAGACATTACAAGATTCAGACCTTTAAACGCAATTGTTCTTACTCCTGGCAATACTGCTCAAGGACTTTTGTTAAATCAGCAATTTATAGAAGGAATTACTTCTGTCACAAAAGGAACCACAAGAGTAATAGGAGGAGGAGTGAGTGCAGAAGTAAAAATAGAAAAAGAAGGATTAGGTTTTGCTTTACCTTCTTTTCAATTTTTCAATGGCAAGGTTTATCAGAATTCTTTAATTTGTGTTGTTTTTGGTTCTGATTTAGAAATTGGATTTGGAACTTTTGTAGGAGCTCAGTCTTTGGGAAAAATAATGCTTGTGACAAAATCAAAAGGAAATAAAGTAGAAGAGATTGACCGAAAACCTGCACTTGAGAGATTAAGAGAAATTTACAAAGAAGCAGGTATTAGAGAAGATCCTCTAATTGCTGGCACAAAAGGAATTTTACCCGCTCGTCAAGAAACCTCAACGGGATTTTTGTGGCCTGTGATTCCTATAAGATACGAAGGAAAAAGTGTTGTCTTTATGAATTTCATAAAAGAAAATACAATTTTGGTTTTATCAAAGATTACCAAAGAGACATGTCTCGATGCCACTTTGAAAGTGTGTGAATTGGTAAAAGAAGATGCAGGGACAGATGATTTTGGTTTTGTGTTTTATTTTTCTTGTCCTTTGAGAGGAAGAATTTTGGGAACAAAATATCCAAAAGAGATTTCTTTTATAGAGCAAGCATTCAATAAAGAGGATTTGCCTATTTTTGGAATTTCTTCGGCAGGAGAAATTGCTTTTTATAAATTAGGACAACCTTTTGGAGCAACTGTTACAATTACAATGATGGGAATTTCCAATCAATTGATTTCAGAAGCTAGGAGTTGACTGAAATGATAAAAAAGTTAAGTAAATGATACAAAAACTAAAAGTTGAGAGGAGAAGTGTTGGTATGTAGGGCTTGACATTGTTTAAGATTTGAGATATAATAAAAATGGAGGTGGAAGGAATGAAAACGCATGAGGAGATAAGAAAGTTATCAGAAAAGCACCTTCCAAAAAACCATCCGTTGGTAAAGCAGGTTTTGGGACCTTCGCCCAAGAAATTTGAGGATATTTTAAAAGAAGAGGGGATAGCAGTAATAGAATAAAACCCCTCATTTTTTATTTAAAAATAGGAACGAAAAAACAGAAATTCTTGCTCAGGAATGGGCTTGAGTCAAGAGAAAAAATAAGGTAGAATAAAAGAAAGAATCATCTGAATATGGAGAGGATAAACTTTTCTCTTCTTAGAAACAAAGCAGAAAAAGAAATAAAAAGAGCTACTGATTTAGAGGAGCTCAATGTGATTTTTAAGAAATATTTAGGTAAAAAAGGAATTATTACCCAAATTTTGAGTTCCTTAAAGAATCTACCCAAAGAAAAGAGAAGCAAGATTGGCAGACAGGCAAATTTATTAAAAAGTATTATTGAGAAAGAGAAAGAAAAAAGAGAAATAGCAATAAAAAAACAAATCGAGCAAGAATCAGAGAAGGATGAATCAATAGATGTTACACTTCCTGCAAAAAGACCCGAAACAGGCCATCTTCATCCTTTGACATTGGTAAGAAGAAAAGTAGAGAAAATTTTTGAATCTATGGGATTTTGTGTAGTCCAGGGTCCTCATATTGAGACAGAATGGTATAATTTTGATGCTTTAAACATTCCCAAAGATCATCCTGCCAGAGATCTCTGGGATACTTTTTGGCTCGATCAAAAAAGAAATAAAGAAAAATTGCTTTTAAGGACTCATACGTCGCCTGTTCAGGTTCGTTATATGGAAAAACACAATCCTCCTTTTAGGATTATTGTTCCTGGAAGAGTTTTTCGTCATGAGGCATCTGATGCTTCTCATGATATTCAGTTCTATCAAGTTGAGGGGTTGATGATTGATACAGATATTTCGGTTACCAATTTCAAAGGCATCATCGATCAATTTTTGAGAAAATTCTTTAATCGGAAAATCAAAACCCGCCTGAGACCAGGATATTTTCCTTTTGTGGAACCTGGTTTTGAAATAGATGTGCAGTGTTTTATTTGTCAGGGAAAAGGATGCTCAACCTGCAGCCAAACTGGATGGGTTGAGTTATGTCCGGGTGGAATGGTCCATCCTAATGTGTTGAAAGCGGGGGGGCTTAATCCTAAAAACTGGCAAGGTTTTGCTTTTGGAATGGGACTGGATAGATTGGCAATGATGACTTATAAGATTGGCGATATCAGATTGTTTTATAATGGTGATTTACGCTTTCTAAAACAATTCTAAAAACAACTATGTTGATTTCTTATAATTGGCTTAAAGATTACATAAAAGGCAAAATTCCTCCAGCAAAGAAATTAGCTGACCTTATTACAATGCATAGTTTTGAGGTAGAGGAATTAAGAAAGATAGATAATGATTGGTTGTTTGATATTGATGTTTTGCCAAATAGAGCTCATGATTGTCTATCATATCTTGGTATTGCCAGGGAATGTTGTGCAATAGCAAATTTAGTTTATACGCCTCCAGTTTTTAAAATCAAAGAAGACAAAAATATAAAAATTAGCGATTTTGTTTGTGTTGAAGTGAAAGAAAAAGAACTGTGTCCTCGGTATACAGCAAGAGTAATGGTTGATGTGAATGTAGCTTCATCTCCTTCTTGGATTCAGCAACGCCTAAAGAGGATGGGGTTGGAGCCTATTAATAATGTGGTGGATATTTTGAATTATGTAATGCTGGAGACAGGGCAGCCTCTTCATGCTTTTGATCTTGATAAGTTAGATGGCAAAATTCCCAAGAAAATAATTATAAGGAGAGCAAAAAAAGGAGAAAGAATAATAACTTTAGATGATAAAAAATTCCAATTAGATAGAGATATTTTGGTCATTTCTGATTCAAAGAGTCCGGTAGCTGTTGCTGGAATAAAAGGAGGAAAAAAAGCCCAAATTAGCAAATCAACAAGAAGGATCGTAATTGAGGCGGCAAACTTTCAAATGAAAGCCATCCGCCGCGCTCGTCAAAAGTTAAATCTTCAAACAGATGCTTCTTTAAGGTTCGAACATGAACCTGATCCAAACCTTACTTTATTTGCCATTAATAGAGCCTGTTGGTTGATCCAAAAATATTGCAAAGGAAAAGTTGCAAAAGGTATAATTGATTTTTATCCCAAAAAGGTTGTTCCAAAAAGAATTAAACTCGATTTAGATCAGGTAGAGAAAATTCTAGGTGTTAAAGTAAGTCTTGCGCAGATTAAACGATTTTTTAAAAAATTAGAACTTAAAATATTGGATTACAATAAAAATACACTCTTGGTAGAAGTGCCTACATTTCGCCAAGATTTATCTATACCTCAGGATCTGGTTGAAGAGATAGGTAGGCTCTATGGTTTTGATAAACTTCCCCTTGTTATTCCAAGAGTTTTGGCTTTGCCTCCTGAGCGAAATGATAGTGTCTTTTGGGAAGGAATGGCAAAGGATATTTTGAAAGAGATGGGTTTTTGTGAAGTATACAATTATTCATTTATTAGCGATCAAGATGCTAAGTGTTTCTCTTTTAAAGAAAAAGAATTAATAGAAATAGAGAATCCAATCAGTAGAGAATATAAGTATCTGAGACCTTCGCTTATTCCTAATTTGCTTAAAAATGTGAAGGAGAATCTGAAATATTTTTCTGAAATGAAGATTTTTGAGCTAGGAAAGATATATAAGAAACTACCTATCTCAGAAAAGAGAGCATTAACCGGAGTTATTCTGACTTCTGGCTCGGGTACTCAGAATTTCTATTATGCAAAGGGGATAATTGATTTATTGTTTGCTAAATTAGGAATCTCCAATGTTTGGTATGATGAAGTTCAGCCCACACCTGAGGAATCAAAGATTTCCTTTTGGCGCCCCCAAAGATGTGCTGAAATCAAAACAGACCATACCGAGGTTGGATTTATTGGCGAGATTTCTAAAAAAATACTTGAAAAATTAAAAATCTCTTTTTCGGTAGTAGTTTTTGATCTTGATTTTGAAAAACTTCAGAATCTTTGTTGCGAGGAACACGAATATCAGCCTATATCTCGATTTCCAGCAGCTGTGAGAGATTTAGCAGTTTTAGTTCCTCGCCAGATAAAAGTAGTAGAGGTGCTTAATAAAATAAATACAGCAGGTGGCCCTCTTGTAAGAGATGTTGATCTCTTTGATATCTACGAAGGTAAAGAAATTCCTGAGGGAAAGAAAAATTTAGCTTTCCATATCATTTATCAAGCTCCAGACAGGACTCTCAGAAAAGAAGAAATTGATGAGCTTCAGAATAAAATAATAAAGGCCTTAGAAGAAAATCCCGAATGGGAAGTAAGAAAATAAAATATTTCTAAGGATATGGCAAAAAAACAAAAAAAGAATTCAAAAAAACCATCTTCAGAGACTAAAGCAACAAAGAAGAATGTTGTAAAGGAATCCAGCTATGAGGCTAAAGATATTTATGTGCTTAAGGGGCTTGAGCCAGTGCGGAAAAGGCCCGGAATGTATATTGGTTCTACTGGCCCTGATGGTCTTCATCATTTGATATGGGAGTGCGTAGATAATTCATTAGATGAAGCAATTGCTGGATATGCTAAAAACATTGAAGTTTCATTGTTGGCAGGAAATAGAATAAGCACCTCTGATGATGGAAGAGGAATTCCTGTTGGGAAACATCCCCAAACTGGCAAATCTGCTCTGGAAACAGTAATGACTACTTTGCATGCCGGAGCAAAATTTGGTGGAAAAGCATACCAAGTAGCTGGAGGTCTACATGGAGTAGGGGTTTCTGTTGTTTGTGCTTTATCTAGATGGATGAGAGTTGAGGTATGTCGGGAGGGGAATAAATATGTCCAAGAATATGCCAAAGGAGTGGCTAAGACAAAGGTAAAAAAAGTGGGTAAATGTAATCAAACGGGAACTACAGTCATTTTTGAGCCAGATCCAGAGATTTTCAAAGAGATTAAATTTGACCGAAATCGAATTTTGAATCATCTTCGTCAACAAGCTTATTTAACCAGAGGAGTAAGAATCACTGTTAAAGATTTAAGAGAGAAAGATCCTCTGAAACATTTCACCTATACTTTTTATTTTGAGGGAGGGCTTAAGTCCTATATTAAATATCTAGTTCAAAATTCCGAACCTCGCCAAAAAAATATCTTCTATACTTCCGGAGAAGTCAACGGTGTTATAGTGGAAGCTGCTTTTCAATATACTCAAGAAAGAGAGTGTTTTGAGGAGAGTTTTGCTAACAATATCTATACAGGAGAAGGCGGCACTCACTTAACAGGCTTTAGAAGTGCTTTAACAAGAACCCTTAATGATTACGCTCGAAAAGAAGGCTATCTCAAGGAGAAAGATGAGAATTTTACTGGACAGGATATTCGGGAAGGTTTTACAGGAGTGGTTTCTGTAAAACTACAGAATCCTCAATTTGAAGGTCAAACTAAAGCTCGGTTGGGTAATCCTGAAGCAAAATCAGCAGTAGAAAGAGTAGTGAGTGAAGGTTTGGAAGATTTCTTGGAGAGAAATCCTCAGGATGCACGAGCTATTATTGAGAATTGTCTTTTAGCTCAGAAGGCCAGAAAAGCAGCGAAGGCTGCACGTCAGACTGTATTGCGAAAAGGAGCGTTGGGAGGATTAACTCTTCCTGGAAAACTTGCTGATTGTAGTTCTCGCAATCCTGAAGAATCTGAACTTTTTATTGTAGAAGGAGAGAGCGCAGCAGGTTCCAGTAAACAAGCTCGTGATCGAAGGTTTCAGGCGATTCTTCCTCTCCGAGGCAAGATTTTGAATGTGGAAAGAGCTCGGCTTGATAGGATACTGGCTTCAAAAGAAATCAGATCGTTGATTATAGCACTAGGAACCGCGATTGCTGAGGATTTTGATTTGAATAAATTAAGATATCATCGGATAATCATTATGACTGATGCTGATGTTGATGGAGCGCATATAAGAACATTACTTTTGACATTGTTCTTTCGGTATTTTCAGCCTATTATTGAGAAGGGATATCTCTATATTGCTCAGCCGCCTTTGTATCGAATTCAGGCAGGGAAGAGGGTAGAATATGCTTATACCGAAAGTGATAAAGCTGAAATTCTTGAAGATATGAAAAAACAGAATCTGAAACCCAGCATTCAACGCTATAAAGGTTTGGGAGAAATGAATCCCGATCAGCTTTGGGAAACTACAATGGATCCTAAGAATAGAATACTTCTTAGAGTGACTATTGAAGATGCCAAAGAAGCCGATCGCATTTTTGATACTCTAATGGGAAAAGAAGTTCTTCCTCGAAAAAGATTTATTCAGACCCATGCCAAAATGGTCAAGAATTTGGATATTTAAGTGCGATTGAGAGCTCATTTTTTAAAATAGCTTATTTTTTAATACTCTGTTCTATAGAATTTTTAGCCATAAACAGATGAAGCATTTTTTAATGGTTATAATTTTTATTTGGTGTGTTTTTTTCTTTTGTGCTTTATTTTTTTGCCTGAATCACTCCGTTTTAGAAGACGAGATTAATTCAGCAATTTCCTATTATCATTTGATGAAATTGCTAAAAAAATCAAGAAGTTCTGAAATTACTCTTTTGGTTGTGGGGGATATAATGCTAAATAGAGGGGTAGAGTATGTGATAGAGGAAAAAGGCAATGGAGATTTTCGTTTTCCTTTTTTGAAAATAGCTAATAATCTAAATAAAGCAGATATTTTGTTTGGAAATCTTGAAGGTCCTATTTCACATAGAGGCACGAAGTCAGGAAGTATTTATTCTTTTCGTATGGATCCCAGGGCAGTAGAAGGATTGAGATATGCAGGATTTGATATCTTGTCATTAGCAAATAATCATATGTTTGATTATGGAAGAGTTGCTCTTATAGATACAATGAATATTTTGAAAAAAAACAATATTGAATATGTGGGAGCAGGAATGAATAAAAAAGAAGCCTATTCTTTGAAAATAATAAAGATAAAAAACACAAAAGTGGGTTTTCTTGCATATACAAATCTAGGACCTAATAATTGGTCTGCAAAGGAAAATATGCCTGGAATAGCCTGGATCGATGAGGATTATTTTCCTCAAATTGTCCAACAGATAAGAGATGCAAAGAAACAAACAGATATTTTGATAGTTTCTTTGCATTCAGGAGTTGAATATGTTTCTTTTCCCGATGATTTTCAGAGAAAATTTGCTAAACTGTGCATTGAGAATGGAGCTGATATAGTAATAGGTCATCATCCTCATGTCATCCAGCCAGTGATAAAATACAAAAATGGTTGGATTGCTTATAGTTTAGGTAACTTTGTTTTTGACCAAAGTTTTTTACAGGATACAATGAGAGGTCTTGTCTTGGAGATTAAAATAAGAAATGGTAAAATAAAAGAAATTAAGAAAAGAGAGGTGAAAATTTCAAAATATTTTCAGCCTTATTTTTGAAATTTGACAGAGAGGCTTCATTCTGATAATATTTAGAGGTGGAGCCCGTAAAGGGCTTTTTAGATAGCAGATCAAATTATGAAAATCACAAATATTTTTTCAAAGATTGTTTCTTTTCTCAAGGAGGTTTATCTTGAGATCAAGAAAGTAAATTGGCCTACAAGAAAAGAAACTCTTAAATATACAATGATGGTTATTGGCATTTCTGCTGCTGTTGCTGCTTTTCTTGGTGGTCTTGATTTTATATTTTCTCGTTTTCTCAATATATTTATTCTTCGCTAATGATATCAAACTCCTATGCCAAGACAAAAACTTCCAAAAGAAAGAAGATGGTATGTGATCCACACTTATTCTGGATATGAAGATGCTGTGGCAAAGAATTTAAAGCAGCGCATCGAGAATTTGGGAATGGAAGATAAGATTTTTAATGTTTTGGTTCCCAAAGAGAAGAAAATAAAAATTAAGAATGGTAAAAGAAGAGTAGTGGAAGAGAAAATATATCCGGGTTATGTGTTGGTAGAGATGATTGTGACTGATGATTCTTGGTATGTAGTAAGAAATACACCAGGAGTAACAGGATTCATTGGTGCAGGAACTACTCCTATTCCTGTGAAATTAGAAGAAATTCAGGAGTTAAAGAAGAGGATCGGAGTAAAAGAACCCAAATATAAAATTGACTTTAAGAAAGGAGATCTAGTGAAAATTATTGATGGTCCCTTTAAGGATTTAGATGGAAAGGTGGAGTCGGTCGATACAGAAAGAGGCAAGATTAAAGTGCTTGTTGATATGTTTGGCAGGGATACACCTGTGGAACTTGATTCTCTTCAGATTAAAAAAGTTTAAAAACTATGGAAAAAAAGATTCAGGCTATAGTAAAACTTCAAATTCCAGCAGGTCAAGCAACACCTGCACCTCCTATAGGGCCTACTTTGGCTCAGTATGGAATAAATATTTCTGAGTTTTGTAAAAGATTTAATGATGCGACTCAGGACAAAAAGGGATGGACTATTCCCGTGGAAATTAAAATTTATGAAGATAAAAGCTATGAGTTTAAATTAAAGCAACCCCCTACTTCTGAGTTGCTTAAGAAAGCAGCAGGAATAGAGAAAGGCTCAGGTGAGCCAAACAGAAAAAAGGTGGGCTCTATTACAAAAGAACAATTGAAGCAGATTGCTCAGCAGAAGATGGAAGATCTCAATACTGATGATATTCAAAAGGCAATGAAGATCATCGAGGGAACAGCAAAAAATATGGGAATTGAGATTAAATAAATTTATGATTCTCTCAGATCGAGACATCAAAAAATATATAAGAGAAGGAAGGATAAAAATTATTCCCAAGCCCAATTTCAAGAAACAACTGGGACCTTGTTCTTTAGATCTTCATCTTGGTAATGTTTTTAAAGTGTTTAAATACACCGAACATCCCTTTATTGATTTGAAGAACTGCAAAACTCCTATAGAGAGGATGATGAGAGTTATAAAAATATCTCGCAGAAAACCTTTAATTTTGCGTCCTCGTGATTTTGTGATAGCAGTGACTGAAGAAGAAATTATTCTTCCTCCTGATATTATGGGCCGTTTAGATGGCCGAAGTTCTTTGGGACGGCTTGGATTGGTAGTACATTCTACAGCAGCACGATTTGATCCTGGTTGGAAAGGAAAAGCGATAATGGAAATAGGTAATTTGGGAGTTATTCCTATTGCCTTATATCCAGGTATAAGAATCTGTGCGATGACATTTGAAACTCTATCTTCTCCTGCTGAGGTTCCTTATTTGCAACAAAGAGATCATAAATATGCGGGTCAAAGGACTGCCCGGGCAAGTCGAATAAATGAAGAGCTATATTAATACTTTCTATGATTACTACAGATAATTTAAAAATAAAATTCTTAGGGATTCTACCTATTTTGAAAAAGAAAATAGGTTTTTTTAGTCCTCAAGAGATTGTTGCTTTCTCTGCTTTACTTACTTTTAAAGGAAAGTCAGTTCAGAAGTTAATAAAGGAAAGTTTAAAGAAAGGAGAGAGGGTAGAGCAAAAAATAAAAAGAATTTTAAGAAATTCCTCTTTGCGCGGTCACGCCTCTTTGTCTACTACTCCGGTGATTTGCTTTGTATACGAGGGGAGTAAGTTTCTTGATTCTGTTCTTACAGGTATGTATTTTGGTTCCTTTCTGGTAAGTTCAGGAAGAAGAACAGATACCACTTTCAAAGACATAGTTTATCCTAAAAATATCCTTAAAAAAAAGAAGGCTTTTTATATTTATAAATCTTGTGCTCAAAAAACGATTAGTTTTTACCAACTTTTGTGCCAGAAAGGTATTGGAAAAGATGTTTCTTCCAAAATTCTTCAATATGGAATTTATGGAACAGGAATTGTTCAACTTCCGCTTGAATCTTTTATTTCTTTGAAAAGAGAATATGAGATAGAAAAAGAATGGATGCCCAGAGAGGTTGGTATTTTGATAAAGGAAATAGAAGGCGCTTTAAAGAAGTTAGGAGTAGATTTGCTCTACAGCACTCGTTTGATAGCTCCACGGAATACCTATTTTTATCCCAATATCTTTAAAAATCCCAAGAATTCTAATTTGGTACGTGCACTAAAACCCGATCTCAAGAGGGGATTTAAAATTGTTTCTTTCAATGTTTCTTTTAATAAAGAGTTTAAAAAAGAAATCCTTAATCTTGATAAAGCAATTAGAAAAATTGCCAGAAATAAGAAAGAAATAAAGAAAAAATGGTATGAATTGCTCTTGTGGAGACGTCGCATTATAAGAGACTATAATTCTGCTATTGATATAAAAATTCTCTCTTCTGTTGCGTGGCGTGTCTGGGGTGAGAAAAAGAGACATAGAACTTGTCCTCAGGTTGTTGAATCGATTTATTATTGTATTCAAAGAGCAGGAGAGAAATTTTCAAAGTTCAAAACCAAAATACAGAAAGGCACATTGAACAAAAAATTAATCACCGAAATTGAAAAAGTTTTCTCGATCCCTCCTTTGATTAAAAATAATAATGAATTTTTAAAAGAATACCTAAGAGTCGCTCTTTTTGCTTTTGAGAGTTATGATAGATTAATTCAAGAAAACATACCTCCCAGAGACGCAATCTTTTTAATTCCTAGAGCTGTAAAAATTGATGTGTTGCAGGAATATAATTTATATAATTTTTTGACAGGCTATTATCCTTTACGGCTTTGTCAAACTGCTGAAGAGGAAATGAGAAGAAATACTCTCAAAGAGGTTAAGGCAATAAAAACTCTTCTTTCTGCAAAAGGATATGGATGGTTTTCTTCTTTTCTTGTCCCTAAATGTCATACAATAGGCTTTTGTCCTGAGCAGAATTTCTGTGCTCAGATAAGAGAACTTGTGAAAGACTACGATGAAAAATTCCATCAAGAAATGAAAAAGGAACTTGAGGAGAGAT
Organism: bacterium; assembly: GCA_021157625.1. GTDB lineage: Bacteria > Patescibacteriota > Minisyncoccia > Minisyncoccales > JAGGXC01 > JAGGXC01. The sequence continues at coordinate 56,872 of JAGGWD010000003.1, read as the reverse complement.
TTCAAAAAATTCAAAAAGCTCTATAGCCAATGAAGCTCAAAAATAAGGATCCCAAAATATACAATCTTATAAGACGAGAAGTTGCTCGTCAAAAAGAAGGACTGGTTTTGATACCTTCCGAGAACTATGCTTCTTTGGAGGTGCTTTCTGCGATGGCTACTCCTTTAAGTAATAAATATTCTGAAGGCTATCCCCAAAAAAGATATTATTCAGGGAATAAATTTATTGATGAAATTGAGAGTATAGCAATTGAGCGAGCAAAGAAAATATTTAAGGCTCAACACGCCAATGTTCAACCTCATTCTGGCACACAAGCAAATGAGGCAGTTTATCTTGCTTTGCTTAAGCCAGGAGATAGAGTACTCGCTCTTGATTTATCGGCTGGTGGTCATTTGAGTCACGGTGCCAAAATTAATTTCTCGGGAAGGTTTTATAGATTTTTTCATTACGGCGTGAATAGAAAAACTGAATTGATTGATTTTGATGAAGTAGAGAAAAAAGCCCTAAGATACAAACCTAAACTCATCATTGCCTCAACTACCTCTTATTCAAGAAAACTTGATTTTAAAAGATTTAGAGCAATAGCAGATAAAGTAGGTGCATATTTAATGGCCGACATTGCTCATATTGCCGGTCTTATTATTGCTGGACTTCATCCTCATCCTTTTCCTTTTGCCGATGTTGTTACTACAACGACTCATAAAACATTAAGAGGGCCTCGTGGAGGATTGATATTGTCCAAGAAAAGAGATCGTCTTGATGGCAGCAATTTAGCCCAAAAAATTGATCGTGCCGTTTTTCCAGGCACACAGGGAGGACCTCTTGAGCATGTAATTGCAGCGAAGGCAGTTTGCTTTAGAGAAGCTATGGAACCTGGTTTTTTGAAATACCAAAAGCAGATAATTAAAAATTCTAAAGCAATGGTTGAGGTATTTAAAGATCAAGGTTTTAGAGTGATTAGTAATGGAACAGATAATCATCTCTTTGTGATAGATATTTCTCCTACTGGCCTCTCTTCTCTTTTCATTCAGCAAGAATTAGAGAAAGTCAATATTTTTGTGAACAGAAATATGATTCCTTTTGATAAAAGAAGTGCTTTCGATCCATCGGGTATTAGAATGGGTACTCCTGCTATTACTACAAGAGGATTAAAAGAAAAAGATTGTCAAGAAGTAGCTTATTTGGTTTGTGAGCTGATAAAGAACATTAAATCAGCATCCAAAAAACAAAAGATTAAAGAGAAAGTCAAAATGATTTGCAGAAAATTTCCAATTTATGGAAATCTTCGATGGTAAAAAAGAAGCAGAGAAGATTCTCATTGATTTAAAAAAGAGAATCAAGAGAGAAAAACTTTCTCCCTCTCTTGCTGTTGTGCTTGTTGGAAAAAATCCAGAATCACTGCTCTATATAAAAAATAAGAAAAAAGCAGCAGAAAAAGTAGGTATTAAAATTGTCCTTTGTGAATTTAGAAAAAATGTCGGAGAAGAAAGAATTATCAAAAAAATAAAAAAACTCAATGATGATCAATCAATAAATGGTATCATTGTGCAGTTGCCCTTACCTCAAGGACTTAACACATCCAAGATTATTAACTCTATTGATCCCAAAAAGGATGTTGATGGTTTCTGTGAAAAGAACAGAACTATGCTCAAGAAAAATAAACCTTATTTTTTTCCTGTTTTACCTTCGGCAATTTTTACTATTATAAAATCTTTGCCTTTTGAGATAAAAGAGAAAAGAATTATTGCTTTAGTTAATTCTGATATATTTGGTAAAACCTTGAAGACATTTTTTGATAAAAAGGGAGTGAAAATAAAATATTTACTTGGGAAAAATAAAATTTTCTTGCCTCTTAAGAGGGCTGATATAATTATTTCTGCTTGCGGTAGACCTTATTTTATTAAGGGAGAAATGGTAAAGAAAGGCGTTGCCTTAATCGATGCAGGAATAAGAATTGTCAAAGGTAAGGTGGTAGGAGATGTAGACAGAAAAAGTCTGGATAACAAAGCTTCTTTTTTGACTCCTGTTCCTGGGGGTGTTGGCCCTTTAACTGTGGCTTTGCTTTTAAAAAATGTTTATTTAGGAGCTAAAGCTCAAAAAAAGAAATATGGTTTTGGGAACAGATAAATTATTACAATTGGTGAGAGAAAAGAAACTTGTTGAGAATCTTTCAGAGAGAGAATTAAAAAATCCTGAAGGTGCAGGTTTTGATTTGAGAGTAGGGGAGATTTATGAAATAAAGGGCAAAGGTTTTTTGGGGATTGAAGAGAGAAAGACTCCAAAAGTAGAATTGGTGGCCTCTTTTGATCCCAAGAAAAGAGAAATAATTTCTTTGAAGCCAAACAAATATTATTTAATTAGAACGCTAGAGAAGGTTAATCTTCCTTCTAACCTTTTGGCACTCTTTACTCCTCGTTCTACATTGTTTAGATCAGGTGTTTATATTTTTGGAGGGCAGGTTCCTCCTGGATACAGAGGGCAGCTTACAATGGGGATATGTAATTTCAGAGATAAAGATTTTGATCTTGAGTTAGGCGCACGAGTAATTCATATTATGTTTTTTGAAATTTCTGGAAAAACGAATCTCTATCGCGGACAATGGCAAGGTGGAAGGGTTGTTATACCAAAAAAGGAAAAACAAGTCTAATTTACTTTTTTGAAAATTTTGTTATGATAAATGAAAGAATGGAGCAAGCAGCTGAAAGAAAGATTATATTTCATAAATTTATTGAGTGGTATTTTTTTGAACATCCTCAACGGATTATTAGAGGGTGGAAGAATCTTCTTAAATTTAATTTAGAATATTTCTCGATTCCTTTACTCTTGAAAACTTTGTTCTCTCCTTGGAAAAGATACCGTTGGTCTTATGGCCGCGGTTTTGATTTAAGGAGATATTTAGAAGCATTTGTTTCCAATGCTATTTCTCGAGGTCTTGGTGCAATCTTGAGAATTTTTTTAATAATTATTGGAATTGGAGTCGAATTCCTTATTCTCATAGGGGGAATTATTGGATTAATCTTGTGGTTTACCTGGCCGATAGTTTTAGTTGCAGGAATGGCTCTTGGTATTTGGTTAACTGCTTGTTAATTCCTTAATATGTTTAATTTTAATTTAAAAAAATCAGGAATTTATCCTGCGCTGAAATGGCGACGGTGGTTTGAAGGGGTTAAGATATTTAAGAAGTTATTTCTTGTTATATCTTTGATCACTGGAATTTTATTTTTCTTTGGGGTTTTTGGTAAGAAGTTCTCTTCTGATGTCATTGACCTGAATTGGATATTTTTTCTTTTGTTTTTTGGATTTTTTATTGGTGCGTGGATAGAAGATCTTTTCTTTGAGTTAAAACTAAAGCAGCCTGAATTAAAATATACTCTTGATGAAGCGCTTCATTTTCCCACTCGGTTTAATTTAGCCGATTTTTTAGATTATCAATCTGCACTAGCTGTCTGGCGTTCTATAAAATTTGCTAAGTCAAAAAAGATTCCAGCACTAACTTCTTCGATGCTGGCTTATTTTCTTTTGAGAGAAAACCCTGAATTGAATTTTATTTTTTCTCGCCTTCTTCTTTCTCAAAAAGAGATAAAGGAAGCTTTAAAAGAGCATATTAAAAATTTAGAGAGGTCAAAATTTGAGGAACGCTATTCGGATGATTTCCAGAGAGTAATCTTTGAAGCGTTGCGTGTTGCTTCAGAGAGAAATCATATTCGCGTCAAAGCAGGAGATCTTTTAACCGCTCTTGCGAGAGAGAATATAGTTTTTAAAAAGCTTCTTATTGAATTGAAACTGAAACCAGAGGATATAGAAAATTTAACTTGGTGGTACGAATCTTTAAGAGATGAGATTGAGCGAGAGAAAAAATTCTGGGAATGGGAGAATTTAATAAAAAGAGGAAGTTTAGGAAAGGATTGGGCTGCTGGTTATACTGTTACTTTAGATAAATTTTCTGTTGATTTATCAGAGATGGCCAAATTGAGGAGGTTTCCTTTGATGATAGGACACCAAAAAGAATTATCTCAAATGGAGATAATTCTTTCTCGTAGTGAAATTAATAATGTTCTGCTTGTAGGAGAACCTGGTACAGGAAGGAATACTATTGTTTTTGCTTTGGCTGAAAAAAGTGTTCTGGGTCAATTGCGTCCAGAGCTAAATTACAAAAGAGTAGTGAAACTGGATATTTCAGGGATTGCTGCTCAAGCTCAAGATATTGAAGAAACGGAGTTTATTTTAGACAAGATATTTCAGGAAGTAATTCGAGCAGGAAATGTGATTCTGGTTATTGATGATTTTCATAACTATTTAGGAAGAGGAGGTGTACGTGCAGGCACAATAGATATTTCTGGGGTAATCTCTAAATATCTTCATCTTCCTCAATTTCAGATAATTGCTATTACCACTTATGCTGGTTTGCACAAATATATAGAACAAAACCCCTCCATTCTTTCTTTGTTTGAGAAAGTGGAAGTCTCTGAACTTTCAGAGAAAGAGACTTTAAAGATTATAGAAAGGATCGTTTTGGTATTAGAGAAAAAATATAAGGTTTTTGTTTCTTATCAAGCAATTCGAGATATCATTTCTTTCTGTGCAAAATATATCCAAGATATTCCGTTTCCCAAAAAAGCTATTGATATGCTTGATGAGATAATGATATATACCTCTTCTCTTAAGGAAAAAGTAGTTTTACCTTCTCATGTGGCAAAGGTTTTTACAGATAAAACAGAAATTCCTGTAGGAGAAATTGAATCCAAGGAAAGAGAAAAACTCCTGAAATTGGAGGAGTTAATTCATAAGAGAATCATTGACCAAGAAGAGGCTGTTGAGGAAATTAGTGATGCATTAAGAAGAGCAAGAACAGAAATTACCACAAGAAAAGGGCCAATGGGATCTTTTCTTTTCCTTGGTCCTACAGGGGTAGGGAAGACAGAAACAGCCAAAGCACTTGCAGAGATTTATTTTGGTTCTGAAGAAAAAATGATTCGCTTAGATATGTCCGAATTTCAGTCGGTTAGCGATATTGAGCGTCTTATTGGATCGCCGGGCCAGGAGGGACTTTTGACTACCCAAGTTAAGGAAAATCCTTTTTCTTTGGTATTGCTGGACGAATTTGAGAAAGCGCATCCCAATATTTTAAATTTGTTCTTGCAAGTACTCGACGAAGGTCATCTTACTGATGGTCTTGGCAGGAAAGTAAATTTCCAGAACACTATTATCATTGCTACTTCAAATGCAGGCTATACAATAATTCTTGAGGCAATAAAGGAAAAGATTCCTTTTTCTCAAATCAAAGACAAACTCCTTGATTTCATTTTTGAGAAAGGTATCTTCAGGCCAGAACTTATCAACAGATTTGATGCCGTTGTGATTTTCAGGCCATTAACTAAAGATCATCTTTTGAAAATAGCAGAGCTCTTGCTCTCTAAATCAAAAGAAAATCTTGCCAAAAAAGATATTGAATTTGTTATAACTCCTCAACTGAAAGAAAAAATTGTAGAACTGGGTTATGACCCTACTTTTGGTGCTCGAGAAATGAGAAGAGTGATTCAGGATAAGGTAGAGAATATCTTAGCAGAAGCATTGCTGAGAGGTCAGATAAAGAGAGGTGATAGAGTAGCTATTGATGCGCAAGAATTCAAGCTGATAATAAATCCCTAAAAGGTAGCTTTTGGCAAAATTCAATAAAGGTCGAGATTCCTAATTGAAAACTTCAAAGAAGCGGAATATTTTCATGTTCATGTTTATATTCCGCTTGAGATAATTAATCTCTCTATCCTTTTATTCCTGCTGATCTTTCTTCTTTTTCTGTAAGGAATAGAAGGGTAGATAAAAAACAATGAAGAAGATATTTGTTGGTGTTGCTGCAATTATAATTCTTGCTGGAGCAGGAGTTGTAGGTGCTCTTTTTACCCAAACCTGGAATCCGATGTGGAACCCATTTAGACCAGAACCAGAAGAAGTAATATCAGAGATGACCGAAAAAATGGAGGCTTTGGATAGTTTTCATAGTGTGTTCTCATTAGATCTCAGAGAGAAGGAAAGAAATATGGATATAACACTAAAGAGTGTCTCTGATATAGATCAGCGAGAGAAAGAAAATATAAAGGAGCATTCCGATATCGATTTTATAATTTCTTTAGAAGGACAGAAGTATCCATTTTCATCTGAAATCATCCTTCTAGGAGAGACAGTTTATTTGAAAATTAAATCAATGCCTGCTTTCTCTGATCTGCTTTCTCTTATTCCAGAAACACCAGAGCTAGGAGAAGAGATTGGTCTATTTTCTTCTATCTTTGATTCTCTAAAGGATGAGATTCAAGGAAAATGGATAAAAATTGATGAGGAGAGTATAAAGGAACTCTATGAAGAAATGGGTATTCCTTATCAAAAGCAAGAATTTGGAGGACTTTCTGAGGCACAGCAAAAAGAACTTCAAGAAAAACTTACTCAGCTTCTGAAAGACAAAAAACTTTATTATGTAGAGAAAGAACTTCCTGACGAGAAGATAGGGAAGATAAAAGTTTATCATTATCGTTTGGTAGTAAATAAAGAAGGTTTGAAGAGTCTGCTACCTGAGGTTTTTGAAACGATAATTGAGTATTCTTCTTCCTCTTTAATGGAGGAAGGAATCTCTCCAGAGCAGGTAAAGGAAGTTATGGGGGATATTGAACTTCCTTTGCTGATAGATAAGATTTTTGAGCATATAGGAGATGTAAGATATGAATTGTGGATAGGACAGAAAGATAAATACCTCTACAGAGTAGAAGCTAGCAAGGAGATTGATCTACAACAACTTAAACAAGCATTGATAGAATATCTTCAGAAGATTTCTGCCAAGAAAGGAGAAAAGATTGAACAAAAAGACATTCAGGAAATGGATCAGTTCCTTCAAGGTACGCTTTCAATTTCTCTAAAGACGGAATTGTCTGATTTCAATAAGGTTGGGGAGATAAAAGCGCCTGATGAGTTTTTGACTGTTAAAGAATTAATCCAGAATATTTTACAGAAGATCTTTTTTGGTATGATGATGCAATCTGGTGGTTTTCCAGAAGGAATGAATTTGCCACCCGACGTAAAGATGCCTTCTGATCAGTCACTCCCTGTTCCATTACCTCATTAGTTTTTTCTTGCTTTCCCAATCCAAAACAGCCGCTGAAAGCGGCTGTTTTGGATTGGGGATAATTTGTGGACAAATATGCTTATTTTTAGTGTTGACATTAATGCAAAAGTGGGATATCCTGTAACTGCAGAGGAAAATTGTGGATAAATGTGGGAAAAAGTCCCAGATTTGTGGAAAACTGCAATATGTTCATAGGAGAATTCTCACATACTATCGACTCAAAAAAACGTCTAGCTATTCCTTCAAAGTTTAGAAAAGAACTTGGCAGTAGAGCAATAATCACTCGTGGTATTGATAATTGCCTTGTTGTATATCCGCTCAAAGAGTGGGAAATTCTGGCAAAAAAATTAGGTTCACTGCCATCAAGCCAAATTGATGCTCGTCGTTTTGCACGAATAATGCTAGCAGGAGCAATGGATGTGAAGCTAGACAATCTGGGACGAATTTTAATCCCTGATTATTTAAAAGAATATGCTTCTTTGAAAAAAAATGTAGTAATAATTGGATTGTTTAATCGGCTGGAAATTTGGGATGAAAAGAAATGGCAAGAATATAAGAAAAAGACAGAGAGTGTAGTAGGGGATATAGCAGAACGCCTTAAAGAATTAGGAGTCTAAAATGCACATCCCTGTTCTTCAAAAAGAAGTTATAAAATATCTAGCTCCAAAGACTAATGAGAATTTCATTGATGCCACTGTTGGTGAGGGTAATCATTCTCTGGAAATTATAGAGAAGATCAAGCCCAAAGGAAGAATTTTAGGAATCGACTGGGATCCAGAAGTAGTTCAAAATCTGAAACAAAAGCTCAAAAGAATGGGTCTTGAGGAAAGATTTATTGTAGTATGTAGCAATTTTGCTGAGTTAAAGAAAATTGCAGATAGATACAATTTTCAGGCCGATGGTATCTTGTTTGATCTGGGATTCCTGACCTGGCATATAGAAGAAAGCAAAAGAGGGTTTTCTTTTCAGAAAGATGAAAATCTTGATATGAGATACAATCCCAAAGAGAATCCCTTGACTGCTCAGGAAATAGTGAATAAATTTCCTTTCCAAAAAATAGTAGAGATTCTTAGAAAATATGGAGAAGAAAGATTTGCCAGAAGAATTGCCAGGAAAATAGAACAAGAAAGAAGGAAACATCCAATTACCACAACCACTCAGCTTGTTGAGATAGTAAGAAAAGCAACTCCTCCTTGGTATCATCACAGAAGAATCCATTTTGCGACCAGAACCTTTCTTGCATTAAGAATAGCAGTTAACGATGAGATAGAAAATCTTAGGAAGGCGTTAATTCAGGTTCCTGAAGTTCTTTCTCTCGGAGGGCGGTTAGTAGTTATTTCATTTCATTCTCTGGAGGATCGCGTTGTGAAAGAATTTCTGAAAGATCAATCCAAGAAGGGAATATTTGAAATATTAACCAAAAAACCTCAAACTCCTACACCCGAAGAGGTAAAAATGAATCCTCGCTGTCGATCAGCAAAACTAAGAGCAGCCAAAAAAATAAAATAATAAAAAATTATGAGAAAGAAATTTACAAGAATCAAAACCAAGAATTTAAGTTATTCTAAAATGTTTTCAATTATTGCTTTCATTTTTATACTTTCTCTTATTGGTCTTTATATTCTTCAGTCAAGTTCGATAGTAAAGTTATCCTTTCTTATTGATGAATATGAGAGGAAAATAAAAAGTCTCAGTATTGAAAATAGAAATATGGAAATTGCTCTTTCTCAAAAAAATTCTCTTATCAAACCTCAGGATTATTTAGAAACATTAGGTTTTGAGAAAATTACCAAAGTAGATTACATTAAAGTAATTGAAGGATCAGTTGCTGCTAAATAAAGTCTTTTGATTTATAAATGAATATGCTTACCAGGCGTATTAATATAGTTTTATTTTTGATAATTCTTTTTGGGGCGACTCTCGTTGGTCGCTTAGTTTATATCCAAATTCTGAAGCATGATTTTTATCAAGCTTTAGCAAAAGGAGAACATCGGTTAGTGAAAGTTGTTGATCCTGATAGAGGAGAAATATTTGCGCAGGACAAGAATGGAGATTTATATGTTTTGGCTACAAACAAAGAAACAACTTTTGTTTTTATAGCTCCTGACAAGATAAAAGATAAAGAAAAAACAACGCTTTCTTTGGCTGATGCAGTTGGTTTACCTAAAAAAGAAATTGAAGAAAAATTTCAGAAAGCACAGGAACCTTTCGTGGTAATAAAAAGGCATCTTACAGATCAAGAGATTAAAGCAATTAAAGAACTCAATAAAGAAGGTGTTTATTTAGAAAAAGATGTTGAGCGGTATTATCCTCACAATGAGTTAGCTTCATATGTGCTAGGGTTTGTAGGAGGTCAAGGAATTGGACAATATGGCATTGAAGGTTTTTGGGAGAAGGAGCTTAGAGGAAAAGGAGGAATTATCGCTGGAGAAAGGAGTGTAGAGGGAAGAATGATCTTCTTTGATCCAAAAAAATCCCTCCCTCCTACAGAAGGTTCTGACTTAATATTAACAATAGATCCTAATATCCAGTTTCAGTCCGAAGAACTATTAAAAGAGGCTAAGAAAAAATTGGAGTTTGAGGATGGTCAAATTATAGTCTACAATCCTCAAAATGGAGAAATTCTTGCTGCTGCTTCTTTTCCTGGTTTTGATCCGAATGAATACTTCGAGTATGACCTTTCAGTTTTTGTAAATCCTTTCTCGCAGAAGTTTTTTGAGCCAGGATCAGTGTTTAAACCGATAACTTTAGCTTCAGCTATAGAAGAAGGGAAGATAACTCCCCAAACTACTTATCTAGACAAGGGATTTGTGAAGGTAGGGGGGATTAAGATTTATAATTATAACAAGCGTTCTTATGGAAAATGTACTATGACCGAGGTGCTTGAGAAGTCAATAAATACAGGTGCGGTGTTTGCTCAGCAACAAATTTCTCATCAGGTTTTTTTGGATTATATAAAAAAATTTGGTATTTTTGACAAAACAGGTATAGATCTTCAAGGCGAAATTGCTTCTCAAAATAAAGAATTAAAAAAAGGATATGAGATTAATTTTGTAACTGCTTCATTTGGACAAGGCATCGAAATGACACCCATTCAACTTACAAGAGCTTTTGGGGTCTTTGCTAATGGAGGGAAATTGATAAGGCCTCATTTTGTCAAAAAAATTATAAGATCAGATGGAAGGGAAATAACAATTGATCCGGAGGTTCAGGACTCCTTTGTTATTTCTCCAAAAACCGCTTCCCAAGTAACGGCGATGTTGGTAAGTGTTGTTGAGAATGGTTTTGGGAAGGGAGCAAGAATTCCTGGTTATTATATTGCTGGCAAAACTGGTACTGCTCAAGTGGCTTGGTCTTCTTTGGGTATAGATAAACCTGGTTATTCTGATAAAACGATTCAGACATTCATTGGTTTTTTCCCTGCTTTTGATCCAAAAATTTTAATTCTGGTAAAATTAAATAATCCTAAGACAAAAACTGCTGAATATTCTGCTGCTCCTTTATTTAAAGAATTGGCTGAGTATATCATTAACTACTATCAAATACCCCCTGATTATGAAGAATAAATTTCAAGAAATCTATGTCTGACCCTATTTTTTCAAAAATTAGTTCATTTCTGAAAATACCTTATTCCATAATAGTTGTCGGTAAAAATAAAGCTTGCAGTAGTGAGGCAATTTTTAGTGTTTTAAGTCAATATTTCAAAACAAGAAAACTCAAATCCATTTCCCGATTTGATCTTTTGAGAAGCGATATAATTATTCTGGAAGCCCAAAATATTGAAAGAGCAGAAATGTTGATTAAGAGATCAAAGATTCCAATTTTGGTAGTTACTGCTCTTGGAGATATTCCTCCTGAAGTAGATTTCTTTGCTTCTGAATTAGATCAAGCAAAGCCCATAATCAGGCTTGCCCAAAACATTCCTTCTTTTGGGTTTTTGGTCTTAAATTTTGATGATGAGACGGTGAGAGATATAAAAAACAAAAGTTCAGCCAATGTCTTTACTTTTGGTTTTCAGGAAGGAGCAGATTTTCGAGCAACAGATCTAAAATTGAATGGAGGTACAAATTTTAAAATAAATTATAAAGGGAATGTAGTTCCTGTCTGGTTAGAGAGAATTTTTGGTAAAGAACAAATTTATTCTGCGCTAGCATCAGCTTCAGTAGGGGAAATTTTAAAACTAAATTTAGTAAAGGTTTCCGAAGGACTTAAGAAATACAGAAGTTTGCCTGGCAAGATGAGGTTAATTGAAGGACAGAAGAATTCTTGGATTTTAGATGATTCAGAATCAGCCACAGCGTTCTCAATGATAGAAGCTCTTTTGATATTAAAGAAGATTGATTTAGAAAAAATCTCTCCTTCTTTTCTTACATCAAAAAGAAAAATAGCAGTTCTGGGAGATGTAATAGGAATTGGAAAATATACCATTGAAGCACATGAGACAATAGGGGAGAAGGTGAGTGAGTGTGCGGATTTATTGTTTACAATTGGACCAAGAGCAAAATTTATTGCTAAAGGCGCATTGGAGAAAGGAATGCCTCAGGAAAAAATCTTTCAGTTTGACACAATGCAGGAAGCAATTCAATCTTTGCGAGAAGAAATTTCTCAAGGAGATTTGATTTTGGTTGATGGTTCAAGAGAAATGCAGATGCAAAAGATAGTTAATGCTCTCAAGAAAGAAAAATAGACAAATTCCTAAGATTATGGTAAAAAATAAATGATCTTCTACCAGAAGATTGGCCTCGTCATCTAGTGGTTTAGGATACATGGTTCTCAACCATGTCACACGGGTTCGAATCCCGTCGAGGCCACAAAGTATCAATTTTATCTCTGCTCAAGTGATAAGCTCCCAATATTAAGTAAGGGAGATTGTTTTTTGCTGATTGATTTTCTTAATCTTGACTTTTTTGAAAAGTGTGCTATTCCTAATTTAGGAGATTAAAATGAAAAGAAGGAAGAAAAAGAGAAGGAAATATCTAAAGATAGGAGAACGAGGAGTACAAACAGCTGCTGCCATAGAAGTGAAAGGAATTCCAGAAATTTTGTTTCTATGCGAGGATGGGAAGAGCCATGAAAGAAGTTTTGAAATATTGCAAGATATATTAACCAGTATTTTTTCCGAAACCGAATTGAAGAATCCAAGTCCAGCAGAGGAATATGGAGAGTATAAGACCTATCAAATAGTCTATGTAAAGAAAGCTTGTTTGGGTCGAGAAAAATGGGCTTTGTTTAGATCAAGAGATGAGGTTTTGTTGGTAAAAAAACATCCTTCCTCTGCTGAACTTGTGAAAAATTGGATAAGAGAGATCAGATATTCTCTGATTTAATAAAATATCTGGGCTTTTTGCCCAGTTTTTTTCTACAAAAATCTCTTTTTTCTTTGTATAATAGAAGAATGTGTTATACATAGAAAAATAATGACCCAAAAACATATCTGGCACAATCTTTCTTGGCGAGAAGTCGCTGAAATTTTGAAAGTTGATTTTAAAAAAGGACTGAGCGAAAAGGAAGTAGAAAATCGTAAGAAAAAGTACGGTCCTAATTTCATTCCTGAAGAAAAACCTTTTTCTATTTTCAAAATATTTTTGGATCAGTTCAGAAGTCCTTTAATTTATATTTTGTGCTTTGCAGGAATCATTACCCTTGCTTTAGGAAAGTGGACCGATACTGTAGTGATTTTTCTGGCTGTTTTTATTAATGCCTTTTTTGGTTTTTGGCAGGAGCGTAAAGTTTCCAAAGTGCTTGAGAAATTAAAGAAAGCTCTGAAAACAAAGGCTACAGTGATAAGAGATGGAAGAAAAAAGGAAATTCCTCAGGAAGAAATTGTGCCTGGAGATATTATTTTTCTTAAACCGGGAAATAGGGTGCCTGCCGATGCAAGAATAATCTATGTGGAGGATTTTTCTGTATCAGAGGCAGTTTTGACAGGTGAATGGATGCCTTCACGAAAAACAACTGATCCTTTGCCAAAAGATACACTCCTAGCAGACAGGGAAAACATGGTTTACATGGGGTCTTTGGTTGAGAGAGGAGAAGCAAAAGCAATTGTCGTGGCTACAGGAATTTCTACCGAGGCAGGGAAAATAGCCTCTTTGATAAGAGAAACAAAAGAAGAAAAAACACCTCTTCAAAAGAAGATATCAAGATTTGCGAAAATAATAGGAGCTGTTATTGGCATTATTTGTATCTTTATTTTCTTTGGAGGTTTGGCAAGAAAAGGAAATCCATTGGAGATGTTTGAGTCTTCTGTTGCTATTGCTGTAGGGGGAATTCCTGAATCGCTTCCAATAGTATTGACTGTTGTGCTGGCTATAGGAATGGAGAAAATTCTACGTAAAAAAGGATTGGTGAGGAGACTGGCTTCAGTAGAGACTTTGGGTGCAACAGAAATCATCTGTTTTGATAAAACTCGTACTCTTACCCAAGGCAAGATGGAACTAGCTCAGGTTGTGGCTCCTGATCAAGAATTGGCTTTAAAAATTGCTGTTTTGTGTAATGAAGCTTTCATTGAAAATCCAGATGATCCAATTGAGGAATGGGTTATCAGAGGTTCTTCAACCGACAAAGCTCTTTTGGAAGGAGGTTTCAGAAGAGGTTTTCTGAAACCCGAATTGGAAAAAGAATCAGTTCAGATATTGGAGGTGCCATTTAATTCACTCGACAAATATCAACTTTCTTTAAGAAAGGAAGGAAACGATCTCTTTCTTTATGTGAATGGAGCTCCTGAGCGAATACTGGAGAAATCAAAAAACAAAGAGCAATGGAAAGCTGAGCTAGAGAGGCTTACCCAGAAGGGATTGAGAGTAATTGGGGTTGGATATAAAAAGATTCCTATTTCAAAAAAGGATCAATTCAAACATTCTCCTCAGAAGATAAAAGAACAAGCAAAAGATTTTGTATTTGCTGGGCTATTGGCTTTAGAAGATCCACTAAGAGAGGATGTTATAGATGCAATAAAGGTTTGCAAAAAAGCAGGAATGAAACCAATTCTTGTTACAGGCGATCATAAACTAACCGCAAAGTATGTAGCTCAAAAGATTGGGCTTAAGGTAGAAAAAGAAAACATTATTGATGGAAAAGAACTTGATGAATTATCAGAAAAAGAATTTATGGAAAGGTTGGAGAAAATAAATGTCTATGCTCGGGTTGAGCCTCGTCATAAGATGAGAATTGTTCAAGCATGGCAGAAGAAAGGAAAGATCGTGGCTATGACAGGAGATGGGGTAAATGATGCTCCCGCTTTAAAAAAAGCAGATATTGGACTTTCGCTTGGTTCAGGAACAGAAGTGGCCAAAGAAAGCTCTGACCTTATTTTACTGAATGATAGCTTTAGTATTATTGTCCAGGCAATAGAGGAAGGAAGAGTAATCATTGATAATCTAAGAAAATCTATTTCCTATATTTTGGCTGATTCCTTTACTTCAATTGTTTTGATCGGAATTGCGAAAGTTGTTTTTGGGTGGCCCTTGCCTATCTTGCCGGTCCAGATTTTATGGAACAATTTTGTAGAGGATACATTACCAGAAATTTCTTATGCTTTTGAACCAGGAGAGAAAGAAATAATGCAAAAAAAGCCTACTCTTTTTGGAAAGTCTCTTTTGACCAAGGAAATGAAATTTTTAATTTTTGCTACAGGATTGATTGATGAATTTCTTACTTTATTTCTTTTCTGGTATCTTTGGATGGTTTTGGGGCTTAATTTAGATTATGTCAGAACAATAATTTTTGGAGCAATATGTATGGATACAGCATTTGTAGTTTTCTGTTATAAAAGTCTCAGAAAAAATATTTGGCAGATAAATTTATTTTCCAATAAGTGGCTTGTGTTTTCTTCTTTAATGGTCTTTTTGACCTTCTCTTTGGCAATTTATCTTCCGCCTTTACAGCAGATTTTGCATACAGTTGCGTTGGGAATCGGAGGATGGCTCATAATTATAGGAGTAGGAGTGTTGAGCATGTTTTTGATTGAGATTACTAAATGGTATTTTATCTCAAGGCATACCTCTGAGGTTTGAGATGATGATATAAATCACTGAAAGTGTTATAATTAATAAGGAAATCAACCAGAAATGTTAGATAAAAGGGATAAAGAAAGATTTAAATTATTTTATGTTCTTTCGATATCTTTACAGTTAGGATTTCTAATTGCGATTCCTATAATAGTGTTTCTACTTGTTGGTATTTTTCTTGATGAGAAATTAAATACCTTTCCTTTGTTTCTAATCGGATCAGTAATCTTTTCGCTTGTTTTTGTGGTGTTTGAAATTCGTTATTATTTTTCCCCTTTTTTGGAAAGAAAAAAATAACCTTTCTATGATTCATATTACCTTTTATCCAGAATATGTTGCAAAGATTGGAAGTTTTATGATTTCCAATACCTTGCTTTGTAGCTGGATTACTTCTGCAATTCTTGTTTTTTTAGCTGTTTGGATAGCCAAAGGAATTAAGAAAATACCACAACCTCAAAGCCTTCAGAACCTATTTGAAGCTTTATTCGATTGGATGTATAGGTTTATAAATAGTGTCACCACTTCACCAAAGTTAACAAGGGAAGTTTTTCCTTTGATTATGACCTTCTTCCTTTTTATTGTCTCTGCCAACCTTCTAGGGATAATTCCTGGCTTTTTGGGCGCTTTTTTGGTAGATATTAATGGCAAAAGCGTTCCTTTATTTAGAAGTCCTAACTCTGACTGGAATACTACTCTGGCTTTGGCTATCGTTTCTGTTTTTTCTATTCAGTGGTTTGGAATAAAAATGCTTGGTTTTAGGAATTATTTAAAAAGATTTTTTAACTTTACTAATCCTATTAGGTTATTCCTTGGTTTATTTGAAATAATTTCTGATTTTACCAAAGTTTTATCCTTGTCTTTGCGACTCTTTGGAAATATACTAGCAGGAGAAATATTATTGATGGCTATTGCCTTTTTTGTTCCATATTTTATACCTCTTCCTTTTATGATTTTAGAGATTTTTGTGGGAGTGATTCAGGCGTTTATTTTTGCTACCCTTTCTTTGGTGTTTATAAAGTCAAGTGAAATGGAATTTTTTAAAGAAAAAAAGGTCGCAGAAATTAAGAAAAAATAAAGAAATTAAATATGAACCCATCAGCTTTCGTAATGGCAATAGGCAGCATCGTGCCAGCTTTAGCTATTGGTTTAATCGGATATGCTGCCTGTAAAGGGATAGCCCGAAATCCCCAAGCATCATCTTCAATTCAGACAATGGCAATAGTGGCTATTGCGTTTGCAGAAGCTATTGCTATTTATAATTTAATCGTGGCGTTGATATTAAAATTCGTTAGCTAAGAGTATGCATCTTTTAGGTAAATTAGGTATTGATCCTAAGCTCTTAATTGCTCAAATTATTAATTTTGTAATTCTTTTGTGGTTACTTAATAAGTTTCTCTATAAACCGATTCTCAAAGTTCTAGAAGAAAGAACAAAAGAAGCAAGGGAGATAGAAGAAGGAAAGAAAGAAATAGAGAAAAAGAAGATAGAGCTTCAGAAAAAAGAGGAGGAAATTATTCAAAAGACAAAAGAGAGAGCAAAAGAAATTCTTGAGGGAGCAAAGGAGATTTCAAGGGAAGAAAAGGAGCGAATTATAAAAAAAGCAGAAGAACAAGCAAGGTTAATGCTAAGAGAAGCAAAAGAAAGAATTGAAGTAGAAATAGAGAAACTAAGACAGAAAGAAAGACAAGAGATTATTAAAAAATCAAAGGAGGTTTTGAAAGAAGTCTTGTCTGAATCTTTTGATAGAGCTTTGCACAGAAAATATCTTCAAGAGGTAATAGAGAAACTCTCTGCTTTGGATTTCTCTTCTTTAAAGAAAAAAGATGTCATTTTTGTAGAGGCTGTTTTTGCTTTTCCTCCAAGAGATGAAGAAGAAAAAGCAATTTCCAACCTTATTTTTAAAAAAATAAAAAATCCTGTTTTTAAAACACGTGTCGATCCTGAACTTATTGCTGGTGTCAAAATTTCTATAGAGGAGAGTTTTCTAATTGATGCAAGTTTAATTGGAAAAATAGAGAAATATCTCTATGAAAAATAATTTAGAAATTAAAGAAATAGGTAAGGTGGTTAGTGTTTCAGATCCGGTTATAAAAATTAAAGGACTTCCCTCAGTGAAGATTGGGGAAGTAATTTCTTTAAACAAAGAAAAAGCGCTTGTTCTTAAATTTGCAAGAGAATTTACCACTTCTTTAATCGAGGAAGATTTTGTCTTTGCTTTACTTTTAGGAAAACCTGAAAATATCAAAATTGGTCAACGAGTAGAAAGAAAAGGAGAAGTTTTAAAAATTCCTGTAGGGGAAAGTTTTATTGGAAGAATAGTTAATCCTCTTGGAAAGGATCTAGAAACAGGAAAGGATATAAAAGGAGAGGAAAGAAGAATTCTTGAGAGGGTACCCCCTGAAATAACTCAAAGGGGTCTTGTAAGAGAACCTTTGGAAACAGGTATAAAGGTGATAGACGCTTTATTTCCAATTGGGAGGGGCCAAAGAGAATTAATCTTGGGTGATAGAAAAACTGGTAAAACTGCTGTAGCGGTGGATATTATTTTAAATCAGAAAAACAAAAATGTTATATGTATCTATTGTAGTATAGCTCAGAAGAAAACAGAGATTTTGGAGATTTTAAGAAAGTTTCGGGAATTTGGTGCGCAAAAATATACTATTTTTGTTTGTGCATCTTCTTCCGATCCTCTTGTACTTCAGTATATTGCTCCTTTCTCAGCAATGGTAATGGCTGAATATTTCAGAGATAAAGGTAAAGACGTGCTTGTTGTTTTTGATGACTTGCTGAAGCATGCCTGGGTATGGAGAGAAATTTCGCTTCTTTTAAAATTTCCACCAGGAAGAGAAGCTTATCCTGGAGATATATTTTATCTCCACGCAAGACTCTTGGAGAGAGCAGGAAAACTTTCAGATAAACTGGGCGGAGGATCAATTACTGCGTTGCCAATATGTGAGACAAAAGAAGGAGACATTACGGAGTATATCCCCACTAATTTGATTTCAATTACGGATGGTCAATTGTATCTAGATTCAAACCTTTTTCAGAAAGGAGCACGACCTGCTGTTAACATTGGCCTTTCGGTCTCAAGGATAGGATCCTTTGCTCAAAAAGAATATATTAAAGAAGTAACTCAAGGGCTAAAGCTAATTTTGTCTCAACACAAGGAGCTGAAAAGATTAGTTCAACTAGAAACAAAACTTTCTGAGGAGTCAAAGAAGAGATTTAAGAGAGCTGAGATGCTTTTGGAGATTTTTAAACAAGAGAAACATAAGTTAATTGATACAATAAATCAGAGTATAATGTATTACATTGTTCTCGCAGGATTTTTAGATGATTTGCCTATTTATAGAGTTAAAGAGTTTGAGGAGAAGTTTTACGAATTTTTAAATGACCTTTATCCTCAGATAAAAAATGACCTTGCAGATAAAGGATGGAGAGAAGAATTAAAAAAGGAGATAGCTGTTTTAGTGGAGAAATTTAAAGCCAATTTTTAATATGGCAAAAGAATTTTTGTCTCTCAAGAAACAAATCTCAATTATCCAAGACATTAGGGAAACAGTTAAGGCATTAGAAAAAATATCAGCTGCCAATCTTCATAACCTTAAAATAATATCGCAGAGAATGAAAGATTATGAGAGAAGTCTTAAAAAGATATTTGTTGAATTAGAAGAAATTCCTTTCTCAAGTCCCTGGTGTGTAAGATCTTCATCTCTTCCTGATCTGATTGTTGTATTAGGACCTCAAACAGGACTTTGCGGAGAGTTTCTCCATAATTTGTTTGATTTTCTAAAAAATATAGTTAAGGAAAACAATAAGGTTTTAATAATAGGAAAGAAAGGATTGAGTATTGCGCAAGAACGGGGAATAAGGGTAGATTATTTTTTTCCTGCTACAAAAGAAATTCCTTCTGAGGTGGATATAAAAAAGATTAAAGATTTTATTCTTAATCAATTCCTTAAGAGAAAAGTAGGCAAAGTAGTAATTATTTGGCCTGCTTTTAGAAGTTTAGCTTTGCAAGAGCCGACAATAACTATCTTTTTACCTATTGATTCAAAAGAACTTAGAAAGGAAATTGGAGAAAGAGAAAAATCTATTCTCTTAGGAGATCCTATCTTTGAGCCATCATCCAAGGAGATTATGAATTATTTAATGGAGG
The DNA here is from genome assembly GCA_021157625.1 of bacterium. GTDB lineage: Bacteria > Patescibacteriota > Minisyncoccia > Minisyncoccales > JAGGXC01 > JAGGXC01. Next base: position 37,593 of record JAGGWD010000003.1, on the reverse strand, counting down.
AATATCTTAGTATGGTGCTTTATCAGAAGATTCTTGAAACAAAACTCTCAGAGCTATCAGCTCGTACTGTTTTTATGGAAAATGCAGGAGAAAAAGCGCAAAATTTGATCCAGAATCTTTTTCTCAGATATTCTAAAGCAAGAAGAAAAACAATCACCAAAGAAATCACGGAACTTTATGTTCATCATAAATTAAAAAAACTATGTCCAATTCCAGAAAGATAGGAAAAATAATTGAGGTTTCAGGTCCTATTGTGAAGGTAGAATTTGAAGAGAAGAAACTGCCATCTCTTTATAATCTCTTAAAAGTCAAAGGCTCTGATATTTTGCTTGAAGTAGAAGAATATAGTTCTCCTTCCGTATGTAAATGTTTAGCCCTTGCTTTAACAGAAGGTATTCAGAGAGGAGCTATTTGTGAAGATACAGGCAAACCTATATCTGTGCCTATTCCCACCGATACACAACTTCTTGGAAGAATTTTGAATGTTTTTGGCGATTCCATTGATAAGAAAAATAAGTTGAAAGTCAAAAAGAAGACTTCAATATTTGCTCCCCCTCCTTCTTTAGCAGAACAGGAAGTGAAACCGAGAATTTTAGAGACAGGAATTAAAGTAATTGATCTTATTTGTCCTATTATAGTAGGAGGTCGAGTTGGTTTATTTGGAGGAGCAGGAGTTGGTAAAACCATTCTTCTTACAGAATTAATCCATAATACTGCTTTTAAAGAAAAAGGGATTTCTATTTTTGCAGGAGTAGGAGAGAGAACACGTGAAGCTCAAGAGCTTTATTCTGAGCTTAAACGGAACAAAGTACTAAAAAATACTATTTTAGTCTTAGGAGAAATGGGAGAGAGTCCAGGAGTAAGATTTAGAACGGCTTTTTCTGCTGTGAGAATAGCAGAACTTTTCAGAGAAAGGGGAGAGAATGTTATGCTTTTTATTGATAATATCTATAGATTTTTAATGGCTGGAATGGAACAAGCTGCTTTGCTTGGACAGATACCCTCAGAGGTAGGATATCAGGCTACTCTTTCTACAGATATAGGAAAATTAGAAGATAGAATTTCTTCTACTCGAAAAGGTGCTATTACTTCTGTTCAAGCAATTTATGTTCCTGCTGATGATTTCACAGATCCTGCTGTGGTAGCAACTTTTCCTTACCTTGACTCAATAATAGTTTTATCTCGAAAAGAAGTAGAAAAAGGCAACTACCCTGCTGTTGACATCTTAGTTTCTTCCTCTGATGCGCTTGATCCTGAGGTGGTAGGAGAAAGGCACTACCGGATAGCTTCTGAAGTTAAAAGATACCTTCAGGAATACAAAGATTTAGAACATATAATTTCAATCTTAGGAATAGAAGAGCTCTCCTTTAAAGATCGATTAATTGCTAAAAGAGCAGAAAGATTAAGGAGGTTTTTGACTCAACCTTTATTTTCCACAGAATCCTTTAGTGGTAAAAAAGGAGTTTATGTTCCAATTGAAAAGACATTGGAAGGATGTGAGAGGATTATCAATGGAGAATTTGACGAAGTAGATCTTAATGAGCTTTATATGAGAGGAGAACTATGATGCAGATAAAGATCATAAGTAAAGATAGAAAATTATATGATGGAGAAGCTATTGCTATTACTCTACCTGGTGTTAGTGGAGAATTCCAGGTTTTGGAAGGACATGCACCTATTTTTTCTGTGTTAAAAAACGGCAAGATTCTAGTTCAAACACCCAAAAAGGTCATAGAGTTATCCATTTCAGGAGGGATATCCAGAGTGTTCAATAACGAAGTTCTTATTTTAATTCAACGGTGAAAGACATAAAAAAATTTTCCTTAGCATTATCTACGCTTGCCGGAACTATTATTGGAGTAGGTCTTTTTTCTTTACCATATATAACCACACAGGTGGGGATTTTTGTAATACTTGGATATTTTTTGGCTTTGGGGTTTTTGGCAATTCTTGTCCATCTGCTTTTTACAGAAGTTGCCATAAAGACGCCGGACTTTTTGAGAATGCCTGGTTTTGCAAAGTTTCACTTAGGAAAATGGGGAGAGAGAATAGCATTTTTTGAGATCACTCTGGGATTGTTTGGAGCAAATCTTGCCTATTTAATTATCGGCGGAAAATTCTTATCAGAATTAATGAAGCCCATCTTTGGAGGCAATGAGTTTTTATATACTCTCCTTTATTTTGCGTTAGGTGCTATTATTATTTACTTGGATATAAAAATAATATCATCAATAGAGCTCTTGGGTTTGGTTCTCTTTTTCTTGGTTTTGTTTATTTTATCTTTTAAAGGAGTTTCTCATTTTAGCTTAGATAATTTATTTGTTGCAAGTCAGAAGAGAGACTTTTTTCTTCCCTATGGTCCTATTCTTTTTTCCCTGTGGGGCACGGCTTTAATTCCAGAAATAGAAGAAATGCTGCAAGAAAGAAAATATCTTCTTCGAAAGATCGTGCCTGTTGCTGTGATTGTTTCTATTATTGCTTACCTTTTGTTTATTTTCTTGGTTGTAGGAATAACTGGCCAGAGCACTTCGGAGGAGGCTATTGTGGGACTAAAGACTTTTTTGGGAGATGGAATAGTTAGGTTCACCCTTTTGTTTGGATTACTGACAACCTTTACTTCTTTTATTGTTTTGGGTCTTACACTTAAGAAAATTTTTTGGTATGATTTCAAGATAGAAAAAAATATCGCTTGGTTGATTACCTGTCTTGTTCCTTTATTGTTTTTTATTGGAGGAGTGAAGGACTTCATTGATGTAATAGGTTTCGTGGGAGGAGTTACAATTGGCATCGATGGAATATTGGTTATATTAATGTATCGAAAGGTAAATCCCAAAAGGAGCAAATTAGTTTTTGTACTTCCTCTAATTCTTATATTCGTTCTTGGAATTATTTATGAAATAATTTATACTTTTAGATAAAAATAAACTATGGTCTTGGTATATTCTATTATATTTATAGTCTCCTGTATTGTGTTAGTGCGATCTGGTACATGGGTTGTTCGGTCTCTGATAAGAATAGCCAAATTCCTTGGCTGGAAAGAGTTTGTAGTAGCTTCTATCCTTATGGCTTTTGCGACATCCTTGCCTGAGATTTTTGTTGGGGTAAGTTCTGCTCTTTCTAACAAACCTCAACTTTCTTTTGGAAATGTAATTGGTTCCAATATTCTTGCGCTTACTTTGGTCATTGGAATAGGTGCAATTTTAGGAAATGGGCTAAAATTTGAAGGCAAAACGCTTCGTTCCTCTTCTATATATGCGATAATCATATCTCTTCTTCCGCTTTTTCTCATATTGGATAGAAATGTTTCTAGAATTGATGGAGTAATTCTTCTTGCATCTTTGGTTTTTTATTTTCGAGAGCTTTTAAAAAGAGAGGAAAAGTTTACGAAGATATTTACAAATCATTTTAAAAGAGATCTTGAAGGCTTAAAGTTGTTTTTTAAAGACCTCTTGCTATTTTTTGGAGGAGTTTTTTTATTGCTGATAAGCGCTGAAGGAGTAGTTTTTTCTAGTTCCTCTCTTTCTTTAGAATTAAATCTTCCCTTAATTGTGATTGGTTTATTTTTTGTAGCTGTAGGAACTTCTATTCCAGAGATAACGTTTGGTATAAGATCAGTAATGATGGGTCATAAGGAAATGATTGCTGGAGATGCGATAGGTTCAGTAGTGGTAAACTCTGCTTTAGCACTTGGCCTTGTGGCGGTAATTGCTCCCTTTCAGATTCCTCAGATTTCTTTTTATATTGTTGGTATTGTTTTTACTGTAATAACTGCCTTAGCATTTTTAATTTTTTCTTGGACAGAACACAAGATTACTCCCAAGGAAGCTTTAATTCTCATTGAGATTTATATTTTATTTGTTCTAGTTGAAATTATTGTAAAATAGTGCTATCATAATTATTGCATTATGGAGCAGTTTTATGTTATTCTTATTGTTCTTTTAACTGTATCTTGGGTGGGGATAATATTTTTTTTCTTATTTAGAAAATCAAAAATTGATGCAGAACAATCTAACGCAATTAAGGATCTTGAACGGAGAATTACTGATCTTGTGATTTCCCAACTTAAAGAAATGCGTGAAACCCAAGATGGGGTCTCCCGTCGAATGAGTGAGCAGATTCATTCTTTTACTCAGGAAGCAGTTCGTATTCGAGAGGAAATGAAACAAGTTCAGGAATCTATTAAAGATGTTTCTTCGTTTCAGGAAATATTTAAATCTCCGAAATTGAGAGGACAATGGGGAGAAGCATCGCTTGAGCATATCTTATCTCAACATTTCCCGCCCGAGCTTTATGAAATTCAATATTTGTTTTCCTCAGGAGAGCAGGTTGATGCAATTCTCAAATTACCAAATGGGAGAATTTTACCTATCGATGCTAAGTTTCCTTCTGAGAATTTCGGAAAAATGATAGAAAGTGAAGGAAATGAACGAGATGTTTTTCAAAAAAAATTCATTGAAGATATAAAAGCAAGAATAAACGAAATTGCTTCTAAATATATCTTGCCATCAGAAGGAACAGTCGATTTTGCTCTAATGTATATTCCTGCTGAGGCAATTTATTACGAGATAATTAACAATATCTCAAGAAAGTTTGACTTAGCAAATTATGCTTGGTCAAAAAGGATTATTCTTACCTCTCCTAATACGATTTATTTAACCTTAAGAACAATTGAACACTGGTTCAGAGATACTCAGATTTCGCGTCGGACGCAACAGATTTTAAAGTCGCTAGCAAGAATTAATAGAGATGCACAAAAACTAATGGAAGATTTCCGGAAATTAGGCAATCATTTGCGGAATGCCACCTCTGCTTATGATAGTTCAGAGAAACGTCTAAGTATGTTTTCTGATAAAGTAGAGAAGTTATTAGAAACAAAAGAGTTTAAAAAATTAAAAGATAAATAAAAATATGCTGGCAGTAATAAAAACTGGAGGGAAACAATATTTGGTTTCTCCTTCGCAAAAAATAAAAATTGAAAAAATAAACAAAAAAGAGGGAAGCGAAGTTGTCTTTAAAGAGGTTTTGTTAGTCCAGAAAGGGAATAAAATTCAGATAGGAAGACCTTTTGTAAAAGGTGCTAAGGTAATAGGAAAGGTTGTAGGGCAATCAAAAGGAGAGAAAATAACGATTCTAAAATACAAACCAAAGACAAGATATAAAAAGAAGAAAGGATATCGTCATTTATTTACAGAAGTAGAAATTACAAAAATAGAGATCTAAAAGCTTGACAAGTTTTTTTAATTTGTTATAATTATATTGGTGGTGAGGACAGAAGGTAGGAAAAGAGGAGTAGAGAAAAAATCTTCCTTCTGCTGTTTCGCTTCAATGGCTTATTGGTGAGCTCAGATAGAGCGCCATTGAAGCGAAGATTTTTCTGCATATCCTCTTTTCCTCACCTTTTTAAAATAGCAACCAAATTAAGGTTGCTTTTTGACTTTTTATTTGAATGATATTCAATTCGTTTAATTTTTACTAGTTTATCCTTTTCTATTTATTTTTTCAGATCTACTTTCTTCTTTGAAGCGCTTCACTTAAAGTTTCTTCATCTGCATACTCTAATTCGCCTCCAATAGGTAAGCCGCGTCCCAATTTAGTGATTTTTTTATTAAAAGGCTTGAGCTTCTTTTCAAGATAAAGAGCAGTAGCTTCTCCTTCGGGAGTAGGATTGGTGGCAATTATAATTTCTTCAAAGGAAGCATTAAATAAATGAAAGATTGCTGGATCTTTTATTCTCTCAATTAATTCCGAGATCCTTATTTTTTTTGGTTCTTTTTTCAAAAGGGGGACCGTACCTCCAAGAATGAAGTAAAGACCATTGTATTTTTTTGTTTTCTCGATAGCTTCCAGGTCTACTTCTTTTTCTACAATACATAACTTAGTTCTATCTCGTCTTGGATCATAACATATCTCACAAAGATTTCCTGGACCAGCATATGGTTTAAAACAAAATGAACAAAGTTTTATTTCCTTGGAAAGGTTTGAAATAGAGTTCACAAGTTCTTCTATTTCTTCTTTTGGGGCTTGGAGTAAATAGAAAACAAAACGTGCCGCTGTTCTAGGTCCCACCGTAGGAAACTTTGAAAATTGCTCTATTAGTTTTTGGATAGGTGGAGGATACATTTGCTTAATATTTTTCAATACTTCTAAAAGTTACATGTGCTTCATCAAAATATAATTTTACCTTACCAGGAGGTCCATTACGATGTTTTGCTACTATTATCTCAGCAATATTTTTCTCTGCAGTCTCAGGTTGATATCTATCAGGTCGATGGATAAACATTACTACATCCGCATCTTGCTCTAAAGCTCCTGATTCTCTTAGATCTGCGAGACGAGGTATTTGGGGCGTTCTTTGTTCAACTGCTCGAGATAATTGAGAGAGAGCCAGTACTGGTACTTGCAGTTCCCGAGCAAGGAGTTTAAGTTCACGAGAAATTTCTGTGACCTGTCTTACGAAAGAGTCGGAACGAGTTCTTGGTTCTATTAATTGAAGATAGTCAATGATGATAAGTCCTAATCCTTTTTCTGCTTGCAATCTTCGTGCCATTGCTCTAATTTGCATCACATTAGTAGAAGCGGCATCATCGATATAAATTGGGGCTTCACTCAAAACCCCTAATGCTTGCTGGATTCTTACAAAGTCATTATCTTCTCCTACATCAGAAAGATGGCCCGTTCTTATTTTCCATAATTCTACATTAGATTGACTAGCAATCAATCTGTCTACTAATTGATCAATAGACATCTCTAGGCTAAAAATTCCCACAGGTACTTTCTCATGAACAGCAATATGCCGGGCAAAATCTAAGGCCAAAGAGGTTTTTCCTAATGTGGGTCGGGAAGCTAAAATTATAAAATCTGATTTTTGAAAACCTGCTAATAAATTGTCTAACTCTATAAATCCTGTAGAAAGTCCACGGACTCTTCGTTTATGTTTTGACAATCTATCTATCCGCTCGAAGGCATCCTCAAGTGCTTCTTTTATAGGACAAAAGACCTGCGTTAAACTCTTTTGTGCTATACTGAAAATCCTTTTTTCTGCTTTATCTAAAAGAACATCTACATCTTCCGTCTCGTTGTATCCTAATTGTTGTATATCATAAGAAGCGGCAATTAGATCTCTTAAAATTCTTTTTTTCTGAACGATTTTAGCATAACTTAGAACATGAGAAGCAGTAGGGACAGAATTAACACATTCTGATAAATAAGCCGATCCTCCTATTTCTTCTAACTCTTTTTTTTCTTTTAAGCGTGCTGAGAGAGACAAGAAATCAACAGGCTGGCTCTTTTCAAAAAGTTCTACCGCAGCTTGGTAAATCTTTTGGTGAGCTTCTTTATAGAAATCCTCAGGTTTTATAAGATCTACTATTTTAACAATAGCTTCTTTGTCCAACATTAAGCATCCCAACAAGCATTTCTCTGCCTCTATATCTTGAGGAGGAATTCTGTCGGGTAAGCTGTTTTTTTGAGAATTATCTGCCATTTTTTCTCTTTTTGAGACTAACAAAAATTCAAAAGGAGTTCAAGAAATCAATCTATTTTCTTTAATCTTGGCCCTTCTTTTGTGTCTTCTATTATATAGCCGAGTTTTTTTATTCTTTCTCTTATTTTATCTGCTTCCTTCCATTTTCTTTCCTTTCTGAGTCGTTCTCTTTTTTCTACTAAATCCTTTAATTTTATGTTCTCACTTAATCTAACTCTATAATGGGCTTTTGTAAGACCAATCCCCAGAATTTTGTCAAACCATCCAAAAAGATCCAAAATTTTCTTAGCGTCTTCTTTTTTTAACTTGTTTTTGCTTATTAGGGTATTAATCTTGTTTACGAACCCAAAAATTACAGCGAGTGCTTCTGGAGTATTGAAATCATTATCCATTTTTTTTTCAAAGTCTTTTTTTGTTTTCTGGATCAATTTTTTTAGCCTTCCTAAATCTTTTTTCTCTTTTTTCTTAGAAGAGGCAATATCTTTTAATTTTCCAACTAATTCAGCAATTCTTTGAAGTTCTTTTTTTGCTTGATTTATCTCTTTTTCCGAATAATCAATAGGAGAACGGTAATGATTTTTTAAAACAAGCATCCTTAATATTTGAGGTGAATTGTGTTTGAGAAATTCTCTAATAGTAATGAAATTTCCCAGCGATTTGGACATTTTTTTTCCTTTCACTGTAAGGAAACCTGTATGCAACCAATATTTTGCCATTGGTTTTTTGCCAGAAATTGCTTCCATTTGAGCAATTTCTGCTTCATGATGAGGAAAGATTAAATCTCTGGCTCCGCCATGAATATCATACTGGTATCCAAAGTGCTTTTGGGTAATAGCAGTATCTTCTATATGCCATCCTGGCCTTCCCCAGCCCCAGGGACTTTTCCATTTAGGTTCGCCAGGTTTTGAGAATTTCCATAAGCAGAAATCTCCTTTATTTCTTTTTTCTTTAGCCTCATCAATTCTTGAGACTGCATCTTCTGCCTGAAGAACAGTTCGTCTAGAAAGCTTTCCATAATCCTTAAATTTAGTGATATCATAATAGATACCGTCATTAATGCGATAAGCTATCCCTTTTTCTATTAATTTCTTAACTTGATTGATGATCTCCTGAATGTAATCAGTAGCGCGGGCGTATTTACTCACACTAGTTATCCCTAATGCTTTCATATCCTTATAATATTCTTTCTCAAATTTTCTTGCTAATTGTTTGGGAGTTATATTCTTTTCTTTTGCTCTTTTAATGATTTTATCATCGATATCGGTAATGTTTTGAAGATAAAATACTTTGTAACCTTTCTCTTTTAGATATTTTGCAATCATATCAAAAGCAATATAGGTTCGAGCATGACCTATATGAGAAAAATCGTAGACTGTGGGTCCACAAACAAAAAGATTTACTTTTTTGTTCTCCCGCGGACGGAAAATCTCTTTTTTTTGAGAAAGAGTGTTATATACCCTCAACATCATTTTTATTTTATCATATCTCGTTATTTTTTCTATAATCTTTTTTATGGTATAATAAAGATATATGAAAAAAACAGATATTCTCTTATCAGCTATAATTGGAGAGGCGGTTGCTTGGTATTTTCTTTTAGCTTTTAAAGAATTGGGTTTACTTGCAGCAAAGTTTGGTATAGAGCAAAGAAGTATTTACTGGATTTTACCTACATTATTTCCAATTCTGGCAGTAGCAGGTATCTGGATCTCCTATATTATTGGCAGAAAGATTAAGGTTGTTTTCCAGATTGCCAAATATTTTTTAACAGGTGCCTTTGTAACCCTAGTAGATGCAGGAGTGGCAAATTTTTTAATGCTAATTACAGGGATATATGCAGGAGTTTTTTACTCTCTGTTCAAAGGGATCTCTGCTACTGTAGCCTTTTTGACTAAGTTTTTTGGAGCAAAACTGTGGGTTTTTGAAAAATCAGGGAAAGAGCAAAGAACAGAAGAGAAGGTGATAGAATTTGGCGCTTTTATTATAGTAAGCGTAATTGGAATCGGAATAAATGTAGCTGCTGCTTCCTTTATTGTAAATATGCTACCTCCTCAGTTTGGGTTCTCCAGCGAGAGTTGGGCCAATGTAGGAGTGATTGGTGCAGCATTTGCAAGCTATCTTTGGAATTTCTTTGGGTATAAATTTTTTGTCTTCAAGAAGTAATGGTTTGTCTATCAAAAACACAAAAAGCCACTTTTGGTGTGCTTTTTGTGTTTTTGATGAAGATTTGAAATTTTGTCAAAGTGTGATAAACTAATTTAGGTATGAAAAGACAAAACCTTGTATTGTACAGGAAATATCGGCCTCGTACTTTCTCAGAAATCGTTGGACAAGAACATATTGTTCAAACTTTAACTAACGCTATCGTAGAGGGAATGGTTTCTCATGCGTATTTATTTGCAGGACCTCGCGGTACAGGTAAAACTACTATTGCACGGCTTTTAGCAAAATCCCTTAATTGTCTTAATCGCAAAGAAAAAGAATTTGAGCCTTGCAATAAGTGCTCTTCTTGTTTGGAAATAGAGCAGGGGAGAGCAATAGATCTTATGGAAATAGATGCTGCCTCTCATCGAGGAATCGATGAAATTAGAGAATTAAGAGATGGAATTCGTTTTTCTCCTACCAAATCAAAATACAAGGTTTTCATTATCGATGAATGCCATCAGCTCTCAAAAGATGCTGCCAATGCCTTACTCAAAACTCTGGAAGAACCTCCTTCACATGCTATATTTATTTTGGCCACTACTGAAATTCATAAGATGATTCCTACCATCGTTTCTCGTTGTCAGCGATTTGATTTTAGAAAACTTACTGCTCAAGAGATTGTAAAAAAACTCAAAAATATAGTTCAAAAGGAAAAAATAAAAGTCGAAGAAGAAGCACTTAATTTGATTGCCCTCAACTCTGATGGTTCAATTCGTGATGCAGAAAGTTTTCTTGATCAAGCAATTACTTTTGCAGGAGAGGAAGGAATAATAAAAACAGAAGATGTTAGAAATTTATTGGGAGTAGTAGAGATGAGTTTGGTAAGTCAGTTTGTTGACTTCCTTGCCCAAAAAGATAGCAAAGGAGCTATTGACTTTCTGGACAAAGTATTTCAGAAAGGTTATGATCCATATGAATTTTCCAAAACTCTTATAAATTATCTAAGACAACTTTTGATTCTGAAAGTCTCTTCCAATTTTAAAGATCCGCTAGTAGCTGGATTCACTAAAGAAGAAAAAGAAAAATTTAGAGAACAATTAAAATTATTTCAAGAATCATCTCTTTATGAGATCTTAAACAATTTCTTAGAGGCTCAAGCCAGAATGAGATATTCTCCAATTCCTCAACTACCGCTGGAATTAGCTATAGTTGAATCAATCGATTTAAAGAAATAGATTATTGCGGGGTGGTGTAATTGGTAACACAGCGGCCTTTGGAGCCGTTGATCCAGGTTCGATCCCTGGCCCCGCAGCAAAAGCGGTGAAATTATTAGGAGATAATTCATTATAGATATGAATCAAAAACAAGGAGAGAAAAAACAAATATGGAAATTGGGTTTCCTTGGGTTTTTAGGATTCTTAGGATTTCAAGCATTTAGATTTCATGATCCTTGGCAATTATTTCTGTTTTGCCTATTCAGTCTTTTTGGATATTTCAGATACTACAATGAGAGACTAAAATATCTCTGGTGGCTTGGCATAATTGGTTTAATCGTAGCAATACTAGGAGTTATTGGGATGATAAAAGTATAAGTTCACTTTCTTTATCCAATTGTCTTTAATAATTTCTTTTATCCGCAAAGCTTTCTTTGTAATTCCTTCGGGTTCCTTAATAGAATGATTTAGATAATCTTTTTAATTTTAATTCATTATGATTATAGACAATATTAAACAAAAAATCATAGATGAAATTGAGAAAACAAAAGATGAACAAATTAAGTTTTTGCAAAAATTAGTACAAGCCAAATCCGTAAATCCCAATATGAATGATCCAACGAAATCTAGTCCTTATGATCCTATAGAACTGGAGGTTGCTGAACTTATTTTTAATAAACTTAAAGAAATAGGACTTCAGCCAAAATTTGAAGGTATCTCTCCTTCAAGACCGAATGTAGTTTGCGAATTTGGTCAAGGAAAGAAAATTTTAATCTTCAATGGACATATGGATACCGTCCCACCTGCTCATGAATGGGATTTCAATCCATTTTTGGCAACTGTTAAAGATGGCAAACTTTATGGGTCTGGCGCTTTAGATATGAAATCGGCCCTGTGTTGTTATGTTTTTATGGCAAAAGCACTTTTGAAATTTGAGAAAGTGTTAAGGGGAAAGATTCTTTTGCAGTTTGTAATTGATGAAGAGCCAATGGCTGCTTCTCATTTTGGCACAAGATATTTATTAGAAAAAGGTTACATTGGTGATGCAGCTATAATTGGAGAGCCAGGAACAAGAAAAATAACAATTGGAAATAGAGGAGGCTACAGATTTAAAATCCAGGTTTTTGGAGACGCTGTTCATACTGGCTCAAGAGAATGGGAGCAAAAGAAAGAAGGATTAAACGCTATACTTGAGATGACAAAAATAATTAATGCTTTACAAAATTTTAAATTTCCATCAAAAGAACATCCAATTTTTCCAGGAAGAAAAAATGTTCTAACATTTCCTACTTTAATTAATGGTGGAAAGGCAATAAACATTGTTCCAGATTATTGTGAAGCTTTTGGGGATACAAGAATTTTGCCAGGAATTACAAAGGAATTTGTGGAAGAGGAAATCAAAAAGAAAATCGATGAATTGGGTGTAAAATATAAATTAACTCCGATTGTATATGTCCCACCGGTTTTTGTTAAGCCAGAAGAATCTATTGTTCAAATTCTCAAAAATAATATAAAAAATATATTAAAGAAAGAACCAGTTATAGAAGGATCCGGTCCTTGGAGCGATATGTGGATGTTCATTGAAAAAGGAATCCCAGCAGTTAATTTTGGCTGTGAGGGTGAAGGTATGCATGATAAAAACGAATATGTGGAAATTAAAAGTGTAATAGATGTGACAAAAATTTATTCTTTAACTGCTTTAGATTTTTTAAAATAAAAATTATTTTTTGGTATCCTCAGAACTTTGCCATAGTCTTATAAATATCCCTTCTTTTCTAAGTTTTTTGCCCGAAAAAAATCGGGGCTATTTTGTTTTTAGAAGTTCATCTAATAGAAAAGTTTGTGGTAAAATAAAATAATTGAATTAAATTTATACTGCAAAATGCAATTATTAAGAAAAACAGATCCCAAAGTCTTTATAAGGTTTTTGTTTGTTTGTGTGGTTTTAATTCTTGCAGGATTTATAGATTTTTTTGTGGGAGATACAGAGGTCTTTTTATTTATAAACGGCAAACTTTCTCATTCAGCGCTGGATTTTGTTTTTCTTTATATTTTTGTTCCTTTGCTTTCGTTTTTGGTTGTTGTGCCCGGTTTTATGTTGTTGCTGAAACCATATAGAATAATTGGAATATTGTCTTTGGTTGGGGGAGTTTTGTGCTATTGGTTTGGAGAGTTAATTAAATTCTCGCCTCGACCAAGCGCACTTCTGGCTCAAGTTAATTTAGTAGGAAATTGGACGGTAGGGGAGACATCCTTTCCTTCTACAACAACAATGCTGCTCTTTGGTCTTGCATTGCCTGTATTTTTCTTGGTTCCCAAAATAGGGCGTATCAGTTTATTACTTGCTTTTCTTGGAGCATTTTTTGTGGTTTATTCAGGTTACCATTTTCCAGAGGATGCGATCGCAGGTGCTGTCCTTTCCTTGTTGATAACTTTTCCTTTTATTTTTGGTGAACTTAAAAGAGCAGAAAATAGAAAAATAAAATGAGAAAAATGAATATATATAAGATTTATTTGGAGTTACGCAAGAAATACAAAAAATTGAATAAATACTGGAAGCTTTGGTGTAAAAGAAAAAAGAGTAGCCACGAAAGAGAGAAAATTGCCATAGGAGCAATTCTCGCTCAGCGTACTAATTGGAAAAATGTAGAGATTGTTTTGAATAATTTAGAAGAGAAAAAAATTCTCTCTATTAGAAAGATTTATCAAATAGGCAAAAATAATCTTTCGGATTTAGAAGAGCTTATAAAACCCTCTGGTTTCTATAGACAAAAAGCCAAATATCTTTTTGGCTTCTGTAAATTTATAATAGAGAATTACAAAACATTTAAAAATTTTTTAAAACAAGACATAGATAAAGCGCGAAAACAACTTTTGAATCTCGAAGGCATAGGGAAGGAAACAGCTGATTCCATCTTGCTTTATGCTTGCGATAAGCCTGTATTTGTAATAGATGAGTATACTCGTCGATTAACAAAAAAGTATCATTTAGCCAACAATTTCTCTTATGATTTTCTTCAAGCGTTTTTTGAAAGCCAGCTTCCTAAAAACCCAAAAATCTATCAAGATTTTCATGCAATGATAGTTTTAGAAGGACAAAAAAAGATTCAGCGTTGAAATACATGCATTAAACAACTTCTTAAATTGGAATAGAATGGTTTTTAAATGAAAAATAAAAATAATCACTTAAAAGGAATTAGTATAAATATTCTTCTGCTGGGAATCGTAAGTTTTTTTAATGATTTAAGTAGTGAGATGATTATGCCGATATTGCCGATGTTTATTACTGCATTGGGAGGAGGGGGCTTGATTGTCGGAATAATAGGAGGGTTAAGGGATAGCATTGCAAGTCTTTTGAAAGTTTTTTGTGGCTATTGGTCTGACAAAACAGGAAAAAGAAAAATTTTCGTTTTTTCAGGATATCTTACTTCTGCTCTTTTTAAATTACTCCTTGGTTTTTCTAAGATGTGGCAGCATGTTTTAATCTTTGCTGGTCTTGAAAGAATCGGTAAGGGATTAAGAACTGCTTCGCGAGATGCTATAATTGCTGATTCTAGGCCTAAAGAAAGGGGAGAGGGTTTTGGAATTCATAGAGCGCTAGACACCGCTGGAGCAATTAGTGGTTCTATTGCTGTGTTTGTTTTGTTTTGGTTTTTTGGTTTGGAGTTTAAATCAATTATATTTATAGCGGCGATTTTAGCATTTTTTTCTTTGCTTCCTTTACATTTTGTAAAAGAGAAAAAAAGAAAACCCCAAAGTAATTTAGAATTGAAGATAAGCTTAGGAGGTCTTCCTTGGTCTCTTAGATTTTTTATTCTAATTTCTTCTATATTTGCGTTGGCGAATTTCAGTTATATGTTTTTCATTCTCAAAGTGCAGAATCTCTTTGTAGGGAAGCTATCTATCGGAGCACCAATCCTTTTTTATGTTCTTTTTAACATCTTTTACGCTTTATTTGCTGTTCCTTTTGGACGACTTTCGGATAGAATAGGAAGGAAAATAGTTATCATGGGCGGGTTTTTGTTGTTCTCATTGGTTTCTTTTGGTTTTGCTTTTTTTAATTCATTGCCTTCTTTTATAGTATTATTTGCACTTTATGGAATAGTTTATGCTATTGTAGACGCAAATCAACGGGCTTATGTTGCTGATTTATCTCCTCAGGAATTAAGAGCTACTGCTTTAGGCACATTCCATACAGCAGTTGGTCTTGCAGCTTTTCCTTCGAGTTTGATTGCTGGAGCTTTGTGGCAGTTAAACCCTGATATGACCTTTATGTGGGGAGGAGTAATAAGTATTGTTGCTGTTGTGTTACTTGTTTTTTTAGAGATTAATTCTCTTAAGAAAGACAAAAATAAAAGCCAAAAATGTCTTAGAAGACAAGGAATTTATTTTTTGATAAAATACTAAAATATGAAAAAAGATTTCTCTAAAAAAATATTGGTTGGTATTACTGGATATAAAGATATTCACTGGCAGAGGAAATTAAGAGAAATAGATAAATTTGGGATAACAAAGGTTGCTTTATTCTTAGAGAGGTTTGACAAAAATCAAAGAAAAAAAATATATAAAGCGCTTTTGGAATCAAGGATTAAAGATATTCCTCTTGTGCATATAAGAAATGATATGACAAAAGAAGAATTGTCTTTTTTGGTGAAAAATTTTGGTTCTTTATATTTAACCATTCACGAGGATAGTTTCAACGTAATGCAAAAATGGAGAGGATTTTTTAAACGGCTTTATCTTGAGATGAATACTGATAATTTTATTTCTCGCAAAGTGGATGTATCTCGGATAGGAGGTTTTTGTATTGATTTGGCTCATTTTAAAGTAGAGGCCACAAAATGGTCAAAAGAATTTATATATATCTTTAATAGAAGAGCAACAAAGCGATATTTTAAGTGTAACCATCTTAACGGATATTCTTATGAGAAGAACACTGATATTCACTTTCCTAAAAAACTGAGCGATTTTGATTATTTAAAAACTCTTCCTAAATTTGTATTTGGGGATGTTATTGCTCTAGAAATGGACAATAGCATTAGCACACAACTGAAATATAAAGATTATATCGTGGATATTTTAAATGAAAAATTCAATGTCAAGAAATAAGAATTTATGAAATTACTCAAGATAAAGAATCTTTGGGTAAAAAGCAAAGAAAGAGAGATAATAAGGGGTGTTGATTTTGAAATGAAAGCTGGTGAAGTTCAGGTACTGCTGGGACCAAACGCAAGCGGAAAATCAACATTTGCTCATTCAATTGCAGGAGATCCCAGGTTTGAAATAACAAAGGGGTATATTTTTTTTGCTGGTAAAAACATTACTAAACTTCCTCCTGAAGACCGAGTAAATTTAGGAATAGTTTTAAGCTGGCAAACGCCTCCTGCTTTTCCAGGGATTAAGTTTTCTCAGATAATTGAAAATATTAAAAAGAAGGATAACCAAATTTTTAAAATTGATCCTAGTCTTTTTTTGAGAGAATTTAATGTTAATTTTTCTGGAGGAGAGAGAAAGATAGCAGAACTTATGCAGGTTCTTTATCTTAAACCAAGGCTTGTTATTTTTGATGAGATAGATACTGGGCTTGATATCAAAAAACTGAAGGAAGTATCTAAGATCATTAAGAAAGAACTCATAAACAAAGGAGTTTCTGTACTGCTTATTACTCATTCTGGAGTAATTTTGAACTTTCTTAGACCTTCTGTTACAAATGTTATGATAAAGGGAAAAATTATTTGTAAAGCAAAAGATTATAAAAGAGTTTTGGCTATTATAGAAAAATATGATTATGAGAAATGCAAAAGATGCAAATTACTTTCAGATTGATGGAGTGGTTAAAAAGCTCTCTGCACCAAAGGGGGCAATATTGCTACCAAGTAAAGAAGCATGGCAAAAGTTAAAATGGACAAGAAAGTATTTTAAGAAGAAACCTGTTTATGGATATTTTGTTTGGATAAAAGAAAAGATAAACACATCTATTTTAACTTGTATATCTATCGTCTCTGAAGGGTTTAATCAAAACCTTAGCAATCTATTTGTTATTGAGAAAGGGATCAATATTGAGGGAAAAGGAATCTGCAATGTTTCTAAAGTTCATTTAAAGGCTTCTCATAAAGCAAAAGGTGTCATTGTCTTAAAAGAAGGCGCTTCTTTTAATTATCAACATATCCATAGATGGGGGAGGGATGATAAAGTGAAAACAGACTACCATTTTATACTCCATGACGGAAGTAAATTAAATTATCTCTACAGAACAATTTCTCCACCCAAACAATTGAATATAAAAACTACTGTTGATTCTTATAAAGATTCTACAACTTTTATTCGTCTTTTAAGTGATTCTTCTCATACAAAAATCAATCTCGAAGAAAAAATAAATCTTTTAGAAAAAGGTGCTTCGGGTATAATTGAATTAAGATTAGTAGGGAGAAAGGGGAGTTTAATTAAAGCAAAAAGTACAATAGTAGCTCATTCTTTTTCAAAAGGTCATCTTGATTGCCAAGGAATTTTGATAGATAAAAAATCTAAAATTTCTTTAATTCCTGAACTGATCTGTAAAGATAAAGATGCTCAGATTACTCATGAAGCTTCTGTTGGAAAAATTTCTCAAGATCAAATCGTCTATTTACGAACAAGAGGGTTAAGTGAAAAGGAAGCTATAGAATTAGTAATTGGTGGGTTTTTAAATAAATAATATCTTATAATGAAAAAATCTTCTCTCAAGGTTCTATGTGCAATGTCGGGAGGTATAGATAGTTCTGTTGCTGTAGCGCTTTTAAAGAAGAAAGGTTTTGATGTAGCTGGTGCTTTTATGAAATTATGGTCGGGAGTATCCGGCAGCTTGAATAAACGCTGGGATAAATGCTGTTCTCCGGAAGCAGAAATACGCGCAAGGCAAGTAGCTAATTATCTTTCTGTGCCCTTTTATGTTTTTAATTTCGAGAGAGAGTTTAAGAAAAGAGTAGTCGAGTATTTTTTGAAAGAATATAGAAAAGGCAGAACCCCTAATCCTTGTGTTGTTTGTAATGAAGAGATTAAATTTGGTCTTTTGTTAAAAAAAGCTCGTGAGTTGGGGTTTGACTTGATAGCAACTGGTCATTTTGCAAGAAAAAAGGAGATCAAGAGAAAAAATAACAAAATAGAGTATAAATTACTAAAAGCAAAAGATAAACAAAAAGATCAATCCTATTTTTTATGGCGACTCACTCAAAAACAGCTTGCTTGTGTTTTGTTTCCCGTAGGTGATTTGAGAAAAGATGAAATAAAAAAATTAGCTAAAAAATTTGGGCTTCCTTTATTTGATATTCCTGAATCACAAGAAATTTGTTTTGTTTCTGGCAATTTAGAGGATTTTTTAACTCATTATTTCAAACAGAATCCTGGTAAGATAATAGACAAAAATGGAAGAGAGATTGGTCTTCATCGAGGATTGTTTTTTTATACCATTGGCCAACGAAAAGGTATAAGGCTACCGGATGGTCCGTATTATGTTATAGATAAGGATCTAAAAAGAAATGTTCTTGTGGTCAGTAAAAACAAAAAAGATTTATTGAAAAAAGAGTTGCTCGTTGAAGATATTAATTGGATTTCTGAAAAGAAACCTCAATTACCTCTCAAAATAAAGGTCAAGATAAGATATAGACACAAACCTGCGTGGGCAATTATTAGACCTTATAGTTCAAGATTGCTCAAAGTAATATTTACTCGTCCCCAAGAAGCCGTCACCGCGGGCCAATCAGCGGTTTTCTATAAAGGCCAAGAGGTTTTAGGAGGAGGTATAATCTGTTAAAAGAAGAATGAATTTAGAAGAAAAATATAAAGCTCTAGAACAAGAAATTCTTCATTGTCAGAAATGTCCCCTTTGGAGGACAAGAATAAATCCTGTACCAGGCCAAGGATCTCTTAAAGCAAAAATTATGTTTATTGGAGAAGCGCCAGGAGCAAATGAGGATAAAGAAGGAAAACCATTTTGTGGGGCAGCAGGAAAAGTATTAGATCATCTCTTAGAGATAGTAGATCTAGATCGCAAAGATATTTTTATTACAAATATTTTGAAATGTCGTCCTCCTCAGAATCGAGATCCTCAAAAAAAAGAAATAGAGGCTTGCGCTCCTTATCTTGAAAGGCAAATAGAGATCATAAAACCAAAGATAATTTGTACTTTAGGAAACTATTCTACTTCTTATATCTTTGAAAAATATGGCTTAAAGAACAAAATTCAAGGGATAAGTAAAATCCATGGACAGGTTTTTGAGGTAAAAAATTTATTTCAGAACATAAAAATCATTCCTCTTTATCATCCAGCAGTGGTGACATATAATATAGGTATGAGGAAGATATTAGAAGAAGATTTTAAAGTGCTTAAAAACTTCATTTCAAAGATATGAGAGTTTTCCACAGTTTGACTCGCTTTTTTTAGAAGATTAAAATAAAATAACAATTTTTTTCAAGAACAATTTTATGAAAAACAAAATTACCCAAGTTAAAAAAAGAACAGGAGAGATCGTTGATTTTGACCAAAAAAAGATAGAAGACGCCATTTTCAAAGCACTGACTGCCACCAACGAAGGTGATGGAAGAAAATCAAAAAAATTAGCAGAGAGAGTTGTAAAGATATTAAACAGAAGGTTTAGAAAGGGAGAAATTCCAGATGTTGAGCAGATCCAGGATATAGTTGAAGAGGTGTTAATCTTAGAAGGATTAGTAGAAACAGCAAAAGCGTATATTCTCTATCGAGAGCAAAGAAGAAGAATAAGAGAAGCAGTAGCCACAACCGAGGAAACGGTAGAGCGTCTTGATCAATATATTGGAGAAATAGATTGGCAGGTTCATGAAAACGCTAATATGGCTTATTCTCTACAGGGACTCAATCATTACGGAGTCTCAATGTTAATTAAAAAATACTGGTTAAATAAAATTTACCCCAAAGAAATAAGAGAAGCAGTAGCAAGTGGAGATTTTCACATTCACAATTTGGATACTCTTGCTACTTATTGTAATGGGTGGGATTTATATGACTTACTCCTGAGAGGTTTTGGAGGAGTTCCTACCAAAATTGAATCAAAACCTGCAAAACATCTAAGAACTGCTCTTGGGCAATTGGTGAATTTCTTCTATACCCTTCAAGGCGAGAGTGCGGGAGCACAAGCAGTAAGCGAGTTTTCAACACTACTCGCTCCTTTTATTAGATATGACAATTTGAGTTATACTCAGGTAAAACAAGCAATTCAGGAATTCCTTTTTAATTGTGCTATTCCTACAAGGGTAGGATTTCAGTGTCCATTTACAAATATTACTATTGACGTGGTGCCATCTCCTAACTTTGCTAATCAGCCCGTTATTATTGGAGGGAAACCTCAAAAAGAGACTTACGGAGAATTTCAAGAAGAGATAGATATGTTAAATCAAGCTCTTTATGAGTGTATGATTGAAGGAGATGCAAAGGGACGCCCGTTTCATTTTCCCATTCCTACAGTGAACATTACAAAAGATTTTCCATGGGATAATCCTGCACTGAATCCTATGTGGAAGGCTTCAGCAAAATACGGGATTAATTACTTTGCCAACTATATTAACTCAGAAATGAAACCAGAAGATGCCAGGTCAATGTGTTGCCGGCTTCGTCTTGACAAAAGAGAACTTTATAACCGGGGCGGGGGAGGATTATTTGGAAGCGGCGCTTTAACTGGTTCAATTGGAGTGGTAACTATTAATCTTCCAAGAATTGGTTATCTTTCAAAAACCAAGAAAGATTTCTTTAAGAGATTGGCTGAAGTAATGGATTTGGCCAAAGAAAGCTTAGAAATTAAAAGAAAAGCGCTAGAAAATTTCATGGAGAAAGGACTTTATCCTTATTCAAGATACTATCTTGCAGGAGTGAAAAAAATGCGAAACAGTTATTTTGGAAATCATTTCTCAACCATCGGATTAGTCGGAATGAACGAAGCATTGCTTAATTTCATCGGAGAAGATATAGGATCTCGTAGAGGAAGAAAATTTGCCTTAGAAATCCTTGATTTTATGCGCAAGAGATTAATAAAATATCAGACCGAAACAGAAAATTTCTATAACCTTGAAGCTACTCCTGCAGAATCAACTGCATTCCGTCTTGCTCTAAAAGATAAAGAAAAATATCCAGATATAATTACTGCTGGCACAAAGGAAGCTCCTTATTACACAAATAGTTCTCAATTACCCGTGAATTACACAGATGATATTTTTGAAGCCCTAAAACTTCAAGACGAAATTCAGTGTAAATATACAGGAGGAACAGTCCTGCATCTTTTCTTAGGAGAACAGATAGAAGAGATTGACGTGGCTAAAAAATTAGTCAAAAAGATTTTTGAAAAATTCCGGCTTCCATATATTTCACTTACTCCTACTTTCTCTATCTGTCCTGTTCATGGTTACCTTTCAGGTAAACATTTTGAGTGTCCAAAATGTACAGTAAAACAACCTTGCGAGGTTTATTCAAGAATTGTAGGATATCTTAGACCAGTAAGACAATGGAATAAAGGTAAGCAACAGGAGTTTAAAGAAAGAAAAGAATTTAAATTAACAAAAGCTCTCTAAAAGATATGGAGATCGGTGGGCTTCAGAAAGTTACCCTCATTGATTATCCAGGCAAAATAGCATGTACTGTTTTTGTTGTGGGATGCAATTTTCGTTGCCCCTTCTGTTATTCTTCAGAACTTGTTATTCCTGAAAAAATTGAAAATCAGCCTCGTATTAAAGAAGCTGATTTTTTTGATTTTTTAAAAGAAAGGCAAGGATTACTTGAAGGGGTAGTGATTTGTGGAGGAGAACCAACTATAAATAAAGATCTTCCTGCGTTTATTAAAAAAATAAAAAAATATAACTATTTAGTGAAATTAGATACTAATGGCTCTAATCCTTCTATGTTAGCAAAATTAATCAAAGCAAAATTGATTGACTATGTAGCAATGGATATAAAAGCTCCACAGAAAAAATATTCTGAGGCAGCGGGCAGAAAGGTTAATGTTTTAGACATAGAAAAGAGCATAAACATTCTCAAAAATTCAAAAATAGAATATGAATTCAGAACCACAGTAGTTCCCGGGCTTTTAGAAAAAAAGGATATTATTGAAATTGCCAAATGGATAGGTCCAGGAGGAAAATATTTCCTTCAGAATTTCAGACCAGAAAAAACACTTAATCCTGCTTTTGAAAAAATTCGTCCATATAAAGATGATTATCTTTTAGAAATAAAAAAGGCTATTGAGCCATTTTTCGACATTTGCAAGATAAGAGGAATTTAGTTTTTAATTTTAAGTTTCGTATTTTATTAAAGTTCCAGGGTTTGCTCCAAGCAAAGCCTTTTTTAAATTGCCTTTTTTCTTTCCATTTATGATAAGCACTTCTATTTTTCTTCTTGCAATTTTCATACTTTCCTGAACTTTATGAACCATTCCTCCAGTTACATCTATTCCGTCAGATCCTTTAAGACATTTTCTTATAGAAGGCCAATTCTCTTTAGTTATTTTAGGAATAAATTTCGCTTTTTTATTTTTAAGAGGATTGTCGGTGTATACACCATTTACTTTATCAGTAATAATTATTCTTTTTGGTCTTAATTTCTGGGCTAATATATAAAAGAGTTTTTCAGTAGAAAAAATACAACACCCTCTTTGAGTATCTACCATAGCATCTCCGTATATTACAGGTACAATATCAAAATCCAAAATTTTTTTGATTACCTTAACCCAAAGAACAGTTCCGGATTTCTCTTTTAGACAACAAGAAGAAGGAGAGATAGAAAAAGCCTCAATACCTTTGTGCAGAAGATTATCAACAACAATTTTGTGTAACCATAAGGCGTCTCTGTGTACTACACAAAATCCATATTTACTATTTTTCCTTATAAATCCTTCATTTGTTCTGTATTTTTTTGCAGAGGTATGAGCAAATGATCCGCTCCCATGTCCAATCAATAAAGAAAAATTTCCTTTCTTTTTAGCTTCAAAGATTTCATTTGAGAGTTGCTTTATGATCTTTAGGTTAGGAGTGTATGGTTTTTTCTTGTTTGTAATTAACCCGCCTCCTAACTTAACAAATATTAACTTTCTCATAATTTTTGTGCGAATTGAAATACCAAAAAAGAAAAAATCTCAAAAAGCAAAAAATGCTCTATCGAGCTTTTTCAATCCTTCTTGTATATTGACCTGTCTGAGTATTAATTTCTATAATATCGCCTTCTTGAACAAATAAAGGAACATCTACTTTGGCTCCTGTTTCCAGTACTACAGTCTTGGTACCGGGTTGAGATCTTCCTCCTTTCAAACCTGGAGGTGCTTCTTTTACTTTTAGAGCAATTTTTATAGGGAGAGAGATATTAATTATCTGATTATTAAAAAGAATTCCCTCCACTGGTTGATTTGGTTTTAGAAATTTGGCACTTTCGCCAATTTTTTCCTCCTCTAAACTAAATCTTTTAGCAGGATTGTCTTTATAACAGAAGAAATATCTGCCACGATGAGCATATAAGAACGTAGCATCTATTTTTTCCAATGCTGCTTCTTCAAAAGAATCAGAAGGATGAAATGTATCAGAAATTACATTCCCATTGATAAGATTTTTTAACTTTACCTGAAGAGTGGAATGACCCCTTCCTTTAAAAATAGGAAATGCTTCGATAATCTCATGAGGTTGTCCTTTGAAAATTATTCTTGTTCCTTTTTTGAGTTCTGAATAATCAATCATATAAAAATTAAATTACTTAAGAATGGTTCCCACAAAGTTAATATTTCCTTTTAAAAAATCTTCAACTTTTGTTCTTTTCTTTCCTTCTATTTGTAGTTCTTCAATAACAAGAAAGTCTTTTCCACACTGCACTGCTATTTTATTATCTGGTGCTAAAAATGTTTTTCCCAGTGGTCCTTTAGGACCCTTTTTTGTTTGTTTTAAAACAGAAGCCCTCCAGATTTTTAATACTTTTCCGTTCGCGTCACAGAAACTACTTGGCCATGGATCGAAAGCTCTTATTTGTCTTTCTATTTCCTGAGCACTTTTAGACCAATCTATTTTGCCCGCTTCCTTCTTTAAAAGCTTGGTATAAGTAGCATTCGATTCGTCTTGAGGTTGTGGTTGAATTTCTCCCTTTATCCATTTAGGAATTGTTTTTATTAGAAGTTTTGCTCCTAACCTGGCAAGATCTCTTTCTAATTCTTTACTTGTTATTTTTTTGTTATTAATTATGAATTTCTCAGCGGCAATAATTGGGCCATTATCAATTTTTTCAGTCATTAAAGTAATAGTAACTCCTGTTTCTTTTTCTCCATTTAAGATAACAAATTTGATTGGTGCTGGACCTCTATATTTTGGCAGGAGAGAAGGATGAACATTAATGCATCCATACTTTGGTATTTTGAGAATTGTTTTAGGTATAATTTGTCCAAAAGCAGCAACTATAATCAAATCAGGATCTATCTTTGAGATTTCCTTTTTTAGCGTGGCAATCTTTTCTGCTTGCAGGACAGGAATGTTGTATTTTTCTGCTACAATCTTTACTATCGGAGGTAGCACCATCTGTCTTCTTCCTCGAGGCTTATCTGGAGCAGTGATCACCAGTACCGGTTTTAATTTATTTAAAATTAATTCGCGAAGAATTACAGCTCCAAACTCAGGTGTTCCTATAAATATAATTTTTAGATTTTTTTTCATTTTATTTAATGATTTTCCATTCTATATCTGATTTTTTGCCTGCAAATTCAAGCCAATTTCCATTTTTATCAATAACATACCATTTTTTCTTAGTCTCAGACCACACCATTGGGTTACCTTTATAGAATGGTTTCTTAACTACTTCTTTTGGTTTTAACCTATCAAGCTCTAGCCATTTTTTAAACACTGTCTCGATTGCATAATCAAGATTTCTGGATTGTGCCCATTGAGCTACTTTATCAATAGCTTCTTTTGCTTTCTCAACAGATCCCGCTAATTCCAATAATTGTTTGGCAGGCTTGGTAAACCTGGAATATATTATTTTTTTCTTCTTAGCGTTTCTCTTGAGTTCTTTCAAGGACAGGCCTTTTGTCTTAAAATAATGGGTAACAATTTGTCTGATTTTCGTTTCTTCTTTTAAATCCAGATAATATTTAATCTTTTTTGTTTTGATATATTCCTCGATTTTTTGAGCAATACTTTTTCCTATCCCAGGTATCTTTTGAATTCCTTTGATTCCTGATTCTTTATATATTTCTGAAATATCCTTATCTAAGTTCTGCAATGCCTCAGCAGCTTTTCTATAAGCTGCTGGTTTGTAGGAAACACCTTTAATTTCAAGCAGTTGTGCTATCTCAAATAAAATTTCTGATAGTTTTTTATTCACCATACTTTTCTGTCGAGAATCTATATATTAAAATCTTTTCTGTCTGAGGATCAATTCCAGCTTTTTGGCATGCAATAAGAATTTGTTTTTCGGGCGTATCTATCCCTTCTAAATCAGGTAGCAATATTCCTGTTTTGACAGGAATTCTTCCATCAAAAATAGCATCTGTTTTGTCTGTGTTACTGAAAGGAGTTGTTTTTACAATAATTCCGTATTTTTTGGGGTCCAGTTCTGATTTGCTTTTTATAAGTTCTGGCTCGCTTAAGATATAAATAGTATAGGAAAGTAAGGGCAATTCTTCTTTACTTACAGGACCAAATCGATAATCTTGGGTAGCAGCCGAAATAGCATTTCTAATAACTTCTTTGGCAATGTTTTCTTGGGTAGGAAGATAAGTACCAATACAACCTCGCAAACGCCCCTGTTTTTTAATAGTGACAAATACTCCTGATTTTTTAGTCAAAAATTCCTGAGGAAAATCAGGAGGAGGTAGAATAAGCCTCCCTTCCTCTATATAAGTTTCTATGGCTGATTTTGCAAGCTCAACCAGAGGATGCATAGATTTATTTTAAATCAAAGAGAATATTTTTTCAATGAGAACAGGACAGGGAGAATTAATCCAAGAAGGAAAATACAACCAAAAAAATATCAATATTATTAAAGAAACAAAAGGAATAGAGATATTATCATCTATCAATTCCAATCTCTCCACAAGAGTTGCTCCAAGAGCAGCAAATATTCCACCTATTCCAAACTTTATCAGACCTATCATTACCGAGACTGCAAGCATCGCTGCACTTCCTTCCCAGTATTTTTTCTGTTTACCATATTTTAATCCTCGTACAATTCCAGTAACACCATCTCCGAGAGCCATAAATAAAACAGGAACGATACCAAACCACATAGATTTAGTAATCCACCATCCCAAAAGGATTGTAAAACCTGCGCTAAGACAGAAAATTACTTCGCTTTTTTTCTCTTCTATTTGAAACCAAAAAAATCTTTGCTTTTTTAAATGACGATAATAAAAAATAAAAGCAAGTATAATACAGAAGAGAAATGGCAATATTACTTCTTTGAAAATAAAAGGAAAAAACAAAAAAATGCCACCCCCTACAATATGAATAAATTTTCGGACAAGATAAGAAGAGGATTGACTATCTCTACCTCTTTTTTTAAGCCATATATAAAAATTTCTTGCAACACAGACAGCAACAAAATAAACCCAGCTAAGACATAACCCAGCAAAGAAAAGATCTCTTAAAATCATGGAATACTCAAGCATTGTTAAGAACAAATTCAGCTACCAAATACCCAACTCCAAATGGTCCTTGATAGGAAAGAATTTCTGCTCTCCAGTTTGATCCAGATGCTTCTAAGATTCCTAGAAGAAAACAAAAAGATCTTAATCCACATTCTCCTGCTTCTGGATAGATATCATCTAATTTTAAAATTGTCTGGATATCTTTATTTTTTAGAGCCTCAATGAATGCTTTATCAAATTTTGGACCATCAGGATGAAAACCATAAGGGCCTTCTTCTTTTAAGACATGAGACATATCGCCCGAAGCAATAAGAGCATATTTTTTGTTTTTATCTAGTTTTTCATAAACTTCTTTTCCTTTTTTAAAATACAACTCAGGACTTTCTAATCCCAGAAGATATTTTTTAATTTTTCCTTCAAAACCAGATGCCAAAAAAAATAAGGGAACATTAAATCCCCAATCAGGATGAGGAGAGGAAATAATGATAGAATCAGGATTTGTTTCTTTGAGTTTCTGACCTAAATACTCTAGAGCCTTTATTGTTTTGGCAACCTTTTTTCTATCTTCGGCACAACCAACAGAAGGAAGAATAATCGGTGGGTGAGGAGAGATTGCTGCAAAAACTATTGGCATATTATTTAAGAATTAAGTTTATATCTTGACCACATTTAGGACACTTTCCATTTTTGTCATGGCGATGAATGATATAACCAGTTCTATCAATTACTAATGCTCCGCATTTAGGACAGAAGGTATCTTCTGTAGGAAGACCAGGTACATTTCCGGTATAGACATATTTCAATCCTGCTTTCTTTCCAATTTCATATGCTCTTTTCAATGTCTCCACAGGAGTGTCTTCAATATGTTGGAATTTCCAGGAAATTTTACCGCAAAATTGAGTAACATGCCAAGGAGTGTCGGGTCCAAGCTCCTTTTTAATAAATTCAGCAGTTTTCTTTAAATTTTTAATATCGTCATTTAAGGTAGGAATAACCAACGTAGTAACCTCTACCCAAATTCCTTTATTTTTTAATCTAACCAAAGTATCTAATACAGGTTTGAGTCGACCTCCACAATATTTAAGATAAAATTTATCCGAAAAACTTTTTAAATCTACATTAGCTGCATCAAGATATGGAGAAACCAAATCAAAAGCTTCCTTTGACGTAAAACCATTAGTAACCCAATTATTTTTTAATCCTTTTTCTTTGGCTATTTTCATTATCTCAAGCGCATATTCAAGAAAAATAGTTGGTTCAGTATATGTATAAGAAATACTAGGTAATTTATTTTCAAGAGCTAATCTTACAACTTCTTTGGGTTCTATTTCTTCTCCTATGATCTGCCCACTGATTTGAGGCATTTGGGATATATCAAAGTTTTGACAGCTGAAGCATTTAAAATTACAGCCAACAGTAGCAAGAGAAAGAGAATATGTGCCAGGCAAAAAATGAAAAAAAGGTTTCTTCTCAATAGGGTCTATATTGAGCGCAACAACCTTTTTGTAATTTAGGGCATAAAGCTTGCCATCAATATTTTCTCTTACTCCACAAATACCTCTTCTACCTGGCAAAATAACACAGTAATGAGAACAATTCTGGCAACGTACTTTTTTTTCTGATAATTTTTTGTATAGAAAGCACTCCTTCATATCTTTAAATATTTTATCACTTTTTGATTTAAATAAAAACTCATCCCAAAAAAGGGATGATCGTGCTAATGAAAGAATTCCTCAGAGATATCCTGCCTTGGTACTCATTGGGGGTGGTGAGGAGATGGCTTATAGGATGGCTTTTTGCTTCATACCAAGGCTTCAGGTCTCTGAGGATTTTTTAAAAGAGCTATTTAAAAGAAGGGTTAAGAATCAAAGAAATCTTATTATAAAAATCTTCCACTGCTTCTAGAAGATTCCTTGTATCAGCAAGAAAGTCACACACCAAGATATTTTTTCCTTTTTGTATCTCTTTTAATGTGCTTTCAAGAGTCCGAAAAGCAGTCTCTAACTCTCTCCATTCATTCTCAAGGTTTTCTAGCAGTTCTATCCTTGTCATATCATCCATCTTCTTCCTCCTCTTTTTTATGTAAAATAAAAAAACAATGATTCTTTGTCAAGAAATTTTTGCTTGACTGAGACCTGAATAATCATTATACTTCAAATGTTAAAGCACCTTAAAAAGGTGATGGGATATGATACCCAAACAGGAAATAAGGAAAGTATTAGCTAGATTAGAGAAAGCAAAAATAGAGTTTGTCGATTTTCAGTTTTCAGATATTTTCGGAAAGGTGAAAAATGTCAGAGTACCTTACGAGAGAGCAAAGGATTCTTTAGAGAATGGTGTGTGGTTTGATGGATCCTCTATCAAAGGTTTCACCAGAATTTGTGAAAGCGATGCTCTCTTAGTTCCCGATATTGATACCTTAGTAATAAATCCAGAGAGCAAAGAGGCAAGTTTTATATGCGATGTATGGGTTCCAAGAAAAGAAAACAAAATCACTCCATTTGAAGGAGATCCAAGATTCATATTGAAAAGACAGATAAAGAAAGCAAAAAAATTAGGTTTTGTATATAATACAGGACCAGAGATAGAGTTTTTTATTCTTCAGAAAGATCAAAAAGGAAACTTAATTCCATTGGACAATGCAGGATATTTTGATCGTTCCTCAGATAGAAGTTCTGAAATAAGAAAAAGAATAATGAAAATGTGCAAAAAAGCAGGAATCAGAGTTTCTAGTGATCACCATGAGGTAGCAAAAGGTCAGAGCGAGATAGATATTTGTTATGGTCCGGCGCTTGAGATAGCAGATAAAATTATGAGATTGAAAACTATTATCCAAGAGGTTGTTCTTGAATCTGGATACATAGCAACCTTTATGCCAAAACCAATAGCAGGAACGAATGGATCAGGTATGCATGTACATCAAAGCCTTTTTAGTTTAGAAGGAGAGAATCTTTTTTATGATCCCAATGACAAATATAATCTTTCTTCTCTTGCATATCATTTCATAGCTGGCCAGATGGCTCATGCTCGAGCACTTTCGGCAATAGTTGCTCCTACAGTAAATTCTTATAAGCGTTTAGTCAAAGGATATGAAGCACCTGTTTATATCTGCTGGGCTCAGAATAATCGATCAGCATATATAAGAATTCCAAGATTTCCTCCTCATAGAAAGAAAGCCTGTCGTGCAGAACTACGCTCTCCTGATCCTTCTGCCAATCCATACTTGGCATTTGCGGGAATGTTAGCTGCAGGACTTGATGGCATTAAAAGGAAACTTGTCTGTCCTCAGCCGATTGAAGAAGATGTTTATCATCTCTCCAACGAAGTTTACGAACAACGCCATATTCAAACTTTACCTGCTTCATTAAGAGAAGCTATCGAGGAATTGAAAAACGATAAGGTTCTAATGAAAGCATTGGGTTCTCATCTTTCACAAGAATTTATTAAGTCAAAACTCCAGGAATGTGAAGAGTTCAAATCTGAAATAACTCCTTTGGAGATCGAAAAATATCTATAATTAATTTTATATACCTAACGAGAATTCGTTAGGTTTTTTTATTCGTTTTGTCAAATCTTTAAATTTCCACTAAAATAAAAAGATATGAGACATCGAATTTTCATAGCCATAAATTTGCCTCAGAAGATAAAAAATGAATTAGTTCAATATCAAAAAGAAGTTGAGAAATTTTTTGAAGAAAATATCCGTCCTATTCGCTGGACAAAAAAAGAGAATCTTCACATTACTGTTGAATTCTTGGGATATCTTCATGACAGAGAAATAGAAAAGGTAAAGGAAATACTTAGAGAAATTTCCAAGAAAATATCACCATTTGAGGTAGAGTTATTTAAAATTTGCTATGTTCCCGAAAAAGAAAAAATTCCTCGAATGATATGGGCTGTAGGAGAGAAATCAGATATTCTTTGTAAAATGAAGAGAGATTTAGATCAAAAATTAGAAAAAGAAATTGGATTTAGACCTGAGAAAAGAGAATTCAATCCCCATATCACTGTGGGAAGGATAAGGAAATGGCAATTTAAAGCTATTCCTTTGGACGAAAGACCGGAGATAGAAAGAGATATTGAATTAAAATTTAAAGTAAATTCTATTGAATTAATGGAGAGCTTTCTAAAAAGAACTGGTCCCGAGTATAAAATTATAGAATCTTTTTTGTTTTCCTGAAATAAAAGGAGGGCTATCGCGGTTGATAGCCCATAGAATTATAAATAAAAGAGCAAGCCATCCTGAGATTCCTATCATTATGTCTCCTAGACTGATTGCTGTGTGTGGAAAGATTTGATAGTCTGCCAACAATAAAAGTTTTGAATTATTGGTGGCAAGTATATATTTATCTGAGTCACTTAGAGTTTCAGCAAAACAAGCATCAGAAGTTACAATTGGGACTTTTCCTTCATTTGCTATCCTTACTGAGACATTGAAAACACTACCCAAAAAACCAAACGCAATCAAAAAAGAAATCACAGCTACAAGATATTTCTTTTGCCCAATAGCACTGATTGATTCTATCAAAAATATTCCTACTATCCAAAGGAAGGCAGCTGTTTCTAGCACTAGAGCATACAAGACCTCGCCTTCATCTAAAAAAACTGAAATCCCTTCAAGAACCAAGAGTATCATTACTACTATCGCTACACTTATAAGAGAGAACTTTCTTACAAATTTCATTAGCATTCCTGCCATTACAAAGCCCAACAACAAAATTCCTGCCCACAACCATATCAATACTCCTGCCTCTAATCCTATTTGTAGCGTTCTTTCACCTCACTTATTATTATAATTGAATAAATAAAAAATGTCAAGAAAGAAAGTGCATTTTATTGGTATAGGAGGAATCGGAATATCTGCATTAGCGCAGTATTATTTAGCAATGGGTTGGAAGGTAAGTGGTTCTGATTTAGTCTCTTCAGAAATTACAGAAACTTTAGAGAAAAAGGGGATAAAGATCTTCATTGGACCTCACAAAGCCAAAAATTTGGCAGAAGATATCAATTTAGTAGTTTACAGTCAAGCAGTCTCTTCAAAAAATCCTGAACTCAAAAAAGCAAAAAGATTAAGTAGCAAAAATAGTAAGCTGAAAATTAAATCTTATCCTCAAGCTCTTGGAGAGCTCACAAAAAGATACTTCACAATTGCAGTATCAGGAACACATGGAAAAAGCACCACGACTGCTATGATCGGAATCCTTTTGAAAAAAGCGGGGCTGGATCCAACAGTAATTCTAGGAACAAAGGTAAAGGAATTTCAAAATTCCAATTGTAGAATAGGAAAATCAAAATATCTTGTAATCGAAGCTGATGAATATAAAGCATCATTTCTAAACTATTGGCCTTCTATCATTGTCTTAACAAATATCGAAAAAGAGCATCTTGATTATTATAGAAACTTAAATCATATTTTAAAAACTTATCGTAAATATATTAACCACCTGCCAAGGAAAGGAACCTTGGTAGCAAATAGAGATGACGAAAACATAAAGAAGTTACTGAAAGCATCAAAAAATAAATTTAATATCAAAGAATATTCTCTTACACAAAAGGATTCAGAAAAAATTAAAAAAATCCTCAAAATTCCTGGGATCCACAATGTTTATAACGCTTTAGCTGCTTTATCAGTAGCTCGTGTTCTTGGCATCAAGGATAAAATTTCCTTTCAAGCACTCTCTTCTTACAAAGGAGCTTGGCGTCGTTTCGAGATTAAACATTCAAGAATTCCTTCCACTAACAAAAAAATTACAATAATAGATGATTATGCTCATCATCCCACCGAACTTAAAGCTACTCTTGAAGCAGTTCGAGAAAAGTTTCCCTCAAAAATCATATGGGTTGTTTTTCAGCCGCACCAATATCAGAGAACTTTCTTACTTTTTGATAATTTTGTGAAAGTACTTTCTGAAGCTCCTGTGAATCAAATTATTCTTGTAGATATTTATGATGTGGCAGGAAGAGAAAAGAAATCAACAAAAAAACTAGTATCTTCTAAAAAACTTGCTGAGGAAATAATAAAGAAAAATCCTTCTTTTTCTGTTCTCTATATCCCTGAGATCAATGAAACTTTTGAATACATAAAAAAAGAAATTAAAAATAATACAGTATTGATGATTATAGGAGCAGGGGATATATACAAATTAAGCAAGCTTTTTTCTCTTGACAGAAATAACACAAAGCTTCACAATAAAAAAAAGGATTAAAAAGAATCAAGGTCGGTTTCGATTAAACTTATTTACAATCATCTCCTATGTTTATTTATTGGGTAGTTATAGGAATAATAATTCTTATTTTATTAATAGCGATTTTTCTTGCTTTCAAAAAGAAAAAAGGAGGTGACCTGGCAAAGAGAGAAGAGGTATCTCCCTTGACTCCTGAAACATCACCGCTTTCTGGCAAGGAAGAGAAAAAGGAAGTTACTCAGCAAGAAGAATCAAAAGAAGAATCAAAAGAAGAAACTCCATCTACAACAGAAGAATCTGAGAAAGGTTCGGAAGAAGTCTCTGAAGAAAGCTCTCAAGAAACTTCCAGCGAGTCAAGCAAAGAAGTGCCTTCTGCTACTTCCAGTCTTTAATATTAACTTGTTATTTAAGTGTTTTATAGCATATAAAAAAGACCTCTTTGCAGGGTCAGGCGTAGTTTTTTTATTCCATAATATGGTATAATCCTTATAAAAGCCTCAAAGAATATGAAGAAAATTTTAATTATCGAAGATGAAAAAATTTTACTTGAGATGTATCGTGATAAACTTCAACGGGCAGGATTTAAAGTATTAACTGCTCAAGATACTAATGAGGGCCTGACTGTAGCCAAGAAAGAAAAGCCGGATTTAATTATGTTAGATATCTTACTTCCCAGAGAAAATGGGATTTCTTTTTTAGAAAAACAAAAAAATATATCTGAGATTTCCTCAATTCCTGTGATAGCTTTTAGTAATTTTGATGACCCTGATACAAAAAAAGAAGCTTACCGATTAGGTGTCAAAGACTATATTATAAAATCAAATTATACACCTGAAGAGATTTTAGAGAAAATCAAAAAGTATCTTTAAGAATTTTAAAAGGAAATGGAAAGAGTTCTTTCTTCTCAAGCAGCAGAATATTTAGGAAAAAAAATTAAGGTAGCGGGATGGGTTCATTCTAAAAGAAGCCATGGAAAAATCATCTTTATTGATCTGCGAGATAGAGCAGGTCTTCTTCAGTTAGTATTTGATAATTCTGATCAAAAAATCTACTCTGCTGTCAAGAAAATAAAACCAGAGTGGGTAATAGGTGTATCAGGCGAGGTCAGAAAGAGACCAAAAGGAACAGAAAATCCAAAAATTGCAAGTGGGAAGGTAGAATTAAAAGCAGAAAGTTTAGAGATTTTTTCTCAGGCAAAAACCTTGCCTTTTCCTATAGAAAGTGATGGTTACGAAATATCAGAAGAGAAAAGATTAAAATATAGATATATTGATCTCAGAAGAGAAAGAATGAAAAGAAATCTTATTATAAGGCAAAAAGTTATTCACTTTGCAAGAGAGTTTTTGATAAAAAGAGATTTTGTAGAAATAGAAACTCCTCTCTTAACAAAATCTACTCCTGAAGGAGCGCGGGACTTCGTAGTACCATCAAGACTTCATCCAGGAAAATTTTATGCTCTACCCCAAAGTCCCCAACAATTTAAACAAATGCTTCAGGTAGCGGGGTTTGAACGATATTTTCAGGTAGCAAGAGCTGTAAGAGATGAAGATCCAAGAGCAGACAGGCAAGTAGAACATACACAATTAGATATAGAGATGGCTTTTGTCGGACAAAAGGAAGTCATGGAAATTGTAGAACAACTTTACATAAATTTAGTGAAAGAACTTTTTCCAGAAAAAAGAATTACAAAGGTTCCTTTCCCAAGAATTAGTTATCAAGAATCAATGAAAAAATATGGCACTGATAGACCCGACATAAGAAATAATAAAAAGGACAATAATGAATTGGGTTTTTGTTTTATTACAGATTTTCCTATGTTTGAATGGCATCAAGAAGAAAAAAGGTGGGGGGCAATGCATCATCCTTTTACCAAACCTCAAACCGAAGATATCAATGAGATAAAAACTCATCCAGAAAAGATTCTTGCTTTTCAATATGATCTTGTTCTCAATGGAGCTGAGATAGGGGGAGGAAGTGAAAGAATAACAAATTTAAAAGTTTTGGAAGCTGTTTTTGAAGTATTGGGTCATAAGATAGAAGAAATTCACCGAAATTTTCATAATTATTTCACTGCTTTCCAGTATGGAGTTCCTCCACATGCAGGGATTGCTCAAGGAATTGATAGATTTTTAATGGTCATTTTAGGAGAAAAAAGTATCAGAGAAGTTATTGCATTTCCAAAAACAGGAGACGGAAGAGATCTTATGATGGATGCTCCATCTGAGATAACAAAGCAACAGTTAGAAGAATTACACATAAAAATTTCTTTACCAAAAAAACAAAAAAAATAAATGGCTTCAAGAAATGTAAAAATTCTTCTAACCGCTTTTTTGTTGAGTTTTTTTGGTTTCTGGGGATTAAATGTGTTCCAGAAAGATATAGAAGAGATATTTTTCTGGCAAGAGGTAACAAAAAACCCGGAAGTTTTGCTAGCTCAGATAGAGATTAAACCAAAACCAAAAACAAAAAAGCAAGTCTCCTCGCTTATTTTACCAGAGAATTTAGAAATTAAAGCAAAATCAGCAATAGCGGTACTTGTTACCCCTGACGGCAAAGAGAAGATTCTCTTTGAGAAGGATATTAAACAAAGAAGACCAATAGCTTCGCTTACAAAACTAATGACTGCTATTGTAGCAGAGGAAGTTTACAATTCCAAAGATATCTTTGTTATAAGCAAAAAGGCAGTTGCTCAAGAAGAACAAATAGGACAATTATCTCCTGGAGAAAAACTCTCTTTAGATCAACTTCTTGCTATTATGCTTATAGAATCCTCAAATGATGCGGCTTGGGCTATTGCTGAAGGGCAAACAACTTCCACTTCCACTTCCACTTCTAATTATCAGCGCTTCGTTGAATTAATGAACAAAAAGGCAAAAGAAATAGGGCTTGAGGATACATTCTTTAACAATCCTACTGGTCTTAATGGAACAGAAAACTATTCTACAAGTTATGATTTAATAAAAATAGCTCAATATATTTTAAAAAACCATCCAGAAATTTTAGAAATCACAAGACATCGTTCTTGGAAAGCTCTTTATCCTGATGGAACACTTCACCATTTTATTCCAGAAAATACAAATAAATTGTTAGAAGAAATTCCAGAAATAATAGGAGGAAAGACAGGGTATACAGAAGAAGCAGGAGGATGCATCCTTTTGATTTTGAAAAGCACCAAGAACAGATACTTAATCATTGTTGTTTTAGGAACAGATTCCCCTGATTCTCGATTTCTGGAAGCAAAAAAACTAATAAATTATTGCAGAAAAGTATTATAAATTTATGGAGTTGACTCCTCTGACCTTTAATGCAATAAAAGTTCTTAGTTTATCTGCTATCGCTGCCATTTGTGCAGTAATTTGGACTCCCTGTTTAACTCACTTTTTGTATAAACATCAATTATGGAAAAAAGAAGCTCGTCGCAGAACTATCACAGGAGAAGAAGCATCTGTTTTTTATAATCTTCACAAAAATAAAGAAATAAACACTCCTCGTTTTGGCGGATTACTTATCTGGATTACCACATTAGGTGTAATTTTTTTCTTTTGGCTAATTGCCAAATTTACTGATGTTGGTTTTTTGAAAAACTTTAATTTTCTCTCAAGAGGCCAAACATGGCTACCTTTATTTGCTCTTGTCACCGCCTCACTTTTGGGTTTGATAGATGACATCCTTCAGGTAACTCAAAAAGGGAAATACATTGGAGGAGGAATGACTTTCCGCAAGAGACTTTTTATTATCATTTTGATTGGAATAATTGGAGGATGGTGGTTTTATTATAAATTAGGCTGGGATACAATTCATATTCCTTTGTTGGGAGATTTTTTCATTGGGATTTGGTATATTCCTCTGTTTGTTTTAGTAATGGTAGCAAGTTGGTCAGGAGGAATAATTGATGGTCTTGATGGTCTTGCAGGTGGAACATTTGCTTCTATTTTTGGAGCTTTCGGAATTATTGCTTTCTCTCAAGGCAAAATTGACTTAGCGTGTTTTTGCGCAGTAATCTTAGGAACATTATTTGCATTCTTGTGGTTCAACATTCCTCCTGCGCGATTCTATATGGGCGAGACAGGAATTTTGGGGCTTACTTCGGCAATGGCTGTGGTGGCTTTCCTTACTGATTCGGTAGTTGTCCTGCCTATTATCGCCGGTCTTTTGGTTTTGGAATCAGGATCAGTGATCCTTCAACTTTTATCTAAAAAAATAAGAAAGAAAAAAATATTTCTATGTACACCTATTCACCATCACTTTGAAGCAAAGGGATGGCCTTCCTATAAAGTGACAATGAGGTTTTGGATAATAGGAGTGATTCTTGCTTTAATTGGAGTAGTTATAAGACTTCTTGGATAAAAAAATGGCACAAGTATTTACTTGTGCCAAAAATTTTTTATTTATATTCCTCTCTTCCTCTCGTTTTTGAAAAGCATCTTTTTGCTTAATGAGATCTACTGTGTGAAGCTTTCAAATAGCCCTTATTTCTTTTGAAACCTCTCTTTTTATATACATATTTTGAAGTTATTGAGAAAAGATACAGAAATATTACAGTTACAGTAATATCTACTATCATAGAAGGTGCGCGATATCTTCCGCAACTTATGTATTCTCCCAGATACATCACAAACGAAAGAATTACCCAAATGTAGACAAAAATTTCTCCTTTTCGCGGTGCCCATTTTATCTTAAGAATCCATCGATCGGTAAATTCCTTAGAGAATACATAGGCAGACAGCAGCGTTGCATATATCACCATTGCCCATTCAGGCGTGTAAAACCTGGCGGTTAAGAAATCAATAAACAAAGTAACAATAAATCCTAAAGTATATAAAAATGTAGCAATAAAGAGAGGAAGAGAGGTTTCATTTCGCCAGTTGGCTTTTATATACAGAATTTTTTCTTTCATTTCTACCACCCCTCTTATTTTTTTTAAAGGTTCTCACCTCTAAAATAGAATACAATAATTG
>JAGGWD010000006.1 GCA_021157625.1 bacterium | reverse complement strand
GAGATGATTAGATCTTTTGTCTTCTGGCAGAAAATAAATGAAGAAGTAAAAAGTGCAGTTGAGACGTTGAAAAAGGAGAAAAAACCAATTGAAGGCTGAAGAAAAATTTATCAATTGGAGGATTATTCATTTAGTCCTCCTTTTCTTTTCCCAAAGACAGAGAAAGAATGGCAAAATTTGAGAAAAAGCCATGAATTGGGCACTAAGACAGATTGGAAAGAGGAATAAGTATTTAGAAAAAGAAGCAATAAAAACTGCCAAAGAGATCCAAAAAATGGATTCTCAAAGCGCAAAATGGATTGCCTCAGATGCGTTGCGGGAATTGTCCAGAAATCAATTATAGAAGTTGGTTCAGGTATTGACAAAATTTTTTAAATATACTATATTAAAATAGTCCTTTTGGAGGTGATAAAATCTACGAAGATCCACTTCAACCTCAAGAGAGAAGATGTGATCATTGTGGCAAGATTTCGTATCCTATTTCAGAGTGTTGTCATGCCTCTGTTAAGAGAATTCAGAACGAAGATGGAACGCGTGTGGTGTATATATGTAATAACTGTGGTAGAACTACTTCTTTGATATGCGCTCGTTGTTGGGAGCCTTGGGTAGATTGGCATTCTTAGAGATTAGTGAGCAATAATTAATATATACCTCCCCAAATGGAGGTATTTTTTTAATCTAAATATCTGGCAGTCCAGGTTTTTGATTTTTTTAATTTCTGGAGAGTGCCTTCGAAGATAATTCTTCCTCCTCTTTTACCTCCTTCAGGTCCAAGTTCAATAATCCAATCCGCTTCTTTTATTACATCGGGATTGTGTTCAATGACTATTATAGTTGCACCTTTTTCCTGCAGTCTCCTGAAGATTTTCAGTAGTTTTTTTATATCTTCAAAATGAAGACCTACTGTTGGTTCATCTAAAATGTAGATAGTGTTCTGTCGTACTTTACTTGATAGTTCTTTTGCTAATTTAATTCTCTGTGCTTCTCCTCCAGAGAGAGTAGGAGCGGGCTGGCCTAGTTTGATATATCCGAGACCAATGTCTTTTAGTAACTGAAGTTTTTGCTGGATTGGATAAATGTGTCGAAAAAATCGTTCTGCTTCATCAACGCTCATCTCCAAAACATCAGCAATACTTTTTCCTTGATATTTTACCTCCAGAATTTCTGGAGCATACCTTTTTCCTTTGCAGAGCTCACACTCTACGTAGATATCTGGAAGAAAATACATTTCTATTTTTTTGTATCCTTCTCCTTGACATGCTTGACAGCGACCTGCAGGAGTATTGAAGCTAAAATGAGAAGGAGAGAACCCTCTTATTTTTGCTTCACGGGTATGAGCGAATACTTCTCTGATAGGACCAAATACTCCTGTATATGTTGCCGGATTTGAGCGAGGCGTTCTTCCAATAGGAGATTGATCTACCACCACTGCTTTGCTAATTTTTTCAATTCCTTCTATTGCTTTATATTTTCCTGGGATTACCCTTGCATAATGAAGACTTGAGGTTAAGATTTTTGCTAAAGTTTCGATTATAAGAGTGCTTTTCCCGGAACCTGACACACCTACTATGCATATAAGATTACCAAGAGGAATTTTTAAATCTACATTTTTTAGATTGAATTGACTTGCTCCTCTAAGAATTAGAAAATCTTTAGAGACTTCCTTTTTTGGAGAGCCTGAAGTTACTTTGAGTTTGCCAGAGATGTATTTTCCTGTGATAGTTTTTGATTTCTTCAATTCATCAAAAGTTCCTTCAAAAACAATTCTCCCTCCGTGCTTGCCTGCACCAGGACCAATTTCAATGATCCAATCTGCTTGTCTTAAAACCCTAAAATCATGTTCGACCACTATTACCGTATTTTTCATATCCCTTAGTTGTTTTAGAGAATCTATAAGCCGCTGAATATCTCTTTGATGCAGTCCAACAGTAGGTTCATCTAGTACATAGACCACTCCTGAAAGTCCTGAGCCGAGTTGGCAAGCAAGTCTTATTCGCTGATTTTCGCCAACAGAGAGAGATTTTACTTCTCTGTTTTGAGTTATATAATCAAGTCCTACATTTTTTAGAAATTCGTATCTTCTAAGTAATTCTTTTATGATGGGAATAGCAATTTTCTTGTCTGTGCCAGTTAGTTTTTTGATTAGTTTTTTAAAGAAAGTAATAGATTCACTTACTGATAAGTTTGCAATTTGGGCAATATTTTTGTTTTCTATCTTCACTGCCAGTGCTTCTTTCTTCAGACGTGTTTCTTTGCAGAGAGGGCATGGCTTTTCTACAATATACTTTGAGATTTCTTTTCTTATATATTCAGATTCTGTCTCATAGTATATTCTCTCAATTAAGGGAATAATTCCTTCAAAACTTTCTCCTCCATAGAGAATATAATCTAGATTTTTCTTTGACAGATTTTTTAGAGGAGTATCCAAAGAAAATCCAAGTTCGTAGGCAAGATTATCTATTTGCCATTTTTGCCAAGGAACTTTGATTGCTCTGCGTGAGAAACGTGATAATCTGTCCCAGATGATGATTCCTCCTTCGTTAATTGAGAGATCATAATTGAGGATTAGATTAGGATCAACAGTAGGTTTTTTACCAAGTCCTTGGCATTCAGGACAGGCGCCGTAGGGAGAATTGAAGGAAAAAAGACGTGGCTCGATTTTGGGCAAGCTGAATCCACATTTTGGACAAGCAAACAAAGAAGAAAACTGTCTGTCTGAGGTTTTTTTCTCTGATTGTATTTCACAGATCAAAATACCGTTTCCTATCTGGAGGGCTTTTTTCACAAAATCAAGCGCTTCGGCTTTTTGTTCTTTCAGTAGTTTTTTAATTTTTCTTTGCTTTGTTTTCTTTGCTTGAAGTTCCTTTTTGTTTTTAGCAATTATTGTCTGGTTCTTTGGAATCTCAATTTCTCCGACCACTACTTCTATATTGTGTCTTTTGTTTTTGTCTAATCTAAGAGTTCTTGCTTCTGTGATTGAATAATGAATATTGTCAATTCTTACCTCAAAATATCCTGATTTTTCTATTTCTTCCAATGTTGCTTTGTGTTCTCCTTTCTTTCCTGAGATTGCTGGTCCAAGGATTTTGATTTTTGCCCCGGGTGGTAGTTTGAAGATTTCTTCAACTATTTTTTGGGGGGTTGTAGCGCTTATAGGAATGTTGCAGTTTGGACAATAAGGTTTTCCAATTCGTGCAAAAAGCAATCTAAGATAATCATAAATTTCTGTTACCGTTCCGACAGTTGAGCGAGGATTGGCAGAAACAGTTTTTTGATTAATAGCAAGAGTGGGGGAGAGATTTTCGATTTTTCCTACATCTGGTTTTTTTATTCCGCCAAGAAATTGTCTTGCGTAAGAAGATAGGCTTTCTAAATACCTTCTTTGTCCTTCTTGATAGATAGTATCGAAAGCAAGAGATGATTTTCCTGATCCTGAAATACCACAAATCACCACCAATTTATTTTTTGGGATTCTCAAACTTATATTCTTTAAATTATGAATCCGTGCTTCTTTGATTTCGATAAAATCTTTGGTCATAAATTCCAATTATATCACAAAATCCGCCTAAAATAAATAATCCTTAGGTAGGTTTGAAAAGAGAAGGTAAATCTCTTAAAATGAAACAACTATGGAGTTTGATTTCAAAAAAATTCCATTGAGTGCTGGTGTATATCTTTTCAAAAACAGAGATGGTGAGATTCTATATATTGGCAAAGCAAAAAACCTCAGAAAAAGAATTAGAAACCATTTTAGTTCCGAGAACCAGTTTTTGGCTCAAGGGATTGAGCAAGTAGAAGACATAGACTGGATTGAGACAGATACTCCAAAAGATGCTTTGTTGCTTGAGAGAGAACTGATAAGGAAGTATCACCCAAAATTTAATATAGAATGGAAAGATGATAAAGGATATTTTTTTGTTGCAGTAAGTAATGACGATTTTCCTTACATTCTATGGACTCATCAGCCAAAAGACAAAGCAAAGAAATTTATTGGACCCTTTGTTAATGGAAGAGAATTAAAACGAGTTTTGTTTAATTTAAGGGAGATTTTGCCTTATCGGAGTTGCAGGAAATTGCCAAAAAAGCCCTGTCTTTGGTTTGATCTTGGCAAGTGCATCGGGGTTTGTAGAAAACGCAAAACCAAGTCA
Organism: bacterium; assembly: GCA_021157625.1. GTDB lineage: Bacteria > Patescibacteriota > Minisyncoccia > Minisyncoccales > JAGGXC01 > JAGGXC01. Next base: position 6,204 of record JAGGWD010000006.1, on the reverse strand, counting down.
TTAAAAGAAAAATATAATTTGTTAATCCGGACCTTGGAGGAAATACTCAAGATTTATTTAGGAAAGTCAGGTAGGCTGGAGTGCTATGACATTTCTAATATCTCAGGTGATTTTGCTTCTGGGGGTATGGTAGTTTTTGAGAGAAACAAAAAAGTATCAAGCCAGTACCGTCTCTTTAAAATAAAGAGAGCAAAATCTCAAGATGATGTTGCCTGTCTTCGTGAGATTATATTGAGACGATTAAAGCATAAAGAATGGAAAAATCCTGATTTAATAGTCCTTGATGGAGGAAAGGCTCAGCTTAAGGCAATACGAAAATTAGACATTCCTACAATTGCTTTGGCAAAAGAAAAACGGAAGAGGATTTCTGGAAAAATCTACAGCCCTTTTTCAAAGAAAGGGCTTGATTTAAAAAAGCTTCCTTCAGAGATTTCCTCTACATTACTGGCTTTACGAGACGAGGCTCATAGATTTACCATTACTTATCATAAAAAAAGAAGAAAGAAATATCTATTTGAGGAGTTATGAGGTTTAAATTTACTGCTCCGTTCAAATTAATTCCTGATCAAAAAAACGCTGTTTTTAAGTTAAGCAAAGGTGTCAAAAAGGGATATCGTTTTCAGACCCTTCTGGGAGTAACCGGGTGTGGAAAGACAGCTGATATGGCAGGAATTATTGAGAAAGTTCAGAAACCAACTTTGGTTATCAGTCATAACAAAGTTCTGGCTGCTCAGCTATATCAGGAGTTCAAGGAGTTTTTTCCCAAAAACTCTGTTCATTATTTTGTTTCTTATTATGATTATTATCAGCCCGAAGCCTATATTCCTCAGACCGATACATATATAGAAAAAGATGCAAAGATCAACGAAGAAATTGACAGATTAAGACATGAGACAGTTCAGGCAGTTCTTTCAAGAAGAGATGTAATAGTAGTTGCTTCTGTTTCTTGTATATACAATATTGGTTCACCATCAATCTATCAGAAGTTGAGGTTTATTTTAAAGAAAGGAGAGAAAATCTCTCGGCGTGAGTTAATGGAGCGGCTGATTGATCTTCAGTATCAAAGAAATGATTATGAGTTTCTTCCTGGCCGATTTAGGATAAGAGCCCATTTTATAGATGTATGGCCAGCATCAGGTGAGAAGTTTTTTAGGATAAAAAATAGACAAGAGAAGATTGAAGAAATTATAGAGATAGATCCGTTTGGTCAAGAAAAAGAACTCCAGAAAGTTGATATCTGGCCGGCTAAGTTTTGGTTGTCTGAGAAAGAAAAATTAAACATTGCTATTGCCAATATCCGTCTTGAGTTGCAAGAAAGAATAGAGGAGTTGAAAAAACAAAAAAAGTTTTTGGAGGCAGAAAGATTGAAAAGAAGAACAGAATATGATCTCTCATTAATCCAGGAGACAGGATGGTGCCATGGAATAGAAAATTACTCAAGACATCTGGAATTTCGAGAGCCTGGAGCACCCCCTTTTGTTTTGCTTGATTATTTCCCTTCTGATTATCTGATATTTATTGATGAGTCGCATATGACTATTCCTCAGCTCAGAGGAATGTATGAAGGAGACAGATCTCGCAAGGAAACCCTTATTGAGTATGGCTTTAGACTACCTTCTTGTCTTGACAACAGACCACTGAAGTTCAATGAGTTTTTAAAGAAAGTGAATCAGGTAATATTTGTATCAGCAACGCCGGCAGAATACGAAAGAAAAAAGTCAGTCCAGGTAGTGGAACAACTAATAAGACCGACTGGACTTCTTGATCCAACTATTGAAATAAAGCCAACAAAAAACCAGATTAACGATGCTATAGAACAAATTAAAAAAAGAATAGAAAAAGGACAGAGGGTGCTAGTCACAACATTAACCAAAAGATTAGCTGAGGCGGTTGCTGAGCATTTAAAAAAGAAGGGAATCAAGGCAACTTATTTTCATTCAGAAATTAAAACCCTCACCAGACCCGGAATTTTGAAAGATCTTCGTTTGGGAAAATATGACTGTCTGGTAGGAATAAATTTGTTAAGAGAAGGGCTTGATTTACCAGAGGTCTCTTTGATCGTGATTTTTGATGCCGATAAAGAAGGATTTTTGCGAGATAAAACTTCTTTAATCCAGATAATGGGAAGAGCATCTCGGCATCCAGAAGGTCATATAATAATGTATGCCGATAGAATTACTTCTTCAATGAGGGCAGCGATAAGAGAAACCAAAAGAAGAAGAAAGATCCAGGAGGAATATAACAAAAGACACAATATTGTGCCTTCTCCTATAATAAAAGAGATAAGAGAAGCTCTTATTCAAGAAAGAGAAGAAGAACCAAGAGGGGAATTTTTAAAGGAGAGGTTGAGAAGACTAAGATATCAACTTGATTTAGCAAAAAGAAACCTGCAATTCGAAAAAGCGGCTCAGATAAGAAAACAAATATCTCTTCTTAAAAATTCTAAATAAAAGTAGTAAAATAGAAAAAACAAAGAAATAATAAAGGTTGAGGAATAAAAAATAAAAATTATTTTAAAAAACTATGGGTACAAAAAGAAAGCAAAAAAGAAAAAAAATTAGAAAACATAAATTAAGAAAGTTGAGAAAAAAGATGAGACATAAGAAAAAGAGAAAATAAATGTATCCCCAAAAAGTTAGAGAAGAGGCCTAAAGCGCCTCTTTTTGTTATTTTTCTTTGATTCTTGTATAATTTATATAAGAACTCTTTTGTTATATGTTGTTTGGAATTCAAAAATTTAAAAAGATGCTGGTTGAGCCAGGATTTGTAAGTGAAAAGGATTTTCAATCAGCCCTAAAGGAAGCGAAAGAGAAGAATTTAGCTCTTGAGGAAGTGCTGGTTAAAAAAAATATAATTTCTGATAAAGAGCTTGGTTTGCTTATTGCCGAAGAGCTGGGATGTCCTTTTGTGGATCTAAGAAAAGAAAGCATTTCTCCCGATGTTTTAAAGATTATTCCCGAACTTGTTGCTAAAATGCAACAAGTTATTGTTTTCGACAAAACAAAAGAAGGGCTTAAGGTGGCAATGGCAAATCCAAGGGATTATAAGATGATAAAGTGGTTAGAGAAAAAAACAGGCGAGAAGATAAAAGTCTACTATGCCACTCCTTCCTCTATTAGAGAAGCTCTCAAGTTCTATCGAAAAGAGATTAAAGAAGAATTTAATGAGATTATTCAAAGCCAACTTCAGAAAATCAAGGCAGGTGAAACAGGTCCGGGAGTGGTGCCCGTAATTAGGATGGTGGACAGCATTATTCAATATGGTTATGAAAATAGAGCTTCTGATATTCACATTGAACCATTAGAGAAAGAGACAAGGATCAGGTTTAGAATAGATGGAATTCTGCATAATGTTTTGAGTCTACCAAAAAACATCCACAATCTTATTGTCTCTCGAATCAAAGTTCTTGCGAAACTTCGCACAGATGAGCATTTTGCTGCTCAAGATGGTAAATTTGTTGCTGAATTTGGAAAAGAAAAATTCGATATTAGAGTTTCTATCGTTCCTGTTACAGAAGGTGAGAAGGTAGTGATGCGTTTACTTTCAGAGAGAATTAGAAGGTTTGACTTGGATAATTTAGGTCTCCTTGAAAGAGATTTACAGAAAATCAAATCTGCCATCAAAAAGCCTTTTGGGATGATTCTTGCGACTGGTCCTACTGGCTGCGGAAAAACCACCACTCTTTACAGTATTTTGAAGATATTAAATAAACCTGAAGTTAATATCTCCACCATTGAAGACCCGGTAGAGTATGATATTGAAGGAGTAAACCAGATCCAGGTCAACCCCAAAACAAATATTACTTTTGCTAATGGTCTTCGTTCGATTGTCAGGCAAGATCCCGATATTATTATGGTAGGAGAAATAAGAGATCCTGAGACAGCAAGTATTGCTATCAATGCAGCAATGACAGGACATCTTGTTTTATCAACTATGCATGCAAATACAGCTGCCACAAATCTTCCTCGATTAATTGATATGGGAATTGAGCCGTTTTTGGTTGCGTCTTCTGTGAATATTATTATTGCTCAGCGCTTGGTAAGAAAAATATGTACTAAATGTAGAGAAAGTTACGAAGTTACAAAAAAGGACTTAGAAAAATTTAACCTTTCCAAGGAAATGATTGAGAAATTATTTAGAGGAAAAGAAAAAATTCGAATTTTTAGAGGAAAAGGGTGTCGAGCCTGTGTTAATACAGGATATTTTGGGAGAACAGGAATCTTTGAAGTGCTTGAAATGAAAGAAAACATTCAAAAACTTATTATGAAAAAAGCTGACGCTGATCAAATTCAAAAACAAGCTATTGAGAATGGTATGACCACTATGTTGGAAGATGGAATAGAAAAAATACTTTTGGGAATTACAACAATTGAAGAGGTTATACGTGTAACCAAGCAACAATAAAAATGAAATTCAGATATAGCGCCCAAACAAAAGAAGGAGAAATAAAGGAAGGAATTATAGACGCTTTTGATTTAAAGGAAGCAAAAAGGATCCTTTTGGAGAAAGATCTGATTATTTTTTCTCTGGAACCGATCAAAGAAAAGAAGAAAAAGAAAATAAGAATTCCTTTTTTTGGGAAGGTTTCTCTTTTTGACAAGCTTCTTTTTGCAAAACATTTAAGAATGATGATAAAGTCAGGAGTGCCGTTGCGAGAAGCAATCTTGGAGATTCAGAAGGAAAGTGCTTCTAAAAAATTCAGAGCTATTTTAAAGAAGGTGATAGAAGATCTTGATAATGGAGAATCTCTTTCACGAAGCTTATCAGGATATCCATATGTTTTTGATGATTTATTTGTAAACTTGATAAAGATAGGAGAGTCAAGTGGTACTTTGGAGAAAACATTGGGATATTTAGTTCAACAATTAGAAAGAACCTATGATCTTAGGAAAAAGATTACGTCAGCCATGCTTTATCCTGCGCTTATTTTAATTGCTACATTTGTTTTGATAGGAATCCTGGCTTTTTTTGTCTTTCCAAAGCTTATTCCTTTGTTTGAAGGCTTCAATATTGAACTCCCTTTGCCTACCAGGATTTTGCTTTGGTTTATCAAAACAATGAAGGTTTATGGCTTCCTTTTGGTTGGTTTGGTTGTCTTTTTTGTGAGCTTGTTTTTCTTTCTTTCCCGCTTGAGACCAATAAAGTTAGTCAATCATCGGATTATTCTTGGGCTTCCGATAATAGGAAAGTTTACCAGAAATGTTAATCTAGCTTATTTTGCAAGAACCTTAGGAACTCTGGTAAAGAGCGGTGTTCCAATTGTAGAAGCTCTTGATATTACTGCTAACACTTTGAATAACTTGGTTTATCAGAGATATCTTAAGAAATCTATCTCAAGGATACAGAGAGGAGAAGAAGTTGTTAGCTTTCTTAGAGATAATCCAAAGTTATTTCCTCCTATTTTTTCACGAACCGTCAGCGCAGGAGAAAAGACGGGTCGTTTGGAGGAATCGTTGTTTTTCCTAGCAGAATTTTACGAGAAAGAAATAGATAATGCTGCAAAAAATCTCTCCCAGATTTTAGAACCCATTCTGTTGATTATTATCGGGACGATAGTCGGATTTATAGCCGTGTCTATTATTATGCCGATTTACAAAATTGCTCATACCTTAAGTGGCTTAAGAAGATAAACATGAAGGGTTTCACCTTCATTGAAGTATTAGTTGTGCTTGCTATTGTAATAATTCTGTTAACCCTAAGTGTTCCGTTAGGGATTCATTTCTATAAAAGCCAACAACTGGACACCACTGTGGAGGGAGTAATTCAAGCACTACGGAGAGCTCGGCTTCAGGCAACAACCCAATCCGAGCACAGTTTTGGTGTTTTTTTAGGAGAAGGACACAGTGGCCAATATGTTTTGTTTAGAGGTGATTCTTATAAGAATCGTGATGATGAAGAGATCTTTGAAATATCACCAGATATATTTTTTAGTGGATTATCTGAAGTTGTATTTTCCAAACTAGATGGTAAACCTTCTGATGTAGGTAACATTTATCTTACTAATGGATATGCTACTCGGACTATAAATATTAATGAGCTAGGAAGAATAGAGTATGTTTTGACTTCTCCTCCTCCGCCACCACCTCCCCATGGTTGCTGGGGAACAGAAGGTTCCTGTGATCCAGGATGTATCTATTCAAACTATGGAAAATTAACCAGTTATTATCTTGATCCTGGTTGTTCAGATTCTTGTAATCCTGCAGG
>JAGGWD010000022.1 GCA_021157625.1 bacterium | reverse complement strand
GGAAACCAGGACTTAGTGAACCGACCGTGGTTAGTAGAACCGCGGGAGATCACCAGATAAAAGTTACCCCGGGGAAAACAGGCTGGTAGGGCCCGCGAGTCCGCATCTACGGCCCTGTTCGGCACCTCGATGTCGGCTCAGCGCCTCCTGGGGGGGAAGCAGCTCCCAAGGGTTTGGCTGTTCGCCAATTAAAGCGCTACGTGAGCTGGGTTCAAACCGTCGTGAGACAGGTTGGTCCCTATCTACCGCAGGCGCTGGAGTCTTGAGGGAAGTCGGTCCTAGTACGAGAGGACCGGACCGAACCAACCTCTGGTGTACCAGCTGTTCCGCCAGGAGCATCGCTGGGTAGCTAAGTTGGGCAGGGATAAGAGCTGAAAGCATCTAAGCTCGAAGCCCCTCCCAAGATTAGGACTCCTAGGCCGGTCGGAGACTACGACCTTGATAGGGCGCAGGTGTAAGCTCAGCAATGAGTTCAGCCGAGCGCTACTAATAGGCCGATCTGCTTCTCTTGGCTAGTAATTGGCAATCATTTAAATAAAAAGGAGATAGTCATGGGGGCTATACTGGCGTTGTTCCACCTGTTCCCATACCGAACACAGAAGTGAAATACGCCAAGGCCGATGATAGTGGTTTTATACCGCGAAAGTAGGTAGCCCCCGTGACTGTCTCCTTTTTATTTTTTGGCTTTTGGAGATATAATGATAAAATACAAAAAAATGGATTTTTCTCTCCATCCCAAAAATATCAAAGTGCTTTTTGTCCTTCTTTTGGTTGGAATTATTGTGCTATTTGGGGTTTTTAGTAAACCACTCAAAGATTTTTTCTATTTGAAATCCGAATCTTTTCAAAAAATACTCTGGGATTCTGGCACAAAAGTTTTTGGATTGCTTGATCCAATCTTTAGAGCAAAGATAATTAGTCAAGAAAATAAAAAACTCAAAGAAGAAAATATACAATTGCTTCAGCAAATAGTTTTGCTTAATCATTTAAAAGAGGAAAATAAAATGCTTCGGGAAGCGCTGAATTTGGGAATGGAGAAAGAATTTCAGTTAAAGATTGCAGATGTGATAAGTGAAGATGTTTCGAGAGATATGATTGTCATAAACAAGGGCGCAGGCCAAGGAATTGAAAAAGGAATGGCTGTTATAACTCAGGAGAAAGTTTTAATAGGAAAAATTGAGGAAGTTTATAATGACTTTTCTCGAGTGATGCTGGTCTCAGACCCTTCTAGTTCTTTTCCTGTTGAATTAGAGGATGGTGCTACAGGATTAGTAAAAGGAGAAGGTAATTATTCTCTTCTGCTTGAAAAAATTCCTTATAATGTAGATGTAAAAGAAGGGCAACTCATAATAACTAATTCCTTGGGAGCTGTTTTTCCTAGGGGGCTTTTGGTTGGAAAAGTAAAAGAGGTAAAGAAAACAGATATTAGTCCTTTTCAGAAGATAAAAGTTTCTTTACTTTTTAATCCAAGCGAATTGAAAAGGGTGTTTATTATTGTAGGTTATTAAAAATCTTATTTCTCGAGCCCAGAAAATGAAAAAAATTTTATTTTTCTTTCTATTTTTCTACATCTTGGTTCTTGTAGAGAATAGTTTTTTTGTCCACTTCAAGTTCTTTGGTGGAGTCGCTAACCTTGTTTTACTTGCCATCATTCTTATAATTTTCTTTGAAAAACCAAAAGCTACTTCGGGGATTATCATAGCTGCAATAGGAGGATTTTATCTAGATTTATTTTCTGATTTCTGGATAGGAACCTCTGTTTTTTTGCTGGTCATATTGGGTTTTTTGGCAAAGAAAATATTAGATCTCTTTCATCAAAGAAAAGTCATTCACTTCATTCTTGTTTTTCTTTTAATATTTTTGGGTTATAGTATCGGAATCTCCGTTATCAATGCTGTTGTGAAATCTTCATTTCATTGTTATCTCAGAGAGCTTAGCTTGGCAGGTGTAATTTATAATCTAATCTTAGGTTTATTTTGTTTTTACTTTACGAAATTATGTTTTCCAAATGTTTTAGAAAAATAAAAAGAAGAGGAGAAGAAATAGAACCCCACGAGATTTTCTTGGATGAACTTGCTCAGAAGAAAGAAAAGGAGATTGGCTTTTCTGAAAAAAGGCTTGAGATCCCGCTCTCTCAAAAGAAGTTAAAAATTCTTTATTTTCTTTTTTTGGTTATGGTTTTTTTCTTTTTCGGGAAAGTGTTTCAATTGCAGATCATTGAAGGAAAAAAGTTTTCGGAATTGAGCAAGAAAAATGTACAAAGGCTCTATCTTGTGCAACCCACAAGAGGAGTAATCTATGATAGTTCAATGAGACAACTGGTCTTTAATAAACCAAGTTATGATTTGGTAGTAAATATAAAAGAACTTCCTTGCTCAGAGCAGAGAAAGCGAGAAATTATATCAGAGGTCTCTAAGATCATTTCTCAAGATCCTTACGAAATTCAGAGAAAGATCAAAGAATCAGAATTTCAGACAGTCCTTATTAAAGAAAATTTAGATCATGAGAGCTTAATTTTGCTTGAGAGCAAAATAAGGGATCTTGAGGGATTTTCAATCAAGGAAAATACTATTCGGGATTATGTAGAAGGTCCTATTTTCTCTCATGTGATTGGATTTTGTGGAAAGATAGGAGCCCAAGAACTCAGAGAAAAAGGAGATTATTCAGTGACAGATTACATTGGAAAACAAGGAATAGAAAAATCTTATGAGACTCTTCTGCGAGGAAAGCCAGGAAAGAAAATAGTGAAGAAAGATGCTCTCGGAAACAAAATTTCAGAGAAAGTTTTCTCTGAACCCGAACCCGGGAAAAGTTTAGTTCTTTGGTTGGATGCCGGTCTCCAGAAAAAACTCACCGAAGCTCTCTCAGAAGGGATGAAAAATGTTGATTCTAAAAAAGGAGCTGCTGTTGCTATTGATCCAAATACCGGAGGGATTCTAGCAATGGTAAGTCTTCCTTCTTTTGATAATAATCTTTTCTCACAGGGAATTTCTGACAAAGAGTTTCAAAAACTCAATCAGGATCCCTACCATCCTCTTTTCAATAGAGTAATTTCGGGAGGTTATCCTGTAGGTTCGACAATTAAACCCCTAATAGCCTCAGCAGCTCTTGAAGAAAAAATCATTGATCCTAACAAAGATATTTTATGTGAAGGAAAAATTGTAATCCCTAATCCTTATTTTCCTGATAAACCATCAGTTTTTTTGGATTGGAAGACTCACGGATGGACCGATCTCAGAAAAGCAATAGCAGAATCGTGCAATGTTTATTTTTATATGCTGGGCGGAGGATATAAAGATTTCAAAGGATTGGGGGTGGAAAGAATTAAAAAATATCTTGAACTCTTTGGCTGGGGTAAGAAAACAGGTATAGATCTACCTGGCGAAATTGCAGGAAGGATTCCCGATCCTCAATGGAAAGAAAACTATTTCAAAGACCCTCAGAAAAAGATTTGGCGTATCGGAGATACATATCATCTTTCTATTGGACAAGGTGATATAGCTGTTACTCCTCTTCAGGTAGCAGTTGCTTTTTCTGCAATTGCTAATGGCGGAATTTTATATAAACCTCAGATAGTAAAAGAAATTATAGAAGGCTCTGCCTCCTCTCCAAAGGTAATTAAGAGGTTTAAACCACAGATTATAAGAAAAGGATTTATTGATGCTGCGAATTTAAAAATTGTCAGAGAAGGTATGAGAGAAGCGGTTATTTATGGCTCAAGCCAGGTTTTGTCAGATTTACCTGTGAAAGCTGCTTCTAAGACTGGCACGGCTCAAACCTCCCGTGAAGGTTATTACCATAACTGGGTTACAGTTATTGCTCCTTATGATAATCCCAAAATAGTTTTAACTATTGTTATTGAAGATGTAGAAGGAGTGAGGTTTGCTGCTTTGCCTGTTGCCAAAGAAGTTCTAAATTGGTATTTTAAGAGATAAATAGGATGAAACTAGACTGAAATAACGCTATAATAAAATATTATGGCTGGGCTTAAAGCAAATCCTCTTTTTGACCTATTTCTGGTTTTGGCAATAATCTCTATTGTTGTTTTTTGTTTTGTAGAGCTCTCTTTTACTTGGGGTGTTATTTCTCTGGCTGTAGGCATACCTATCTTGCTCTTCTGGATTCATTTAAGAACCGAGATATTCAAGTAAAGAGGAGAAATAACTTTATCGACGCTTTTTTCATGTCAGCCCTGCATTACTTTATCTTTGCGCGCTTTCCATCAAGGATAGTGACCAAATAGAAGTTTGTTCTCTTTCACTTTTATCTTTTAAGAAAATTAAAAAGTTGTTTTATTTATCACTAAGACAAATAAAATGGTAAGAGTTTTAGTAAATGCAGTTGTTGTTAAAGACAACAAAATCCTTGTGATAAAGAGAAGTTTGAAGGAAAAACATGCTCCTGGTAAATGAAGTGTTCCCGGAGGAAGCTTAGAAATAGAAGAAGGACATTATGTACTTGAGAACACTGCTCGGAGAGAAGTATTCGAGGAAACTGGCATTAAGATTAAACAAAAAATGGAATTGTTAGTGAATAATATTTTTCATCATACTGAAGACAAGGAGCCAGTCTTAGCAATAGTCTTTTTTGTCAATATGACTCGGGCGAAATAAAAGTTGATAAATCAGAAATTACTGAAGCTAGATGGATAAAAGAAGAAGATTTAAATTCTTTAGAGTTTAATCATCCAAATGTCAAGAATTATATCAAAAAAGGATTTCAAAGGGCATCCGAGATTTCTACAACTTCTTAATAAGTTAGAAGAATTACATCACAAAAAACGAGTGACTACTCAAGCCATAAAAAGACATAAAAATATAGGTATGATTAAAGAAATAGAAGTTAAAATACAACTAAATAGAGGAGAAAAAATAGCTAATAGATTAAAAAAATTAGGAGCCTTAAGGGTGAGGCCAAAATATACTCAGACCACTTACGGATTTTTTAGTGAAAATTCTATCGAAAAAGGAATCTTTCCTCGGATCAGAATTGAAGATAAAAAACCAGTTCTAACGATAAAAATAAAAAATATCAAACAAAGAAAAATTAATTATTTTGAAAGAAAAGAATATAAATATCCTCTTCGGAGTATTAAAAGTGGCCTAGAGATGCTCAAATTACTGGGGTATAGCAAGATAAGGAAATTTACGAAGCAAAGAGAAGAGTGGTTTTATCCTCTAAGAAATGTAAATATCTGTATTGATAAACTTTATTTCGGTAGATTTATTGAGATAGAGGGAAGGAAAGATCAGATCGAGAAAACTATAAGAGATTTGAACTTGGAAGATAGAGAAAGAATTACAAAAGCATATTTAGCCATAGAGGATGATATTCTTTCAGACGCTATATTTCGTGTACGCAAAAAAATATAATTTATTATTATTTGAAGATTGTACTCATGCGCATGGTGCTTTATATAAGGGGCGTATAGTAGGAACTCATTATTCTGACGCTGCTGCATGGAGTCTTCAAGGAAAAAACTTAGGACTTTATTTCCTTCATACAAAAAAAGAGAAGGCTGTTCTCGAGATTGAATTTTAATTTTCCCAATGCTTATTTGTTTCATAAGAGGGTGATTAAATTGCCCACATGGTATGGAGAAAATCGGAAAGAATATGTATACTATTATATTAGTGCTTTAAGAAATGCCGTAAATAAGTTTAAGAAGTAATCTTTCTCTATTTTATGGATAATATGGATATAAGTAATATCAAGAATATCAAAAACAATAAGGGTATTAAACGGATTGTAGTTGGGGCAATAGTGGTTTCCGATAGAAATATTCTGTTTCTTCGGAGACATCCCAATGATTTTATGGGTGGCATTTATGAATTACCTTCTGGTGCAGTTCAAGAAGGTGAAGATTTGATTGATGCTTTAAAAAGAGAAATTGCCGAGGAAACAGGATTGCAGATTAAGAACATTCTCAGTTTCGTTAATAGTTTTGATTACAAATCAAAAAAAGGTATTATGACACGGCAGTTTAATTTCTTAGTTACTGTGGAGAATGCAGATGAAGTGAGGCTTAACCCCAAAGAGCATGATGATTATATATGGATTAGTTTTAATGATCTCTCCTCGACTCCGTTATTAGACAAGTTAATAAAAAATACTGCAGAAAAAGCAATAGAGTTATATATAGAGATGAGTCTTGAAAAGTTATCTTAAAACCATAGGTAAGATAATATGAAATTACTAGAAACAGAATTGAAGTTCCCAGTCAAGAATCCTGTGAGGTTATTCCAAAAATTAAGTAAGGTTATTAAAAAGCCGCCTGAAGTTTTTTATGTGTTACAAGAAATATGGAGATAAAAATGATCATTGGCGCTTTGGTAATTTTTAAAGAGCCCATTCGACACTCTTGGATTAATTAAGAAAATAAGACTATTATATAAGGAAATTTTTAAAGGTCTTTATAAAAATATGAAAAAGAAAAAAATTATAAAGAAAAAGACCTTCAGTAGAGAAATCAAGGCTCTTGTTAATTTCTTGTGGGAATGTCGGATTTTAAAATACATCCCTCGAGCTTCTCTCCAATATCTTAAAGGACCGACTAAAGAGAATATAGCTGAACATAGTTTTTATGTTGCTGTAATTGCTTGGCTATTAGCTAATTTAAAAAAAGCCCAAGAGGAGAAAGTAATCAAAATGGCATTAATTCATAATTTGCCTGCAGGGAGAGGGGGAGAGAGAAATCTCATTAATAGATTTTATACTCAAGAAATTAATAAGCAAAAAATAATTCAAGAGATCTCTGAAGATTATTATTTAAAAGATTTAAAGTTTGTTCAGCTCTTTCAAGAATTAGTTGAAGGAAAAACATTGGAATCCAAAATTGTTAGAGATGCAGATATATTAGCCGAAATGCTTTTAGAGAAAGAGTGCTTTGACTTAGGGAATAAGCAGGTAAATAAATGGCTACTCTTTTCTTTAAATCGGTTGAAGACAAAAGAAGGGAAAATTCTGGGAGAACTTCTTATCAAAACTGATGTTGACACTTGGTGGCTTGAATTAGTCAAAAGATATATTTTAATAACAGAATATTTTTAATGGCTACTCAAAAATATCTAGAACCTACAGTGGGTGCCCTGATTTTTAATCTCGAGGACAACTTTTAAATCCAAAAGGTGTTTTTCAAGAAAAAGCTGTTTGGTCAGTGGTCTTGGGTGCAAGATCGGGTTCAAGAAAAGAAAGGATTTTTGTGAAGAATATCTAAAAAACAGCCATTTAGCACAATACCTTGACATACAATTTCTTGTTCTGTTATAAAGGAAATGGCTTCGCTCCTCCAGTGCTGGGCCAATTTCACTAAATCTAATGTGTGTGAGTGTTGTCCGGCCCAGCGCTGGGGGAGCGAGGTCGACGCTCCTTTCAAAATAAAAACAATCTAGATTATGAGAATTATGGACAACACTCACACACATTATCTACACCGATTAGTAGATTTTCAAGAAGTAGCCATTGTTTCGCTGGAATATGCCAAGAGAAACTATGATTGCTACTGCGAGGATTGTAGAGCTCAGTTAGAAAAAGCAATTGAATTCGGAATAGAATTCGTCATCATCTATGGAAATCACATCATCGGTGTAGTTCTATAACAAGGGTTTCTTTAAGAAACCCTTTCTATTTTTTCATTGATAAAATAAAAATAAAGTAAAATATTTGACATTTGTTGATTCTGTTCTATAATTTAAACGGAGGTGATGTAGTTTGATAGAAGGAAGAAGAGTTATTTTAAGAAGTGTAAGAAATTCAGATATCCAGTATTTTCTTAAATGGTTAGATGATCCAGAAATTGCGTTACTGCTTGGAAGGTATTTTCCAACTAGCGAGTTTGATGAAAGAAGTTGGTTGATAGAAGCTCCAGAAAGAGGTGACATAATCTTCACAATTATAGATAAGGCAACAGGACAACCAATAGGCAACTGTAGATTTGGGGGAATTGATTTTAAAAACCAGCGTGCAGAATCAGGGATCTTGATAGGAGAAAAAGACTACTGGGGCAAAGGCTATGGCAAAGAGGCTTTAGAGCTGCTTATAGACTATGGATTTACTGAACTGAACCTTAATTCCATTTATACGTTGGTGATTAGTTCTAACGAAAGGAGTATTAAAACTCACAAACAAATAGGGTTCAGAGAACAGGGAAGGATACGACAGAGAATTTTTATGAAGAATAAGTTTTATGATATGATTTACTTTGATCTTCTGAAATCCGAGTGGCTTCAGCGACGTAAACACATCAAGAATAAAACTCTATTTTAGATAAGACACTGTTTAGCAGTGTCTCTTTTTTATTTCTTTGCTTGAGATCTATTTTGCTTGACAAATCTCCAAACAAGGTTTAGAACAGAACAGAGAGCGAGATGTGCTCTATGAGCTCTTTTAAAAGAAAAAAGAGGCGAGAAGATATGGAGGTTGTGGTAGAAAAAGGTATCCAGCAAGAGATGCAAAAATACATTCCTCTTGTCGAAAAAGAGATGGAAAGAATTCTTAATTTGGGGGTCTCTCTAGGAATAAGGAAAATTTTAAACTACCAAATTGCAAGCGGAGGAAAAAGACTAAGACCCTTGGTGTGCATTTTTTCCTACAGGCTTTTGGGCGGAGAAAAAGAAGAGGAGATTTTGTCTGCTGCAGCAGGAATAGAGATTCTTCACAATTATACTTTGATAATAGATGACATCATAGACAAAAGCGTGATTCGGAGAGGGAAACCTACCTTTTGGAAGAAATATGGAAAATCGATAGCCGAATGCTTAGCCGTCGATTATGGAGCTTCTGTATTTCAAGCAGCTCTTTTGTCAAAGAAGCCAAAAGAAGTCTCGCAAATTTTTTCCCAGACTATGAAAACAACTGTAGAGGGAGAGATCTTGGATATCCTGTTTGAGCAGAGAGGAAGAGAGGATGAAATATTTGTTGTAGAGAATAGATACAAAGAGATATCTTTGGAGCACTATATGAGGATGATAAGAAAAAAATCAGCCTGTCTTGTTCGCGCTTCTTGTGAGATAGGTGCAGTTTTGGCTAATTCTTCAGAGAAAGAAAAGAAATTGTTAGGAGATTACGGTGAGAATGTAGGAATAGCCTTTCAGATCAGGGACGATATTTTAGATATCTTTGGTAAGGAAACTCAGTTTGGGAAAGAAATTGGGAGAGATATCAAAGATAGAAAATTAGGAAATATTGTTTTGAATTTTGCTTTCAGAGAGCTTTCATTGAAAGAAGTAAAGAAAATCAAGAGCATTTTCCAAAAAGAAACGATTTCAACGGATGAAGTAGAAGAGATAATCTCTTTGATAGAAAAAACTAGTGCAAAAGAAAAATCCCAGAAGTTGGGAGAGAAATATATAGAAAAGGCCAAAAAAAGCTTAAAAGATCTTCCAGACAATAAATGGAAAAGATATCTTTTGGGGATTGCAGACTTCGCAGCCAAAAGAAATAGATAATCTTTACTTTTTTCAAAGAGTGGGTTTAACTGACCCACTTTTTATTTAGCTATTTATCACTAGAAAATTTAATCTTTCAAAATTCCATAGATTAACTTATCAAACCATTGATTTTTGAAAAAAATTTTCTTTCTTAATCTTCCCTCTAGTTTAAAACCTGTTTTTTCTAATAATTTTTGAGCTGATTTGTTTTTATGAAGTACCCAGGCTTCAATCCTTTTTAATTTTAATTTCTTGAAACCAAAATCTAAAATTAGATTCAGAGCTTCTTCTGCTAAACCTTTGTGTTGATATTTTTCAGCAAGCCAAAAACCTGTCTCAGCATTTTTATTTTTCTTACTAATGTTAACTAAATTTATCATCCCAATAAGTTTTCCATTTTCTTTATATTCTATTCCAAAATAATAAGAGAGTCCCTTTTTCTTTTCTTTTTGAGTCTTTTTAATAAAAACCTGTGCGTGTTTTACTGTAAATGGTGGCGGAATTACAAAAGTATATTTTGTAATTTTTTTGTCTTTGCTGTATTCTTTGAGAATCTTAGCATCAGAAGGTCTGAGAGGTCTTAATTTTATCCTATTACTTTCTAATAT
>JAGGWD010000014.1 GCA_021157625.1 bacterium | reverse complement strand
TAATTATACGTAGATAACGTAAAGAGTTAAGAAAAAATTAGTCTTGTATCTTTTTGGATACAAGACTAATTTTTTCTTAGCAAGAACTATACTAATTTCCTAACCAAAATAAAGTAAGGATAGTTTTTACCAAACTCCACAGTCGCTGGCACCTGGGGTATAATCAAGCTCCTTGGTTCCTTTCTGGCTTGCAACAAAATAATGACCTGCTGGTTTCTCCAATGTAGCATACACACAATACCATTGTCCTGCAGCAAAAGTCTGACCAGAAGTACTACAACTATTCGAATTATCTATCCACGTATAACTCCCACCCGAAGGATCAGAAGGCACTGGATTGAGATAATCTCCAATCTGTGAAGGAGGGGTAGAACCAGTACTTGTCATATATTGCTGATTATCATCATAGTACATCTCCATTGCCAAAGATATCTGTCTTATATCTGACTTTCTTCTTGCGTCTCTTGCTTTCTCTCTCGCTGACCCTAAAGAAACCAAGACAATTGAGGCAAGAATACCAATAATAGCAATTACTACCAATAATTCAATCAGTGTAAAACCTTTTTGTTTTATTTTTCTCATATAATCCTAAATTATTTTTCAATTTTTGCCGACCTTTTTGATATAAATCTAACTTACTTATATATACTTATATTATAATTTTATCATTTCTTGTAAAAAAGGGTTGTGGAAAACTCAAAGTACTAAATCGCAGTGATGGTCTGATAAAGAGGGATAAGAATTGCTCCTATCATTATTCCTACTCCTGCTCCTAAAATAAGAATCAAAAGTGGTTCAAGAAGGCGCAAGAGATTGTTTAGCTCCCGATCTATTTCCATTCGATAAAATTTCACAATGTTCATCAAGGCAGTATCCAGACTTCCGGTTTTTTCTCCTACCAAAACCATTGTAGTAAGAACAGGAGGGAAAAGATCAGAATATTTCTTAAGTCCCGAAGAAATCTTCTCTCCTTTTCTTACATCTTGGGTGGTTTTCTCAATTGCTTCTTTATAGCAAACATTACCTACCACGCTTCCGGTAATCTCGAGAGCTTTAGCAATAGGCAATCCTCCTGACACCAAGGTTGAGAGGTTTTCAGCAAAACGAGAAACACAAATCATTTTTATGAATTTTCCGATTACTGGCATCTTAAGGAGAATTCTGTCTGTTCTGTCTTTTCCTTTTTTTGTTTTAGAGAACTTATATAGAGCAATCAAGACTACAAAAAAACCAATAATTAATGCTACGCCTCCCCAACTTCTTATAAATTCAACTCCAGAGATAATTGCTCGTGTAATAAAGGGAAGTTCTTGGCCAGTTTCCTGAAGGATTACAAGCAATTGAGGCAATACATATACTGACATCAGGATTCCTATTCCTGCCATCATACAAACAATGATGATAGGATAAATCATTGCTCCTTTGATTTTAGCAGAAAGCTCATACTCTCTTTCTATATGTTCAGCAAGATAAGAAAGTGATTCAGCAAGTTTTCCTGAACTTTCTCCTGATTTCACCATATTTATAAAGAATGGATTGAATAATTCAGGATAAGCAGCCAACGCTTGCGAGAATGAAGTTCCTCCTTCTATTTTTTCTGAGATATCTGTAAGTATCTCTCTAAAGCGGGGTTTTTCAGATTGCTCGGCTAAGGTACGAAGCGCTTCAACCAAAGGGACCTGTGATTCAAACATAATCGAAAGTTGACGAGAAAACATTACCAAGTCTTTTCTGGAAACTCTTCTAAGATCTATTTTCTTTAACCAAAAAGGAAGTTCCTCTACCGATTCTAAATGAGTGACATAAAGACCGTGTCTCTGGAGAAGCATTAAAGCTCCCTCTTCTGAAGCAGCTTCTACTGTACCTACTTGTACCTTTCCTGTTTTAGTTCTTGCTTGATAATTAAATTTCATATAACTTACTTACGAATTAGACTCCTTAGTTCGCCAGGTGCCAAGGAGTAGTTAAGAGCGGTCTTAACAGAAATCTCACCTCTTTTTACAAGATCAGCCAAATATCTATTCAAAGAAATCATTCCTTTTTCACCAGAAGTCTCAATCACTAAAGGTATTTCATGAATCTTATTCTCTCTGATTAAACTCGCAACGGCCGGAGTGGCAATCATAATCTCACAGGCAGGAATCAAACCCCCTTTCAGACAAGGAAGTAGTCGCTGAGAAACTACCCCAAGTAGAGAACCAGAAAGTTGAGCTCTCACCTGATTTTGTTGTTCTGGAGGAAAGCTATCTATAATTCGATGAATGGTCTGAGCAGCAGAGTTAGTATGAAGAGTTGCAAAGACCAAATGTCCAGTTTCTGCAGCAGTAATAGCAGTAGAGATAGTTTCTGGGTCTCTCATTTCTCCTATCATAATTACATCAGGATCCTGCCGAAAAGTTGCTCGGAGAGCTCGCGCAAAACTTAGAGCATGTTGATAAACTTCTCTCTGATCAATAATACATTTATCATCCTCAAAGACATACTCAATTGGATCTTCGATAGTAATAATATGATCAGTTCGGGTGTGATTAATCTCATCAATCAACGCAGCTAAAGTAGTTGACTTACCGTGACTGCTTGGGCCAGTTATCAAGACAAATCCTTGAGTAGGAGTAGTAAACTGATGCAACACAGGAGGAAGATTTAGCTCTTCAAGAGTAGGAATTCTGTTAGGAATAAGCCGCATAGCTACACTAATTCCTCGGCTTTGCATAAACACATTAACTCGAAATCGTGCCTTGCCTTCAAAATCATAGGAAAAATCAATATCTTTTTTCTCAAGAAACATCTCCTTCTGAGCAGGAGTCATCAAAGCAAATGCAAGACCCTGGGTATCTTCAGGAGTCAATTTTCTTTTCTTTATTAAAGGAGAAAGTTGACCTGCTGTTCTCAGAACAGGAGGATGAGCAGGAGAGATATGAAGATCTGAGGCCTGGGCCTTGATTGTCAACTCTAAAAGCTCTCCTAATAAATCTTGATAGTATTTTTCCTTTGCTGATTTGTGGGATAAATTAGGCATAATTTTATTCTTTTAATATATTCTTGATCTCTTCTACTATTTGAGCAGGAGTATAGTGAGCTTTGATAAGATACTTGGTAGCTCCAAGTTTCAATCCTTTTTCTACCTCATGTTTCTGTCCCAGATTAGAAAGAATAATTATTTTTATATCTTTCAATTTTTCATTATTTTTAATCTTTCTTAAGATTTCCCATCCATCAATATGAGGCAATACTATGTCCAAAAGCACAAGATCTGGCATCTCTTTTTCAATCAGTTGCAGAGCAGATTCACCATCTCGAGATACATATACCTCAAATCTTACTTTCTTGAGCTTTGTAGTATAGATATCTATCAGAAACGGATCGTCCTCTACAAGAAGAATCTTTTTCATAGCTAAGATATTTAGATATTTAGATTGAATTAAACCTCTGCTGCTACTCTTAATACTTCTTCCAAAGAAGTGATTCCTTGTAAAACCTTAATAATCCCATCTTGTCTCATTTCAATCATACCTTGGCGTCGCGCTTCTTTAATAATCTCATTTTCTGATGGCCTCTTTAGTACTATCTCACTTAGCTGATCGGTCATTTTCAAAATCTCAACTACAGCTATCCTTCCTATATAACCTTCTCCACGACATTTCTTACATCCTTGTGGTTTGTATATATAGAGGGGAGATTTTTGAGGTACATATTTCTTTCGTAATCTCTCAGGTAATTTATTAAGCTCCTTCATTATTATCTTCTTTGCTTCTCCTTCTGCTTTGACTTTTTTCTTACAGTAAGGACAAAGTTTCCTTACAAGTCGCTGTGCTATAGCTATACTTAGACTAGGAGGGATTAGATATGGTTCGATTCCCAAATCAATAAGGCGAGGAATAACACCAACCGCATTGTTGGTATGAATAGTAGAGAGAACAATATGACCAGTCAACGCAGCATGGGTGGCAAGAGATGCAGTTTCCGGATCACGAATCTCTCCCACCATAATAATATCTGGATCCTGTCTCACTACTGTTCTTAGACCAGAAGCAAAAGTATACCCAATCTCTGGCCTAATTTGAGATTGATTTATTCCTTCAATATAATATTCTATCGGATCCTCTAATGTTACAATATTTACTCCTTCTTTGTTGAGAAGTTGTAAAATAGCATAAAGAGTGGTTGTCTTTCCACAACCAGTAGGACCCGTAGCCAAGATTGATCCATACGGTTTTTTAATAGCTTCTTTAATTATTTGGCAGGCTTCTTCGTGGAAACCCAACTCATCTAAACTTTTCATACCTCTGCTAGGATCTAGCACCCTGATGGCAACCTTTTCCCCTTCGCTTGTAGGAAAGGTAGAGACTCTGAAGTCAACAACATCTTCTCCTACTTGAATGGAAAATCTTCCATCTTGAGGTATTCTTGTTTCATCAAGCTTTAACCTAGAAAGAATTTTAATCCGAGCAACTACTGCTGGATGAATTCTCAAAGGTAAAAAGATAGAAGAATGAAGCACTCCATCTAATCTGAATCTCACTCTTAAATTTTCTCTGGTCGGTTCAATATGAATATCAGATGCTCCTCCTTCTACTGCATGTCTCAAAAGCACTGCTACTATTTTAGCAATAGGAGCCTCTTCTACCAATCTTCTTAAATCGGCTTCTGTGATAGCTTTTTTCTCTTTTTCTGGTTTAATCTCTGTCTCAAGTTCCTCAAGAGCTCGACCGACTTCTCTTCCTAAGGTTCGATATTTCTTAAGAACCTGTTTATAGAAAGTGGGGGTAATTAAAAAAATTCTATACCCAAGCCCTTGCCGCCGGGCAAGAAATTTCAATGCCTCTCGAGATTTTAAATCTTCAGGATAGACCATTCCTACCTCAAGCACTTTATCTTTCTTTCCTATTGGTATCATCTTATAGAAAGTAGCAGAATCTTCAGGAATCAATTTCAAAAGTTCAGAAGATATATCCTCAAGAGGTGGTTGTTTTAAAGGAATTTTTAAATTCTCGCTCTTTAGATTAAAGAGGGCCTCTTCAGAAACAATGTTGTGTTTTAAAATAACCTCTTCTTCTCTCTGACCAGAGGTTTTAATTTCATATTCCAACGAAGCAGCTTTCTTTTTCTCCAAAATTCCTTTTTTAACTAATTGATCAAGTAAGCTTGGCATAAATGATAAGGTTTGGATTCTAATCTAAAATATATATCTTATCTAATCTAAAATATATATCTTAGATCTTACTCGCCAACCTCTATAGGTGCAGATATAGGAGCAAAAGGATTCTGGCGTCCAATTATTCTTGAAATATTTTCTGGCTCAGTTGGTAAAGAAGGAAGCGCAGGAAAAGGTTCTGAGAGTTGATCTAAAACAGGATTTCGTAAAACCTGAAATTTAATCTCTATCCTTACTGGAGGTTTTGGAGGAAGAACTGAGGGAACAACAACTTCTTCTCTTTTCACAAACTTTGAGAGTAGAATAAACGCAATCCCTACTACAAGTACAAAAAAGAGCATTACTAAATATTTTTGAGTTTTTCTTTCCTCAATAACAGTAATTGCCATGTTTTTTATTTATAATAAAAAGTAGCAATTCTGAGATCGCAATGAAAGGATTCTCCCAGCATAGAAGGATATATCGCAATGTTCTCTATACTAAATAAACGAACAGAATGCTCTAAATAAGAAAGAAGTTTTTTAAAATCAGGATAACTCCCCGATACACTCAAACTAATATCAATCTTGTTGATCTTTGTAGATTCCTCCAAGGGATTGATAGAGGCATTGATTTCCTGAAAATGAAGATTACTCTTGGCAACTATTTCCTGGAGAACATAAAACAGATGAGGTAAGTAAAATTCGTGAGGCAGAATAGTATCTATGATATCAAGCTTTTCTTTGTTTTTCTCGAGATGCTCATCAATCTGTTTTAGGTAAGCGAAATACTCTTCGTCTTGGTCGATTCTTATTTTTACATTCTCAATTTCTGTCTGAAGAGCTAATGTTTTTTGGTATTCAGGCCAAACAAAGAAATAACCAATAAATACAGCTGCAAGAATAAAAACGATGGCAAGAAGAAAACGAAAAGACATAGATTTATTTAAATAAGGTGGGAGATAATATAAGAGATATTACAAAACTCACTTCTCCTTTCTCTTCTAATGCAATATTTTTTAATTCAAAGCTTTGAATTTCAGGAACTGTTTTTAAGAAAACGAGCTGCTGTGTTAATACAGGAAGATTCTTTGCTTTTCCATGAATATCGACAGTGCCTTTTCTAAGATTTATCTCAACTCCCTCCAACATAACCTCTTTGTGAACAATCTTCTCCAAGAAACTAAAGAAGTTTGTTCCTATCAAGCGAGAATCAAGAACAAGAGAAAGATCGTCCAGTTTTGCTTTGTATGTTAGAAGTTTATCTTCTAACTTCTTAAGAGCAGTCTGGTGCTGAGCAAGTTGATCTTGCATTTCTTTTAGTTCTTTTTGTTTCTTTAGTTCAACAGTTCTTAAACCAAAATAAGCTCCTATCGAAAGGATAAGCAAAATCAGCCCAATTGAAAGCAAAATAGTGGGGACTTTCTTTGATTTAATTTTTGGTTTAGGTGCGATTTCTACCATTGCACTAAAAGTTTATGATTCAAACCCTCTAAGCGCTGCCCCTACAGCAATAGCAAAGGAAGGTCCTAATGTCTTCAGTTTTTGTTCCAATAGTGGAGGATATACTAAACCAAAGAATGGATTGCCTATCTCGACTGGTCTCTTAAAATAAGAAGAGAAATATTGATCAAGTCCTGGCAAGAGAGCTGAGCCACCTGCTAAAACTATTTTCTTCACTCGTTTATCGATTGTTTCAAAGTCCTTCAAAATCTTTTCTATCTCTATTATAATCAAATTAACTAAAGGCAACAAGATTTCTTTTGTTTGATCGGATATAAGACCTTGAGTTTTCTTTAATTTTTCCGCTTCTTCAGGACTAATAGAGAGGGATTTAGAAATAGTAGCAGTGAAATCATTACCAGAAATATCAGAACTATAACTGATCTTCAGAATCCCTTGATCTACAATATTGACCGAAGTGCTTTGTGCACCAATATCTAGCAAACAAATGGGTTCTTTTTCTTTATGAACTAATGAACGTGCGAGACTGAAAGCTTCTGCTTCAAGAAATTTAAGATCAAGAGAAGATGCTTTTGCAATTTCTTGATATCTGGAAATTGTCTCTTTTGGCACAGCAACTAAAAGAATACTAACGCCGTTTCCCTTTTTTCCTAGCTCTCCTCCTATATGAAACCAATCCAGCACTACGTCAGATACAGGCACAGGAATATGTCGTCTTGCTTCATATCTTACTGCACCGGGAAGCTCTTCTTCAGACATCGGAGGAAGCTGAAAAGTAGTAAAGAAGGTAGAAAAATCAGGAATACTAAAAACAGCCTCTTTGGTCTTAATTCCTGCTTCTTTCAAAATCGCTCTTATAATCTCGGAAACATCCGGAGAGGAAATCATAAAATTGCTTCCTCCTCCAAAACCCTGATATGGAGTTTGATAAATAGCCGAGGAGGCAATATGTCCATAATTTCTCAGCTCTATTTTACCTCCCCAACGTGAAATCTCTACCACTTTGATAGAGGATACGCCGATATCTACTCCTAAAAAAGTTTTCTTAATTATCCTGAAAGGATGAAAAATCATCACGCTTATTATATCTGACTTTGAATACTAATTACAATCAAAGAAATGAAATGGATCAATAAAATAAGAGACACTTTGCTTGAAATTCTTTTTCCCAAATTTTGTTTTGGATGCGGAAGAGAGGGAACTTACCTTTGCAAAGATTGTCAATCCTGTTTAGAAATTTCGGAAGATATATTTTGTCTCTGCGAGAAACCAAAATTGATCAAAATCTCAGATTCTTCAGAAATTCGTGGAAAATGCAACGCATGTCACTCAAAAAATCTTGACGGCTTATTTTTCCCTCTCTCCTATCAAAACAACCTTATAAAAGAATTAATCCACCAATTCAAATATGAACCTTTCGTAAAAGAACTGGCAAAACCATTAACTGAATTAATTATAGCACATTTCTTTTTATTAGGTAATAAGAAGGTATGGGAGAACAAAATTTTAATTCCCATTCCTTTGGGAAAGAAAAAATTAAAATGGAGAGGGTTCAATCAAGCAGAAGAGATAGCAAAGGAACTCTCACATAAACTAAGAATTCCTTTATTAACAGAATGTCTTAAGAAAGCAAAAAGGACAATTTCTCAGACAGAACTCTCCAAAGAAGAGAGAAAAGAGAATATAAAAGGCGCTTTTTTGGTAAAGAATACCCATTTGATTAAAAACAAAAAAATCCTTTTGGTAGATGATGTATATACTACCGGAGCTACTATGGAAGAAGCAGCGAAAGTTCTAAAACAAGCAGGTGCAAAGGAAGTATGGGGCGTGGTTGTAGCAAGAGAACCATTGATTGACTGATTACAAAAAAACTGATACCTTATATTTAGATTCCCGGAGGAGTGCGGCGAATGGTAAGCCAGCGGTTTGCTAAACCGTAGCCGTGTAAAAAGCGGCTTGTGGGTTCGAATCCCACCTCCTCCGCCAAAGTTTGAAATATCAAAAATCTGAGAAATAAAAAAGCTGAAGTTTTTACTTCAGCTCTCTTTTGGAATATAGGTAGGGTATTGTTCTAGCAGATTTGAAATTCCAGCCACAATTGGGACATTGACCATTTTCCCATTCTTTTATAAAAAATCCTATTCCATCTTTTTCTGTCGAACAACCACAGACTGGGCAGCAACTATAATCAATAAAGTACTCCCATTCAGATTTCTTTTCAGAACAAACAGGATATTCTCGCATTAGATCTCGAATAGATTCAACCAACTCTTCAATCGCATTATAGATGGTTAATGTAATTGCATTAGGCACATTGATCCAAGACTCGTATTGAATTTCCATCAGGATAAAAGATCTATCATTTTCAAAAATCTCGTATGAATAAGGAATATCTGCTTCATATCTCGATCCTCGAGGAATTCTAAGTGGTATCGAACCAAATATTTTCTTTCCAAGAATCCTACGGAGTTTCTCTAACATAAGAGGTATTTTCTTAAAACTAGCATAGCCTCTGTATTGATTACAGATATATATTTTCATATCCTTTTCCATACCATCACTTCCTTTTTAAAGAGCTGAGATTATTTTAGGTAAATTTGTCCTTTCTGTCAACAAAAGTCAGTTGCACATCTAAATAAATTGTGATAATCTACAGAAAGACAAAAAAGCTAAACGGTGGGGTGCTCCGAATTGGTAAGGAACTGGTCTTGAAAACCAGCGCCCCGCAAGGGGCTTGTGGGTTCGAGTCCCACCCCCACCGCCTCTGTCCTCGTAGTTCAATGGATAGAACGGAGGCTTGCGGAGCCTCAGATAGAGGTTCGACTCCTCTCGAGGACGCCACATCAACAAAAACACTGTGAATAAACAGTGTTTTTGTTGATTATTAATTCCAATAAATTATTATAAGAATAATGAATTTATCTACCCCAATTGAAAAAATTCCTCGGATTGGACCGATTTATCAAAAAAGACTCAAGAAGCTAGGAATCAAAACCCTTCGTGATCTTTTCTTTCATTTCCCTCACCGATATGACGACTTTTCAAACATAATTCCTATTGCTAAGGTTCAATTAGGCCAAACCTGCTGTGTGCAAGGGAGAATTCTTGAAATCAAAAACACAAGAACCTGGAGAAAAAGAATGTTCTTAACCCAGGCAATCATAGAAGATGACACTGCTGCAATCAAAGCAGTCTGGTTTAATCAACCTTATCTTATCAACACTCTCATGCAAGGAGATTATGTTTGTCTTGCTGGAAAAGTAGTGTTGGGAGATGATGGATTGTATCTCAGTAATCCCGCTTATGAGAAAATCAAAAAAGAAAAAGATCTATCGCCAGGATTAACTCATACAGGTAGACTAGTACCTGTTTATCCTGAAACTGAAGGACTTTCCTCACGCTGGTTAAGATATATTCTTAAACCTCTCCTTGCAAAATTCAAAAACAAAATCAAGGATCCAATTCCTGAGAGTATAAGAAAGAAATACAATTTGATGGAAATAGGCAAAGCTCTCTGGCAGATACATTTTCCTGATTCCAAAGCTTTAGCAAAAAAGGCACAGGAGAGATTCTCTTTTGAGGATCTTTTTTTAATTCAACTTTTAGTTTTAAAAGAAAGACAAAAACTAGCAAAACAAAGAGCTGTACCTATCCCAATTAACATTGAGTTAATTAAAGAATTTGTTGAATCTCTTCCTTTTAAATTAACTGGTGCCCAAAAAAGATGTGCCTGGCAGATATTGAAAGATATTCAAAAACCACGACCAATGAATAGGTTATTGGAAGGAGATGTAGGATCAGGCAAAACAGTTGTAGCCACTATTGCTGCTCTTAATACTGCCAAAGCAGGATACCAGGTAGCATTTATGGCCCCTACTGAAATTCTAGCTAAACAACACTTCCAAGAAATAGGAAAATTCCTAAAAAAATTCAAATTAAACATTGGCCTACTCACAGGAAAAACAGACAGATTCATCTCCAAGAAATTAGGTGAGCAAATCGAAATCTCAAGAAAAAAGCTTCTTGAAAAAACAGAAAAGGGAGAGATCGACATCTTAATCGGAACCCACGCTCTAATTCAAGAGAAAGTTAAATTCAAAAATCTAGCACTAGTAATTCTAGACGAACAACATCGCTTTGGAGTTGAGCAAAGGGCTAAATTAATAAGCACAAAAAAGCAAAAAGAAATGAAAGCCATCCCACACCTTCTCTCAATGACAGCCACTCCTATCCCCCGCACTCTGGCTTTAAGTATTTATGGTGATCTAGATCTTTCTTTATTAGATGAGATGCCAAAAGGAAGAAAGAAGATAATCACCAAGATAGTCAGTCCAGCAAATCGACAAAAAGCCTACAGTTTTATAAGAAAGCAGGTCAAGAAAGGAAGGCAAGTTTTTGTCATTTGTCCCAGAATCGAACCCCAGAATCAGGAACTTGAGGAAACCTCTTCTAGGCTTACTAAAAAGAAAAGAGCAATTCTCAGTTGGGCAGAAGTGAAAGCGGTCAAGGAAGAATATGAAAAATTATCTAAAGAAATATTTCCCGACCTTAAGGTAGGAATGCTTCATGGAAAGATGTCTTCAAAAGAAAAAGAAAAAATAATGAATGACTTCAAAAACAAAAAAATAGACATTCTTGTCTCAACATCGGTAGTTGAGGTAGGTGTGGATGTGCCAGACGCGACTGTAATGATGATTGAAGGAGCAGAAAGGTTTGGACTGGCCCAACTTCATCAATTCCGAGGAAGAGTAGGAAGATCAAAATATCAATCTTTTTGTTTTCTTTTCACTGATTCACCAGCAAAAAAGACACATCAACGTCTAAAAGCGCTGGTAGAATCAGAAGATGGTTTTGCTTTATCAGAAAAAGACTTGGAAATAAGAGGTCCCGGAAACTTGATAGGAACAAGACAATGGGGAATTCCTGATCTTGCCATGTCTGCACTTACAGATATATTTTTGGTGGAAAAGACAAAAAAAGCAGCAAAAGAAATCATAGAACAAGACCCTGAGTTAAAAAATTACCCTCTCTTAAGAAAGAAAATAGAAAGCTTCAGAGAAAGAATCCATTTAGAATAGCTCATCTGGGCAATTTCTCTGTATACCAAAAACCCATATATTTCCCAAGCATCCATCGAGTTTGAGCATCAAGAGCAGGTAGAGGAGTAAAGATAAGCATAACCACTGGAACTATAAGCCATTCTAATGCTAAAGCAGCATACTTTAACTTCCCATATTTTGGAGGCTTGGGAGGAAGCAAAACTATACTGAAATAAGCAGAAACAATTAATCCTACCATCGCTATCGTCATGAGTCTACTTAAAAGACGAGGAAGATTATAAGAGAATAACGTCTGATTAAATTCTGGTCCCCCGAGAACTAAGGGTAACCATCCCAAAAAAAAGATAATGAAACTTGCCGTTGCCCACGACCAGTAATTTTCAATTGTGACCAGACCAAAGCGAAGTTTCTTTAAAAAGGGAATTTTTTTATTTTTTAAGAAACCAAACAAAAGATAGGGAACCTCACCTGCTCCATAAGCCCATCTTCTTTGCTGCTTATAAACATTCCTCATAGTTCTAAAGTAGCCTTTTGCTACTACTGCATCCATAGAAATAGGATAAAAAAGTGGACAAACACGATAGTCACCATTGTACTTCAAAAAGCATTGCCAAAAAATCCGAGAATCATCACTAACGACATTTGTTTGCTTGAATCCTACCTCAACCAATGCTTTGAAACTCATAGAGTGAGAAGAAAAAGTTACAAGATTTTCAGGACTTGCTTGATTCATTGTGTTCCAGAAAGTAGAAGAAAAGGAAAACAATCGCGAAAAAAACGGTGCGTCCCATATGTTATTTATAAAAAGAGGGATAGGTTGAAAGCTCGTACGAGTAGGTTTTGGACAGGTCAGATAATGATAGCTAAGACAGCTAAAATATTTTGGAAAGACAACAGTATCAGCATCAAAAGAAGAATAAATTATTTTCTCATACGGAATATCCAGTGGATCTATAATTTTTTCTTTAACAGTCTTTGCCGCCCAAGTTTCATTAGAAGCCTTCCCTGCTATCTCGCCAGGAATATTGGCAGGATGCCAGACAACCAAGAATTTAAAAAACTTATCTCTAAATTCTTTCTCCAAAAGCGCAACTGTATGTTTAATCTCCTCTCTAGCTTTTTCTTCTGCTGCAATTACTACTATCATCCTATCTTTCGGATAATCGGTTTTAAGAAGCGCAGATATACTTGGTCGGATTACTTCCAATGGCTCTTTGTAGAGCGTGAGAATTATCAGATGGTAATATTGACGCCAGTTTTTATCTTTTAAGTTTCTCAATTTCCCAAGCCAATCTTCTCGTTCATATTTCTCCATCTTCTTAAAACCTGCATGAAGAAGGAATGATCGATAAACTATTCGGAAAAACCAAAAAAAGTCAAAGATAATAGCAAAGATAGCAACCAAAAGAGGCTTCTGCCATGATAAAACAAAGATTCCTACCAATGTCATCCATGACAAAGCTCCTGGCAATATCTCTAGTAATCTATAAACAATCCTTTCTTTAGGATCTTCTATATCTGAGGCTTTTCCAATTTTAAGATAATCTATCTCTATCATTATTAGAATCATCTTAACAAAAGAAAGCGAGATTTAAAACCTCGCATTAGTGCGGCCCCAAGGGGAATCGAACCCCTATTAGCAGATTGAAAGCCTGCTGTCCTATCCATTAGACGATGGGGCCCAACTGATAGAATTTTAACCTATCTACAGAAAATATCAAGAATAAATCAAACCCAACACTCTCCCAGTCTTATAATCCTCAAGTCTTACCTCAAACAATTCCCTCCTTACTTAATAATTACACCATGGTTTAATTATTAAGTATCTAATATATAAATTATTGCTCGAGATTGTTTAATTGCTTATAAATTGCTAAATTAAATTAATATGAAAATCCTGGGTATTGAAACTTCTTGTGATGATACATGCATTGCTATAATAAACGCCCAAAAGAAAAATGGGTTTTGTTTTGATATCCTTTCTGATATTGTTTCATCTCAAATAGAAATTCATAAAAAATGGGGAGGGGTCTGGCCTACCTTAGCAAAAAGGGCTCATCAGCAAAATTTAGTTCCTGTTTTAGAACAATCTCTAAAAAAAGCAGGTAAGATAAAGGTTCTACAATCAAAATCAGAAATAAAAAAATCGAAACTCAGAAATCTAGAAAAAATATTAAAAAGAGAACCCGAATTGTTAAGAGATTTTGTAGGATTTATCTCTAAATTCAAGAAGCCAAAAATTGATATTCTAGCAGTCACTACAGGCCCTGGTCTTGAGCCATGTTTGTGGACAGGAGTAAATTTTGCCAGGGCTTTATCTTTTATCTGGAATATCCCTTTAGTTGCTGTCAACCATATAGAAGCTCATATCTATGCTAACTTAATCAATCACTCACAATTTATTTTCCCTGCCATCTGTCTTGTTGTCTCAGGAGGACACACTCAGTTAATTTTGATGAAAGATTATGGAAAATATAAAATCCTGGGTGAGACAAGAGATGATGCAGCTGGTGAATGTTTAGACAAAATCGCAAGAATCCTGGGACTTGAATATCCTGGAGGACCAATAATTGCTAAATTAGCTGAGCGTTTTAAAAAAGAAAAATCCAAAACAAGGATTAACATTACCCTCCCCCGACCGATGATTTTCAGCAAAAATTACGATTTTAGTTTTTCAGGCCTAAAAACTGCTGTTCTTTATGATTTCAAAAAACGCAGTGTCCACACCCAAAGAAAAAAAGAATATATTTACCAGATGTGTTTTGAAGCTCAGCAAGCAGTAATAGATGTCTTGATTAAAAAAACAATCAAAGCAACAAAGAATTATAAAGCAAAAGCAATAATTCTTGGAGGAGGAGTTTCAGCAAACACTCAGCTTCAAAAACAGATAACCAAAAAAGTAAAGCAAGAAATACCTGGATGTAAAATAATATTTCCCCTTCCTCAATATTGCACTGATAATGCAGTAATGACAGCAATAGCTGGTTTTTTCCACAAGAAAGATAAAAAATCATGGCAAGAAGTTAAAGCAGAGGCTGACCTTAGATTAGACTAGCGCAATCAGAAAGGTTATAATAAAAATATGATGATCTTTTTTTACTTAATTCTTGGTATTCTGCCCAGCGCAATCTGGCTTTCCTTTTTTCTAAGAGAAGATGCTCATCCTGAATCAAATAGAATGATAATGAAGGTATTTTTGTGTGGAATCGCAGCAGCCATTATTGCTGTCATCTTTGAGTGGGGGTTTAAAACAGGTTTTTCTTCTCTCTTCTTGTCTTTTCCTGTTATTAGAGTAATTCTAACCCTTTTCATAGGTGTAGCACTGATTGAGGAAATATCAAAATATATAGTAGTAAGAAAAATAGCCATCGCTGATCCAGAATTTGATGAACCGCTTGATGCAATGCTTTATATGGTTATTGTAGGACTTGGTTTTGCAGCAGTAGAGAATATTTTTCTGCTTATCGGACAATCCCAATCCATTGTCAGTACACTGATTCTGACTATCTTGAGATTTGTAGGAGCAACTTTTTTGCATGCACTTTGTTCAGGAATAGTAGGATTTTTTCTTGCTTTCTCATTTTTTTACACAAGAAAGAGATTATTGCTCACTACCAGCGGAATAGCATTAGCTACTGCATTGCATGGTATATATAACTTCTCTATAATGAAATTCGAAGGAGATTTAAAAATCTCTGTGCCAGCAATACTTCTTTTGTGCATGGGAGTATTTGTATTTCTTGCTTTCCAAAAACTCAAAACAATAAAAAGCACCTGTAGAATTAAGTGACAATAATATACCATGGGATTTCTTAAAAAAATAAAAATTAAATCTCAAGAGACCATCTCCTCTAAAAAAAAGAAAAAAGAAAAAAAAGAATGGTTTACTCCTGAAGGGAAGCTAACAGTAGATGTATATGAAACTAATTCTGAAATTGTTATTCAGAGCGCAATAGCAGGCATAAAACCTCAAGATTTAGAAATATCTATTGAGAATGGTATTCTAGAAATAAAAGGCAATCGTCCCAATCCTGAAGAGAAAGAAAAAGAGAAAAGGAACTATTTTTTTCGAGAATGCTGGTGGGGTCCTTTTTCAAGAAAGATCATATTACCAGAAGAAATAGATGAGTCCAAAGTGAATGCTTCGATGAAAGAAGGCATTTTAACTATTAGAATTCCGAAAGTCAAAAAAGCAAAAAGGATACAACTGAAGATATAAACAGGGTATAAAGCAAATTAAGAAATCAAGAACTCCGGCGTATGCCGGAGTTCTTGATGCCCTCGGGAGGATTCGAACCTCCAATCCTCATAAGAGGAACAACGTCCTAAGCGTTGCGCGTATACCAATTCCGCCACGAGGGCAATAATCAAGTTTAGCCTAAATTCTATATAAATTCAAATATTTCTGCTCTCTCAGTACTCTCTCTTAGAATCCCATTATGCTCTTTACCATCCACGGTAATGCTCGGGAAAATAAAGCAACAGCAAGACCTACTAATGCATAAATAATATAGTTTCTTCCTCTCTTTATTCCCTCTTCTGAACCTCCAGAAGTAAGCAAGGTAAAAGCACCAAATACTATTAAGACTACAACGAGTACCATTATAATAAGGAACATCCAATCAGTGACAACTAAAATAGTATTGAATAAACAACAAGTAGCTCCCGAAGCTGAGTGAGGATTTCCAGCAGCATCAGTCCAGTCATAAGTTTCTTCGAATGGACAACTATTTCCAACACCAGGACAACCGTCTAATCCTACTCTTCCTAAATCTTTTCGAATTGTACAAGAATCAGGTGCCTGAGCAGAAACTAAAGCAGGGAGAGCAAAACCTCCAAGAATTGCTATTAAAGTCAGGATTGCTAAAGTTTTTTTCATAAAGATTGCTTAATTTAATTATTTTTTCCATTTTCGACCTTTTTTATTTTTTGTTAATTTTATCCTCCTAATATAGATTTTAGCGCATAAACCAATCCTTTTGAGAACAACACAATTCCATATCCAAGAGCAGTGTAGGTAATCAATCTTTTGGCTTGTTCTATCTTGTTAACATCACCTCCTGCTGTTATAAAAAGAAAACCTCCCACAATTATCATAATTGGAACAATTGCTGTGGCAAACCAGAAAATGTAATTGATAAGATTCTCCAGAAGTTCCTCTATCGTTCTGGAATGAATAGGAGAACAAAGGCATAATTTTCCGGAAGGAGGATCCCACGAACTAGGATCATTACAGTAGGTGTCACAGTCTGGAGCCTCTGGAAGACCAAGAGTTACAGCTGGAAAGGCTAACAAGACTATTCCTATAAAACTTAAGAAAAATATTTTTTTCATTTTATTGAAGTATAGCAAAACAAAATTATTTAGTAAATAATTATTTATTTAGTAAATATCAAAGCATAGTGATAATCGCCAGCTTCGAATTCTTTTTTTAAATCAAGGCCAAGCTCTCCTGCTATTTTCTTTACTTGATCAGCAGATACCCTTTTTCCTTTGGGACCAATTGGAGCATTCTTTTTCCAATCAACTACAAGAAGTTGTCCTCCTTTCTTTAAAATTCTCTCTGCCTCTTTCAAAATTTTCTCTTTTTTTTCAGCCTGAAAAAGCACATTAGCCACTAAAACTAAATCCATTGATCCGTCTTTTAATCCCGTCCCTTGCTCACTTTCAAGATCACAAAGAAAAGTCTTAATATTAAAGACTTGTGCAAGTCTTGCTCGGCTTTTTAGAGCAGAAAGCATCTCTTCTTGAACGTCAAAAGCATATACTCTTCCTCGAGTAAGTTTTTTTGCGAGAGGAATACTCCATCCCCCGGCTCCACATCCCAAGTCAGCTGCAAGCATTTGCTTGTCTATATCCAACTCCTCTAAAACCTCCTGGGGATTTAAAAATGTTAATGTCTCTGAATCTGGCATATTTATATACAGGTTATAGAAGCAACCTTATCATCTTCATCTAACTTCATAATTCTTACTCCCTGCGTTGCTCTATTTAATTCCGGAATTGAGGTTATTTTTGTTCTTATGACCTGTCCCTTCCGCGAAATAACAATTAGATCTTTTTGATCATAGAGAACTTGAGAACTTACAAGCATTCCTGTTTTAGAGGTCACTTTTGCGGTCTTTATCCCTGTACCTCCTCTTTTTTGAAGACGGTATTCCTTTAGTTTTGTTTTTTTGCCATAGCCGTTTTCAGTAACAACAAGTAAATGGCCTTTTTGGTTCGGCTCTACTACTTCTGCTCCAATCACCTCGTCTCCTTTCCTGAGTCTTATTCCTTTAATACCTGATGCCTGCCTTCCCATTGGCCTTATCTCTTTTTCTTTAAATCTGATGGATTGACCTTGCCTTGTGATCAAAATAATCTCATCATCGTCTTTTACTTCAACTACCTTTCTTAAAAGATCTCCTTTTCTTAATTTTATAGCAATAAGTCCAGATCGACGAACATTTTTGAAATCAGCAAGAGGAGTTTTCTTAATTATACCATCCTTTGTCACCATTACTAAATACTTTATCGAAGAATCCTTTTCTTGGTGTCTGGCAATCACTGAAAGAACTTTCTCTTCAGGTGAGATTTCCAAGAAATTTGCCAATCCTCTTCCTTTGGCTACTCTTCCTTCCTGAGGAATCTCATAAACAGGGGTTTGAAACACCTTTCCTGAATCTGTAAAGAAAAACAAATGATCATGAGTATTACACAAAAGAAACTTCTCTACAATATCATCTCCCAGCGTCTTCATTCCTAAAATTCCTTTTCCTCCTCTTTTCTGAATCTTGTAAACTTGTGGGCTTGTTCTTTTAATATATCCTCCTCGAGTCAAACTTATAATTGTAGGCTGGGAAGGAATAAGATCTTTTTCAGGTATCTGGCCCACTTTTTGGACAAATACTTTTGTTCTTCTTGGATCGCCGTATTTTTCTTTTAATTCCTGAAGTTCTCTTTTAATTACCTCTTTTATCTTTTTGGGGCTTTTTAGAATTGCTGTAAGCTCTTTAATTTCTTTCTTTTTCTGAGCAAGCTCCTGAGCAATTTTTTCTCTCTCAAGTTTCGCTAATGCCGAGAGTTTGGTTTCTAATATAGCATCCGCTTGAACCGGAGTGAGCTTAAATTTCTTTATAAGATTTTTGTGAGCAATTTCTCTTGTCTTTGAAGTTTTAATAGTCTTGATTACCTGATCAATCTTGGAAAGACATTTATTCAAACCTTCCAGAATATGACACCGCTCCTTGGCTTTTTCTAAATCAAATTTTGTTCTTCTTCTTACTACTTCTTTTCGATGCTCAAGGAAATAAGAGAGAACTTCAACCAACGAAAGAACTTTTGGCTGAATTCCATCTACCAAGGCAACCATATTAAGATAAAAAGTCTTTTGAAGGTCGGTAAATTTATAAAGACGGTTCAGAATCTTTTTAGGAAAAGCGCCTCTTTGAAGATCAATAACAACTCGTAGCCCTTCTTTATCTGACTCATCACGAATATCTTTTATCTTCTCAATCTTCTTTTGCTGAACCAAATTAGCTATCTGCTCAACGAGAGCTGACTTCTGTACTTGATACGGAATCTCTGTTATTACAATCTGCGACCTTTCTCCTTTGCTAACAATCTCAGCCTTTCCCCTTATCAAAATAGGCCCTTTTCCTTGAGAGTAAGCAGCAATAATTTCCTTTTGATTATAAATCTCACCACCAGTAGGAAAGTCAGGCCCTTTGATAAACTGAAAAAGGTCTTCTGTATCAGCTTTTGGATTGTCAATCAAATAGTTGGCAGCATCTATTACTTCAGAGAGATTGTGAGGAGGAATATTAGTTGCTACTCCTACCGCAATTCCTACCGAGCCATTTAATAAAAGCTGTGGCAGAGGAGAAGGCAAAACAGTTGGTTCCTTTCTAGTTCCATCATAGTTGCTAACAAAATCAACAGTATCTTTTTCGATATCTTTAAGCATTTCCTCTCCAATCCTTGAGAGTTTTGCCTCACTGTATCTCATTGCTGAAGGAGGATCTCCATCAATAGAACCAAAATTCCCTTGTCCTTCCACAAGGGGATACCTCAAAGAAAAATCTTGAGCCATTCTCACTAAAGCATCATAAACTGCTTGATCTCCATGAGGATGATATCTCCCCAAGACGCTCCCTACTACCGTTGCTGATTTTCTAAATTTTGCTGAGGAACGCAGACCTTCCTCAAGCATTGCGTAAAGAATCCGGCGATGAACAGGTTTTAGTCCATCTCTTACGTCTGGAAGAGCTCGCGAGATTATGACCGACATTGCGTAATCAATGTATGACTCCTTCATCTCCTCTGTAATCTCACGAGGTTTTACATAACCAATATCTTGATTTGTTTCCATTTGTTTCTTTGGCATTTTATTTATTCATTGATATTAGGAAAAGAAGATGAAACGGAATTAATTTCTTCTGGAATTCGAGGTGTAGACAAACTTTCCAACAAACTCTCCAGTTTTTTAAATTCTGGAATTCCTTCTCTGATTTTCTTTTTTAAAGAAGGAATCTTTAAATCCTGCTCTAATTCTTCAGGCTTCCATGCTTGATGAAATCTTTGAAGGCTAATTTTCGTCCAGAAGTAAATCAGTACTATTGCCAGTAGGATAACAACCATCCATAAAATAACTTTTCTGATACTCAAAGGAATATTTTTTACCTTCTCAGAAAACTTCATTTATGTTTGAGAATGACGACCCTTGTTTTTTCTCCTAAAAGATCTTTCTTTTTTATTAAGAGTTTATTTATCTGCTCAAGCTCTTTTATTCCCATCACTTTCAAAAATTTATCTATGCCTTCCAGTTTTAATTTCAGCTTTGGTATTTGATAATGCATAGGAATAACAACCTGGGGCTCAAGCTGATTAATAATCCTTGAAGCTTCTTTAGGACCGATAGTATACACTCCTCCTGTAGGAATCATTAAGATGTTTACTTCGCCAATTTCTTCAATTTGTTTTTCGGTCAACTCATTTTGTCCAATATCAGAGAGATGGCAAATTTTAATATCTTCAGAGTCAATGGTAAACATTGTAACTCTGCCTCTCTCTTTACCAAACACATTATCGTGAAATGCAGGAATTCCTTTAATATAGACTCCCTTCACTTCATATTCTCCTGGGCCATCAATCAAAAAAGGGGTTCCAGCTACCGCCTCTATATTACAATGATCATGATGGTGATGGGTTACTAATAATATATCAGCTTCTAATTTAGGTACCGAAAGACCTAAACTCTTATCAAAGGGGTCGATAACAATTCTTACCTCACTGTTTTGCTGAGGCTTGGTAATAATTTCAAAAAGCGATTGACCATACCACTTTATCCTCATATAAGCAAAAAAAATTTTCATTTATAATTTACCATAATAAAAGCCTTTTTTCAAATTCTCAGGGTTGATTAAATTATCTTTTTAGTATATGATAATGAGTATTATGAGACGAAAAACTTCTATCAAAAAGGAAATGCCTCGTCCTCTTAAAGAAGGAGAGGTAGTTCGAGGAAAAGTAATTGGAATAGGAAGATCTGCTATTTATGTAGATCTGGGATGTTTTGGTACAGGCGTTATTTACGGAAGAGAGTTCAAAGAAGCAAAAGATATGCTTAAGAATCTAAAAATTGGAGAAGAGGTCTCGGCAAAAATAATAGATCTTGAAACAGAAGACGGATTTGTTGAACTGTCAGTAAAAGAAGCAACCCAACAAATGGCCTGGGAAGAGATCAAAAACAAAAAAGAAAAGGATGAGGTTATAAAAGTAAAAATTCTTGGTGCAAACAAAGGAGGACTTCTTACAAAGGTATTAGGAATCCCTGCTTTTATTCCTGTCTCCCAACTCTCTCCTACAAACTATCCGAGAGTTGAAGATGGTGATTCTACAAAGATTCTCCAGGAACTTCAGAAATTTATAGGAAAAGAGATGGAAGTAAAAGTGCTAGATTTCTCTCAAAAGGAAGGTAAATTAATTCTTTCAGAAAAAGCGAAGGTGGCAGAAGAAATAAAGAATTCCTTAGAAAAGTACAAGATAGGCGATGTAGTAGAAGGAGAAATCACAGGAATTTCAACTTTTGGAGCTTTTATGAAATTCGGAAAAGAAAATAATCTTGAAGGACTAATTCATATCTCCGAACTTGATTGGAAATTAGTGAAAAACCCTGCAGAAATAGTAAAAGTGGGACAGAAAATAAAAGCAAAAATTATTAATATAGAAAATGATAGAGTTTTTCTCTCTTTAAAAGCACTCAAGAAAGATCCTTGGGCTGGTATTGAAAAAAAATATAAAAAAGGAGATATAATAAAAGGAAAGGTAGTAGAATTCCGGCCCTTCGGCGCACTAATCCAGATTACTCCTGAAATTCAAGGATTAATTCATATCTCAGAATTTGGCTCTCATCAAAAAATGGAAAGCGCTTTGAAAATTGGAAATACATACAAATTTAAGATCTCTCTAGTTAATCCAAAGGAACGCAAAATAGTTCTAAAACTAACAGATAAATCTTAAAATGAAAGATTTAATTAAAAATTTCCTCATCATAATTGTTATATTTTTGGTGATATCAAGTTTATTCGCTTTGGTTTCGGGACCTTTTGAAGAAAGAAAAGAAATCTCTCTCACTCAATTAGCCAGAGATATAAACGAAGAGAAAGTAAAAGAAATTGTAGTAATAGGCGATGAACTTCTAATTACCTACAGGGATCAATCAAAGGCCATCTCAAGGAAAGAGAAAGAACTTGCTCTTACTCAATCGTTATTGAATTATGGACTCCAGAAAGAAGAACTACTTAAGGTAGACATAAGGGAACGAAAAGAAGCTAATTACGGAACATGGGTAAGCCAGATTTTATTAGCACTTCCTTTGATTCTCTTTATCGTTTTCTTTTGGATGATATTCCGTCGCGCTAAAACAGGAGCAATGGAGGCTTTAAGTTTCACCAAGGCTCGGCCTCGTCTCTTTGGTGTTGACACAAAAAAGGAAAAAATTACCTTTGAAGATGTGGGAGGTCTTAAAGAAGCAAAAGAAGAACTAAAAGAAGTTGTTGAGTTTCTAAAGACTCCAACAAAGTTCCTCAAAATAGGAGCAAAAATTCCCAGAGGTATTCTGCTAGTGGGTCCTCCAGGAACTGGAAAGACCCTCTTGGCTCGAGCAGTGGCCAATGAAGCAGGTGTACCCTTCTTTTCCATCTCTGGTTCTGAATTTATTGAACTCTTTGTAGGTGTAGGAGCAGGAAGAGTGAGAAGTTTATTTGAAACCGCAAAGAAACATCAGCCCAGTATTATCTTTATTGATGAATTGGATGCTATTGGAAGAGTAAGAGGAGCAGGGATAGGTGGAGGACATGATGAGAGAGAACAAACACTAAACCAAATCTTGGTAGAACTTGATGGTTTTGAAAAAGATGCCACCTGTATAGTAATGGCTGCTACCAACCGTCCTGATATTCTCGATCCTGCTTTGCTGCGACCAGGCAGGTTTGACAGAAGGATAGTTCTAGACTTGCCAGATATCAAGGAGAGAGAAAAGATTCTAAAAATTCATTGTAAAGGAAAACCATTAGCACCTGATGTTGATTTAAGAGAAGTAGCAGAAAGAACCCCTGGATTTTCTGGTGCTGATCTTGCTAATGTAGTAAATGAAGCAGCGATTTTGGCAGCTCGCAGAAACAAAACACAAATTTATCAGACTGAATTTCTTGAATCAATAGAAAAAGTCCTTTTAGGGCCAGAGAGAAAAAGTCATATTCTAACTAAAAAGGAAAAAGAAATTGCTGCTTATCATGAAGCAGGTCATGCTTTAGTATCAGCAATGCTTCCCAATACCGAACCAGTAAGAAAAATATCTATTATTGCCAGAGGAATGGCAGCAGGTTATACTCTTAAGACACCCAAGGAAGAAAGAAGGTTAAAGACAAAATCGGAATTTTTGTCTGAGATGGCAGTACTTCTGGGAGGATATGTGGCAGAAGATATAAAGTTCAAAGAAATAACCACAGGCGCTTCCAGCGATCTAGAGAAAGCCTCAGAGATTGCCAGAAAATTGGTAAAAGAATACGGAATGTCATCTCTTGGACCTATTTCTTTTGGGAAAAGAGAACAATTGGTATTTCTAGGAAAAGAAATTTCAGAACAAAGAAACTATTCTGAGAAAGTAGCAACCCAGATTGATAAAGAAGTAGCTCGGCTCCTTCGTCAGGCAGAGAAAAAAGCCAGAAGGATATTAACAAAAAACAGAAAGATTCTGGAAAAATTGGCTCAGACATTAATAAAAAAGGAGACGATTGAAAAAGAGGAGTTTGAAAAAATTGTAGGAAAGAAAAAAACAAAGAAATCAAAAACAAAAAGGGCGCATAGCTCAGTTGGTTAGAGCGCGACTCTTATAAAGTCGAGGTCCCTGGTTCGAGCCCAGGTGCGCCCACTGTAATGAATTATTAATTTTTTGACCTGTTTCTTTTCCGGACTTGCTGCCTCGCTAAATGGGATAAGCTTAATGAATTTTTGCTAAAAGACTAATTTTAAACTCCGCGCCTTTTGGGCGCGAATCAGTATTTTGAAATCATTAAAATATTAAAAAAACTTGCTTGTTTGATTAAATGTGTTAGCATTATTTAGTCAGACCACGCAGTCTGACTAAATCCTGAACCTTAAAAAGAAGGTCTTAGAAAATGAAAAAAGTAAAAGTTGAAGAAGCTATACTAAAAGTATTACAGGCAAAAGCAATGGAAATTCGAGATGTTGATGGAGGAGAAAAACCCTTTCTCTATACTTCAGGCAACTGGGGACCAGGTTATATCTCAATCAAAAATCTAGTGGGTCGAAAAGAAATCATCAAATTTCTTTGTCAGGAACTGGCAAAGAAAGTGGCTGAGAAAGTTCCTCAACTAGAATTTGTCGCTGGGAATGCCACTGGCGGTATTATTCCGGGATGGCTTCTCAGTGAATATCTGGAACCGCTTTTGGATAGAACAGTACCATTTGTTTATATTAGAGAAAGGAAGAAAAAATACAGGCACAAAGAACTGATTACAGGAATAGCTAACAATCCTGAAATACAACAGGGAGCCAATGGCTTGGTAGTTGAAGAATTAGTAAATTTTGCCCAAACAACCTGTAATAGTGCTGAAGTATTGAGAGAAGCAGGATATACTGTAACTCATGCTGCATGTATCCTTTTTTATAATAACCCTGAAGCTCGCAAAGCTTTACAGAGAGCTGGAATTAAAATAGTATGCCCCAATTCCTTAAGGTAGCAGAAAAACACCAAATCTACTCTCAAAAAGCTATTGAAAGCTATCGACAATTTCTGAAAGATCCTCTAGGTTGGCAAAGAAAAAGAAGATTAACACCACCAGAAAGTGATAGATGAATAAAAACCAAAAAATATAAGTGACAAGTTCTTCTGGAGAGAAAAGAAATATTCTGGAGCGCGGGAAGCAAAAACCTAGTTAAGATTCCAAAAGAAAAGCTTTCCAAATTCAATGGGAGGGAAAACAATCCTATCTTGAGAGGCTTGCCGACTTTGGCAAGCCTATTTATCAAATGCATATTTAGATTAGTGTAAAAATAAAAAGAGGCAAAAACAGCCTCTTTTTATTTTTACTCCAAAAGAGCTATTTCTTTTTTTAGTTTTTCCCAATATTTCTGATTTCTCACACATCCAGGATCAGCTCCTTGCAAATTTCCAAAATATCCATAAGCTCTAGCTCTGCACCCTCCGCATATTTCTTTATAAGGGCAATTTCCGCATCCTTCAAAAAGGTCTCTTTCTCTGATCTTTTTTAGAACAGGAGAGTGCTTCCATATATCCTCTAATTTATCTTTTCTCAGATTGCCTAATTTCACAGGTATAAATACACAAGGAAAGAGATCACCGTTTGGTTCTAGTGCAGCGTACAATCTTCCAGCTCCACACCCTCCAAGAAAAGGAGCCAAAGCCCTTGCTTTTCCTTTCAGCATCTCTGCTGCTTTCTGGTTGATAAAGTGCGTCGCTACAAGAGGTCCCCCAAATTTATCAAAGAAAGTTAAAGAAGTAACAGCATATTGGGGAGCGGTAGAGAGCACATCCATATGAAAGTTCGGATCAATAAGTTTTGAATAAAGAAGAGCCAAAAGATCTTCCCTTTCTTTTGGTGAGAGATCTGCTTCAATCATCTCTTTCCCTCTTCCTGTAGGAACAAAGTTAAATGCAATGAATCTTCTTGGATGGAGTTCTCTCTCTACAAATTCCAAGAATTCAGGAATTTCTTTTAGATTGTATTTGGTAATCGTAGTAGCCACACCTGTAGAAATATCTTCAGCAACACAGTTCTTTATCCCTTCCACTGCCCTTCTCCAAGCCCCTTTTACTCCTCTGAACTTATCGTGAGTTTCCTGAAACCCATCGAGAGAAATCTCTACATATTCTATTCCTGCTTCTTTTATTTTTTTGGCAACCTCAGGAGTTATCAGAGTTCCATTTGTAGCCATGCTCACATAGAAATCTCTGGACCAGGCATATTTTGCAATTTCAAAAAAATCCTTCCTCATCAAGGGTTCTCCTCCAGAGAAAGCGATAGCAACAACTCCAAGCTTCCTAAATTCATCAATGATTCTCTTTGCCTCTTTGGTTGTCAATTCATCTGGTGCAGCTTTGGGTCCTGCATTCTCATAGCAATGCCTGCATCGTAAATTGCACTGTTTTGTGAAATTCCAGACAATCAAGAAAGGAGCTGCAGTTATTTGGGGTTTTGTTACTCCCCAATATGCGATTCCTTCTAAGATATTTACTATCCCTCTTCTTATTATTGGTTTCTTAAGCGACTCTTTAATTTCGTTGACCGAAGCATCGAATTCTTTGAGTTCTTTCTCTATTATCTTCTTAAGAATCCAATAAGTAAGCCCATTAACCTTTACCTTCTCTCCCGTGTACTTTCTTAGTACCTTTTCTATTATAGTCTCTCCATCCTTATCTCTTTTGGAGATATGTTTTAAAAGAGCTCTGGAAATTGGGTTTCCCAGCCATCTTTCCACACTTCTTACTAATAAATCTATATCGGAAAATGTTTTTCCTTCCCTTCCTTTCTTTTCCTTTCGGTTCATTCTTGCCCTCCACTTCCTTATTAACAAATTTATTTTTCGGGTCAAGCAGAAGAAACTCTTTTCTTTTTCAGAAATTTTTGATAAAATAAGAATCACGATTGCCAGTTCTAAATCAAGATTTTTTCTTTCTTTAAATTCAAACTTAGCTGCAGAATTGTACCAAAGAGGGCGCGTAGCTCAGTTGGCTAGAGCGTCTCGGTGACATCGAGAAGGTCACAGGTTCAAGTCCTGTCGCGCCCACATGAACCTGAAAATAATATATGAGGATAAGAATATAATGGTTATTGAGAAAACAGCTGGAATTGTCGTTTTTCCTGAAGGAAAGAGTAAAACAAATACTTTGGCTGATTATCTGATCAAGAAATATCCTGAACTTAAAAAAGCAGGAAAACCACCTCGATATGGAATAGTACATCGTCTAGACAAAGACACATCAGGTATTCTTCTAATAGCAAAAAATAACAGCTCTTTATCTTTTTTACAAAAGCAGTTCAAGGAAAGAAAAGTCATTAAGAAATACCTTGCTTTAGTTGCTGGTATCGTAGAGAAAGATTCTGGCAAAATCGAAACCTTGATGGGACGCTCCCCAAAGAATAGAAAAAAACAGAGAGTTTTTCTGGAAGGAGAACCGAAGTCAGAAAACAAAAGGAGGGCAATAACTTTGTATAAAGTAATTGATAGATTCAAAAACTGTACTTTTCTTGAAGTAGAACCAAAAACAGGCAGAAAACATCAGATAAGATGTCATCTTGCCTGGATTCATCATCCTATCATTGGAGACAAACTATATGGATTCAAAAATCAATTAAATTTTAATCTCAACCGACATTTTCTGCACGCAAATTATCTAAAGATAACACTACCAACTGGAGAAGAAAAAGAATTCAGGTCAGATCTTCCCTCTGAATTAAAAAATATAATTAAAACTCTTAGAGAAAATGACCAAGGAAGTTGAAATCATTACAAAACCATTTCTGAAAAAACTTCCCGATATACGTCCTGGTGATACTATTAAGGTTTACCAAAAAATTAAAGAAGGAAAACAAGAAAAGACCCAGGTATTTGAAGGTATTGTTCTTGCCAGAAAACATGGAAAGGGAATCTCTGCCACTATCACTGTAAGAAAAGTAATCTCAGGAATTGCAGTAGAAAAGATTTTTCCTCTTCATTCTCCTATAATAGAAAAAATAGAAATACTCAAAAGAGGTAAAACTAGAAGAGCAAAACTCTATTATCTAAGAGAAGCAAAAGGAAAAAGAGCAAGATTGAAAAAGATAGAATTAAAAGAGAAAAGCCAACCCGAAGACAAAGCAACAACAAAGATAACAGAAGAAAAAAAAGAAAAGAAAGAGGAACCAAAACAAGAAACCAAAAAAGCCCAGGTGGCGGAATCGGCAGACGCGCAGGCTTGAGGGGCCTGTGGGAGCAATCCTGTGTGGGTTCAAATCCCACCCTGGGCACAAAAGGGCGGTTAGCTCAG
>JAGGWD010000010.1 GCA_021157625.1 bacterium | reverse complement strand
TATCATTGGAACTACAATTATTTCCTACTCCTGTTCGATATAGCTTTCCTTTTACCGAAGCAATATCAGAATATCCATCAGCGTCGGTTACAGTAGTTGTTGCCAAAACCGTAGTCGTTGAATTTTCAGTCAAGGTAA
Organism: bacterium; assembly: GCA_021157625.1. Lineage (GTDB taxonomy): Bacteria > Patescibacteriota > Minisyncoccia > Minisyncoccales > JAGGXC01 > JAGGXC01. Next base: position 10,620 of record JAGGWD010000010.1, on the reverse strand, counting down.
TGTCATTTCCTCCATTAAGGATAACTGTTCCTACACTTGGAGCACTGTTTAAAGAAACCTCATCCCACATAATATTGCCTGTGATAGCCATCTGGGGCACTTCCTTCCATTCAAGAAAAATTTTGTCGTTATCCCTATAGTTTGAAGTTAGACACTCTGTTGTGGTACCTGAACCTGCATCTCGAAAAGTAGTAGCAGTGCTGTCCCAGTCAGAAGACCCATAAGGGGATACTCCTTTTTTATACATAATGGTAGTAGTATCATGCCTCCAAAAAACATATAAGTCATCATTGTTGGTATTAATAGTAATGGTAGGAAAAACATCATCGGTGCTGGTGCTTAAACGAATCCCTGTCTGCCAAGAAGTCGTGTATTTCTTATAATATATACCTGGAGAAGCACCATTATCTACGTAAACAAGATGAAGATACCAATTGGTTGTATCGTGCACAATCGACATATTGTTCTCTAGTCCTGACTCTCCATTGGAAGCAACAATAACAGTAGTTCCCCACCCCAAAAAAGGATTATACGGTCTTCCATAGATTGTCGTCCCGTCAATCCAAACCGCATACATATTCTGATTATTTCGAGGAACAATCACGCCGTATTTGTTGGAATTGGTATTATCCTTTCCTATATCTGACTGATTTGTCCAACTGGAAACATTATTTGCAGAAGAGCTTCTTGCTACCCTGACGTTATATGAAGGCGGTAATGTATTAGAAACATAATGACGAGCTATAACCCAAAGATAGTTAGAAGAATCTTTATTAATATAGGGAAGAGCATAATAGTTATAACTCTGGATACCAAAAATATTATAACTGCTCCCCCAACTAAATGAAGTTCCTGGATATGAGGTTGCCTGTCTTGCATAGATATCTACATTGTAATTATATACAATAAAAAGATTGGAAGAATCACCAAGAATAGAAAAATCATTTGTGTCAACAGAAAGTCTTGCGTTCGTGTTTTCGGTCCATGAAGAACCATTGGTTGAATACCAAAACTCTATCCTATTGTCGCTATCAGACCAAAATGCTACCCAATACCTTGACCCATCCCACCAGGTTTTTCTCTGAAAAGAATAACAACATGCAGGAGAACTAGCAGCAACAGTATCTACTTGATGAGCAGGATCAATTTCTACTGAAGAATTTGGTTTTAAAGAAACAAAGATTTTAACTAAAAGAATATTCTGATTGTCCTTTTTAAATATCCATAATTGAGGATCAAATTTCAATAAGTCAGAGAAATGATAGCTGAAAATTTTTCCATCTGAGTAAAAATAGATAGAGTTAATTGAGTTAGGCGAAATTGGCTTAGGAACAGAGGATATAAAATACTGCGTTCCTCCAGCACTAACAGAAGTGGCATTGATTATATAAGCAAAAGATACCTGAAGATTGATTTCTTTATCAGATGTATTCAAAAAAACAAGAGCTTGCTTTACCCTTCTTCTTTTTTGTATAAAACGATCTCCTTCCTCTATCTGTTCTCTGTAAAAAGTTCTAAAACCAAAACCCGGAACATTTGTTTCACTCTCCAGAGTTTTTTCATCCTCTTTTACTGTTTTTATCAACCGCCAAGTGGGAAGAGTTTTTATTCCTATCAACGATTTCGTTTTTTCTTTCAATGAAGGTTTATGATAAAAATTTTCTTTTCTGAAAAGCGGCTTATTGGCTTCGATTGAAATCTTTAGATCCATAAATCCGGAATTTAGATATTCATATTTTGCTAAAAATTCATTCTCAGGAATCTCTGAGATAAGATAGGGATCTGAGAGCAATAGCATTCCTTTAATTTCCTCGGAATTATTTTTATTTACAGATAAAGGAATAGATTGAGGATAAGAAATTTTCTGAATTTCAATATTGGGATTCTCTACTCTATATTCACTCCTTGCACCAAAAGCAAAAACAAAGCTTCCTACTATCCCAAGGAGGAGGATAATAATTTCTGTTTTTTTAAAAATATCAATGCCAAAAACCTTCATAGAAAGTAAAAACTACTCTTGTTCGGGCAAAGAAGTTTCTTGTTGCGTCTGAGAAGAAGTAGCCTCTGGTAAAAGAGCTTCCTGCTGGGCTGGAGATTCTTCTGAAGAAGTTGCCTCTTGAGAACTTTTTTGTAGTTTCTCTTTCTCTTTTTGTAATTGTTCTTCCTTTTCTTCCTCCTTTGCCTCTTGAGCAGAAGTAGTAGGAGGAATTATCTCCTCTAAAGAACTTGTAGCAGAGAAGGTAGAAGTAGATTGCGGAATAATTTCTTGAGAAGTTGTAGAGATAAACAATGGTTTCTCTTCTTGTTCTGGTATTGGAGGATTGATAATCTCTCCTGGAGCTGTTTCTTCTCCTACTTCAGTCAAAATCCAATAATTGAATCTCAGATCCTTTGGAGCTGGTTCTCTTAGAGATATAGTAAATTCACCCGCTCTTTTTTCTGAAATCCACCAAGCACTTCCTGGATCATCAAGAAAACTCACAAATATTAAACTGTTTTCTTTTATTAAATCATTGAAAACTTTTACCGATTTCTCTCCTCCTTTCAGAATTAGTCTCTCTACCTTCTTGTGGGTATAGTGAGCTTCTTGTTCGGGAGAAGAAAGCTGTGTTTCTTTGGGAGCAAGTCCTTTATCTACTATCAGAACATTATACAGAACATCAATCTTTCTTGCCATCTCCACCACCATTGATTTAATTCCTTCTAATTTAGTTAAAATCTGATTAATTTTTTCTCCTATTTCAGAAAGTTTATCTGCTATCCAGGATATCTTCTCGCTGAGGAAGCTAAGTAAATCTTGAAATACCTTAATTGAAAAACCCCCACTTGTTGTGCTTTTTTCTTTTATTCTTTCAATATCTTCCAGATTAAATACAATCACTAAATTTGGCTGTTTACCCAATTTCTCCTCCACTAGTTGAGAGATATCTTCTACTTCTTTTTGGGATAATTCTTCTTGCTCAATAATGTGGGAAAGAGTCACTATTTTTTTTCTGGGCTCTATTCCTATATTCCAAGTAATTTGGCCTGTCTCTGTTTCTTCTCCTACTGCTACTCCCAACCAATAAGGTCCTTGTTCAAAATCAAGATCTATTGGATTCTTTCTTCCAAGAATCACTTGGAATTTTCCGTCTTTTACAAACACAGCGTCCCAGAAAGTATATTCTTCTTGCCAGAGAATATTTCCTCCTTCTTGAGCATCATAAATTGAAAATCTCATATTATATCTCCCATCCTCAACGGGGTTTCCTTGAGAATCGGTCAAACTTCCTTGATAGAAAATCCTCAAATTAGAAAACCCCTGAGCACAAACTTTTGGATAACCAAAAAGCAAAATTAACCCAACCATTGTCAGAATTATGCTCAAAAGATAAATTCTTTGTAATTCTATTTTCTTAATGCAAAAAAACATAACTTCTTGATTAATTCTGCTCTTCTACAGGAACCATTATATAAAGATATTTCTGTTCTTTTTTTGTTTTAAAAAGAGGAATAATAATGCCAGAAGTTTCGTCTTTGGGTTCTATCCTCACCTTATCAGAAAAAGCCTTTTTTATCTTTCTTTCTATTTCTTCTTTCTTTAAATCAGAACTCACTACCACTATTCCTTCTTTTGTCTTACTCTCTTGAACCTCTTTGGCGATCTTTTCTTTTTCTGGTTTTGAAAATACAAAAGAAGGTATTTGGCTAATATAATCTCCCAAAACAAGCAATTTCTCTTTAAGCCATATACTAAACTCTTGAAATGTTTCTAAAGCTGAAGCAGAAGTATCTTCTGATACAAGAGCTATAGCAATCTCTTTGGAAAGATAGTTGTTTTTTATCTGTTCAAGAGAATATTCTGTTTGGTTTTTCCAAAGAAAAAACAATACTCCTACCATCAATAAAATATTCATCACTACCAAAACCCTAAAACCCAAAATGAGATTCTTTTTTTGTGGCCCAGAAAAAGGGATCTCATTTTGCACTTCTGGATATTGAACAAGCGACTTTTTTCTTTTCTTAGGAAAAGATTTTAGATTTTTCAAATACTCCTCCACCCATTCTTTTTTTGTAACCCAGTTTCTTCCGATCTTCACTGCCTTCAATTTTCCTTGCCTTGCCCGAAGGGAAAGATAATCCTGGGAATAACTACAATACTTAGTAGCTTCTTTCAAAGAAATGTATTCAGATCTATTTTTTGCCCCTTTTGCCATATTTTCGATATCGGATATCCGAGATTTACTTAATTATATCAAAAAATCTTCATAAAAAGAAGAATATGTGGATAAATCCTAGGCATGTCAAAAAGAATTTAGCTTCTAATTTTAATACTCTGAAGCATACCCAGCCCCACAAATAAGCTAATTAGCCCAGAACCACCATAACTTACAAAAGGCAAGGAGATACCGATGATAGGAAGAACACCTAAATTCATTCCAATATGAATAAAAATCTGGGAAATCAATACCACACTTATCCCAGAAGCAAAAAAACGAAAAAAATTAGTTTTTGCAAAAAGAGCAATTCTTATTATCCGCCAAATTAAAATACAATAAAGTAAAAGCAAAATAACCACTCCTACTATCCCTGTTTCTTCTGCTATAGCAGCAAAAATAAAATCTGTCTGGGATTCTGGCAAAAAACCATATTGAGTCTGAGAACCTTTCCCTATTCCTTTACCAAAAATACCACCTGTCCCTATAGCAATTTTTGCTTGCCTTTGAGACCATCCAATTCCTAACGGCTCAACTCGAGGATTTAAAAAAGCAGAAATTCTTTGTTTCTGATAATCTTTTAAGAGAAAAAACCAACTGAATATTCCAATCAATATGAGCACCAAACAGAGAATTAAAAAATGACGAAGACGAATTCCAGAAATAATCAGAATTGAAATCCACAAAAAAGCAAGAATCAATACTGATCCTAAATCTGGCTGAAGGAAAATTAAACCAGCAGGTATTAAAACATAAATTCCTGAAAGGATAATGTGCCTTAACCTATACATCTCTATGTGTCTCATAGAAAAATATTTAGCAAGGAGTATTACTAATACAAGCTTTGTTATCTCAATAGGATCAAAGGAAACAGGACCTATCTTATACCATCCTTTAACTCCTCTGATCTCAGGAACAAAAAAAAGACCTCCCAACAAAAGAAGAGACAAAAAATAAAAAAGCAAGATAAGATAAGGATTATTCTTCAAAACAAGAAGATCAAAAAAACTCACCAAAAACATTAAAAAAATTCCTCCTGCCAAAAAAACAATCTGTTTTTTGAAATTAAAAAACTCTTTCTTTGAAAGAGAACTACTCCAGATAGAAAGTAAACCAAAACTTACCAACAAAAGAGCACTTACTACAAGAACCCAATCAAACTTCCTCAAATGACTTGCAATTTTGTTCCATCCCATAAATAAAGTATTCAAGACTCAAAAAAGAAATAAAACTAATTTGGATTTAGAAAAACTCTTTTTGTTACTTTATAAGAGCAAGGAATTCTTTTTCGGTAATTATTTTGACACCTAATTTTTTAGCCTTATCAAGTTTTGATCCTGGGTTTTTGCCAACAACCAAAAAATCTGTTTCTTTTGATACAGAGCTTGAAGGATGACCCCCAAGCAGCCTTATCCTTCTTTCTGCTTCTGCTCTTGTCATACTCTCTAGAGTACCGGTCAACACAAATTTCTTTCCCTTAAGCTTCGTACCAAATTTTTCGGGAGGAATAATCTTAATTCCTACTTTAAGTAAATTCTCTATTAATTGAATGTTGTCGGGAGAGCGAAAAAACTTATAGATACTATCTGCTACTTCAGGACCAATGTCTGGAATCTTCTCAAGTTCTTCTTTGGAGGCTTTTTTGAGTTTTTCAATATCTCCAAAATATTGAGCTAAATCAATTGCTGTTTCTTCTCCCACATGCCGGATACCTAAACTATAAATGAAGCGGGCAAGCGGAATTTTTTTACTCTTTTGGATTGCAGAAACTAAATTCTTAGCGGATTTTTCAGCAAATCTCTCTAGGGGTATCAAATCACCTTCTTTGAGAGTAAAAATATCTGATGGTTGAGATATTAAATTTTCTTCAACTAATTGATCAACAATTTTGGGACCTAACCCTTCAATATCAAAAGCTTTTTTAGAAACAAAGTGATGAAGAAATTCTCTTTTCCTAGCAGGACAATTAGGGTTTGGGCAACGCCATACTACTTCTCCTTGAGGTTTTGTTAATTTTGTCTTGCATACTGGACAAAAGCGAGGCATTCTAAATGTTTTTTCCTTGCCAGTTCTTAACTCAGGAAGAACCTTTACTACTGCAGGTATTACATCGCCGGCCCTCTCTACAATTACTGTATCTCCTATCTTCACTCCTAGCCTTTTTATTTGATCCTCATTGTGAAGAGTAGCTCGGGTAATTGTAGTACCACCTACCTGAACCGGCTTCAAGAAAGCTACTGGAGTTATTGCTCCTGTTCTTCCTACCTGCAATTTAATATCCAAAATTCTTGTAGTAGCTTGCTGAGGAGAAAATTTCAAAGCTCTCACTCCTCGTGGGCTTTTCCCTGCAACTCCTAATTTTTGAAAAAGAGCATTGTTGTTTACATTTACCACTATGCCATCTATCTGAAACGGAAGTGTATCTCTTTTTTTGCTCACCTCTCTCCAAAAATCAACAACCTCATCTATAGTTTTACATTCTTTACCTGGATCAGTTTTAAACCCTAAAGCAGGAAGAATTTTATGCTCCTGAGAATGAGTGACTTGACCAACATCGGTTATTAAATCATAAGCTAAAAACCTTAAAGGCCGAGAAGCGGCTAGTTTAGGATCGAGCTGCCGGATAGAACCTGCTGCTAAATTACGGGGGTTTGAAAAAGTAGGTTCTCCTTTTCTTTCTCTTTCTTTATTAAATTTCTCAAAATCTTTCTTTGTCATATAAACCTCCCCTCTGATCTCGATTTCCCCTTTCTTAATTAGTTTTTTCAATCTTTCTTCTATATCCTTCATTTCTAATGGAAGAGGATGATGCAAAGAAAGAGAAAGTGGAATACTTTCAATAGTTTTCAGATTTTGAGTTACATCCTCGCCTACCCTTCCATCTCCACGAGTTGCTCCTTTAACAAAAACGCCATTCTTATAAATTAAGGTAATAGCAAAACCATCTATCTTTAGTTCGCAGAAAAAATCTATTTTCTCTCCAGGAGCTAATTTTTTCAGATACTCCACCCAATCTCGAAGCTCCTCTTCGGAAAAAATGTCCTCAATTGAAAGCATGGGAACAGAATGTCTTACTTTTTCAAATTTATCCAGAGGCTTCCCTCCTACTCTTTGAGTCGGCGAATCTGGAGTAATAAACTCTGGATATTTTTGTTCCAAAAGATATAGCTCATGCTTAAGCGAATCAAGAGCATCTGGGGAAATTTCCTGTTTGTCAAGAACATGATACAAATAACGGTGATGAGCAATCACCTTTTTTAGTTTCTCGATTCTTTTTTTTGCTTCTGACTTTGTCATAGCAAAAGTCCTTGTTTACTAACAAGAACAATTACCAAAAAAGAGAGTTACCTTATATCAGTGAGAAGTACCAGTACAATAGCAATAGGTCCAAGCACTAGGATGAGCTTCATGATAAGCGCTAGGACAAATTTGTTGGGGAGGAGGAGGAACTCCTCCTATCCCACACTCAGGAGTCCTTATTACCGGGACAATACAAGGATCCCAGGGGGGTACAACAGCTCTTATCTCACAATTACCTGTTGAAGTATTATAAAAAACTCCTTGTTTATCATAACTCTCTGGAGGGCTACTTGTATTTGTTCCTACAGTATAGCATACACAATCCAAAGCCTCACAAATCTCATCACAGGAATAATATTGACAGCTTGGTGGATTACATGGACATGTTCCTGTAGCCGAATTCAGATAGGCGCCTATTTTTGACTTACCAAAAGAAACAGATATTGTTTTGTTTATTCCTTTATAGGAACCTGTAGAGGTTGCGGTATTTATACCACAATTTCTTCCAAAGACCACTGAGTAACTAGCAGATTCACTAGAATTGGGAACATCCACAGTGCCATGTATGGTAGTTCCTGACCTAAGTCCCGAGCAATCATTTTTACAACATGGATTGCCATCGCACATTCCGTTACTACAGAAAAAAGAGTCTTCGATACATCTTTTATCCAGATAAAATATTCGTTCAATACCAGCATTTGCTGCACCCAAAGCAATAGCAGAAAGATTAACTTCCTTTGTTGTCCTTTTTTGTCTTAGCAAAACATCAATAAGTCCAAAAGTAGCAACTAAAAGAATTACTAAAATTACTAAAGCAAGAAAAATCGAAACTCCTTTTTCTTTTGTATTTGTAAACCTCATATTTATTTTACGTTATCAAAATCTTCTCTTAGAAATAGTTGTCTGAAGTTTTATTGAACTTTTCTCTTTACCTGTAGTGCTCATTTTAAGATAAATTGTTATCCTTGGAGCTTTTGACTCTGTTGTAGTATTACCCCTTATTAGATTTATCCGAAACGCATCAACACTCAATCCTGAAGCAGTAATATAACCAGCATGTAGCGATAGAGGAGGACAAGTAACTGTTTGATATAATCGTTTCTCGGCTGGCAAACAATTAAACTCAGCACATTCTCCTCTATGACTTATAAATCTTATTCCAATAGATGTAGTCATATAAGAGACTTCGTCTGGGCATTCACCATCAAACTCCATACAGCAATTGGTGTCAGGACAATTTGAATAGGCTTGAGTCAAACCTCTCTCTAACTGAGAACTCATATAACTCATGGCATATCCTGCATCAGTTAAAAGTTGTTGAACAGCTAAATATTTTCTTTGAGCTTTTAAATTCATAACATAAAGACTTGTTATTGACCCAAAAACTAAAGAAAAAACAGTAACACTAACCAAAACTTCAGCTAACGTAAATCCTTTTTTTCTTTTTCCTTTTTTCATTCCTGAGTTCCTAACCATCATAATTAGAAGTTTGATTATTGTGCTCTCCACCAATTATATAAATCTTCAATTGCATAGACCTTAAAAGTTCTTCCATGCTGTTGCCATTCTACTTCAGAAATAACATGCATCTTGTCGTTTTTTCCATCCCCATCCAAATCTTTTTTTTCCACAGTAATGGTTCTTTTAAATTCACCAGCAGATCTGCACATAAAAAAACCATTTTCCTCTCCTGGATAAACTGCCAAAAAACAAGGATGACCGGCTGTACCGCAGCTGGTAATATCGGTATCAGGAAATTTATCACTATCATATTGAAGTCGAGTATCTGTTGTTTCGTTGATATTTGTATCCCATTCAATACCCTTAGCCCAATTGTAATCCCTGATGTTTCTTATTACCTCTATCCCCTCTTGTGCTAAAAAAACAGCTGTCAGCCGAGAAGTAGAGATAGATGAAGCCACAGAAATATCTCTCAATACAATAAAAGCCCCTGATATCCCGAGAGATAGAATAAAGAGAGCAATCATCAATTCGATAATTGTAAAAGCATTTTTTTGCATATCTCCTATTTACTTAATTTCAACTAACCCTGACCAATGTACAAAGACAGCAGTGGTGGCATTACTTTTCTGGCTCCATAAAGTAATATACACATAAGTCTTATCAGTATTGATTCTTACTAAAGGTTCTGGAGGAACAAAGACTATGTTAGCTGTAGGAGTACTTACTCCAATATCAAGTTTTGTCACAAGAATATTTTCTCTTAATCTTACTCTCTCCAATAATATATCCTGGGAAGCATCATATTTCAAATCATTATCTTTATCTTCAAACAGAATGTAGGTAGAAGTCTGGGTCTCTAAACAAACGCCATACGATTTATCGCCCGAAGAAATAGATTTTTCTCTTGCCCACTGAAGATCTCCAACTAACTGCTGAGCAGATTGTCCAAGTTCTAATTCATATCCTCCCCATTCATAATTTGCAACCACGATTACCGAAAGAACAATTATTATAAAAACAACAATTATTAACTCAATAATGGTAAAGCCTTTACTTTCCATTATTTAGAAATTATCTAACCTCAATTAATCCGGTTTCAGTGATGAAAATTGAAGAAGTAGCTTCGGCTTTCTTGCTCCAAAGAATAATAACCGCAGCATTCTTTTGCTCTCCTCCCACAATAATCCTTACAGTTGGTTCTGGAGGAATGAAAAAGAGGGTAAGAGAACCGGGCGTACCTTTTCTCTCGTCATTTTCTAGATCCCACTCAAATGTTTGGAAATATATATCCTTTCCTAAATCAACTATCTGTTGTGCCTCTCCTTCATCATATTCACCATCGCTATCAAGATCTCTAAAAAGCACATACTTAGAAGAAGAAACTTTTATATAAATTCCGGGAGGTGATGAGGTTATTGGAGAAGAAAGTGTCTCATTTCTAATCTTTGACATATCCTGAACTACCTTCTGAGTAGCTTCTTGGAGCTCTATTTGATATCCTCCCCATTCATAGTTAGCAATGATTATTACAGAAAGAATAATAATGATGGCTACTGCTATAATAAGCTCTATAATAGTAAAGCTTTTTGAATGTTTTTTAAAAAATTTCATATTTTTATAAATTTTAATTTTATTATTTTATCTTAGCATAATATTGAGT
>JAGGWD010000021.1 GCA_021157625.1 bacterium | reverse complement strand
CTTGTGGAGTTTTTCCTGACCCAGATTCCTGTGGTCCTTCAGAAAACGATCCTCAATATGGATGCTCGTGGCAAGAGACCAAATGGTTCTGGAATCTTGGCAATTCTCTTGAAGGATTTTCATCATATATTAATTGTGAGTGGTATGTTAGATGAAGAAAAGAAACAAAAAGGTTATATTGCCTTAATCTCAATTATGATAATTGTAACGGTAGCATTAATTGTTGCATTAGATGTGAATCTCTTCGGAGTTTCCGAAGCAGATATGGGATTGAAGCAAAATCAGTCTACCAAGGCTTTCTATCTAGCTATGCTTTGTGCCGAAGATGCTTTAATGAAATTGAAGAATAACTTGGCATATCATGGTAATGAAACTATCAGTATAGAAGAAGGGGAATGTAGTATCTTGCCTGTTGAGGGAAGCGGAAACTTTGATAGAATAATAAAAACCACAGGTACTGTTCATTCATACACAAGAAAAATAAAAATAGAAGTAAGCCAAGTAAATCCCAAAATGGTGATTAAATCTTGGCAGGAAGTTAGTGATTTTTAAATTTTTTATATGTTTTGTATTTTTAGAAAACCAATCTTTGGTCTGGATATAAGTGACTTTTCCATTGAGGTACTTCAGATCAATAGGCGCAAAAAGATAAAGAAATTCGGGAGGATTATTTTAGAAAAAGGGATTGTAGAGAATGGGTTTATTTTGAACAAAGAAAAATTAATTCAAGAAATTGAGAAGGTGTTGAATAAATCTCGAATTAAGGCAAGAAATGTTATTCTTGCGCTTCCTGATTCCAAGACTTTTATATGCATATTCAAAATACCAAGGGAGTTAAAAAAAGAACAGATAGAAGATGCGGTCAGAAGTGAAGCAGAGAAGACTATTCCTTTGGAGATCGAAAAATTATATTGGGATTATAAAATCACCTCTCAAACACAAAAGGAGTATAATGTTTTGTTTGCTGGTACCTTAAAAGAAGTAGTTGATGATTATCTCGAAATATTGAAAAAACTTAAAGTCAATGTCGTTGCTATTGAGCCAGAGTCTTTAGCAACTGGCAGAGCTTTGCTTGAGGATAAAAAACTTGAGAACAGTATTATCATTCTTGATATAGGAGCCAAAATCACCAATGTCAGTATTTTTGATAAATATGCCAATCTTCACGATTCAGTTACTGTAGATATAGGAGGTCAATATTTTACAAGCATACTTGCAAAGGAGTTGAGCCTTGATTTAAAAAAGGCAGAGAAGATAAAAAGGAAGGTTGGTTTTGATGAGAAAAAAGATAGGAAAGTGGCCCTTTTGCTAAAAAAGGCTATTCGACCACTTATTAAAGAGATAGAAAGGATTATTGAATATCATGGACAAAAAGTTCAGATGATTCTTGTTACTGGTGGTTCTTCCCAATTACCTAAGATTGAGAATGTTCTCTTTTCTTCTTTGGGTATCAAAGTAAAAGTATCTGTCGCTTCCTTGGCATCTCAATTGAAAAAAAGTTCTGCTCTTTTCAACACCGTGGCTGGACTGGCTTTGCGCGGGATTGAAAAGGACCCTTTAGGAGAAGAGATTAATTTATTGCCCTCTTTGAAAGAAAAAAAGAAAATGTTTTATACAAGGAAAGATAAGAAAGATAGAAAGAAGATTTATCGAGTGCTTGAGATTATATTACTTTTTATCTTCGCAGTCATTTTTTGGATTGCTTATATTCTTGTGATTGGATTTCATCTGCCTCAACCACTTCAGCAGCCATCTTTCAAAGAAATTCCTTCTTCTCAACAAATTCCTCATAAAGAAAAAGAGCCTCATTTCAAGATAGTTCCCAAAGAAGGAACCACCACCTCTCAAGCAACCACATCACAAGCAACCACATCACAAGCAACCACATCACAAGCAACCACATCACAAGCAACCACCTCTCAAGCAACCACCTCTCAAGCAACCACATCACAAGAAATAATTGAAGAAGTGATTATACAACCAACAGAAACAGGATGGCTTAATGTAAGAATGGGGCCGGGTACCCAATACCCTGTTATAAAAAAGATCTATCCAGGAGAGAGTTATCCACTATTGGATGAATTTGATAAATGGTATAAAATAGAAATAGAAAAAGGGAAAGCGGGATGGATATTTTCTCGTTATGCTAAAAAGCAATAAAAAATACTCAATAAAAGGTCTTTGTTTGTATTTTTAAATTACCAAAAGAATTATGATGAAATCTCAAAGAGGTTTTACTTTAATAGAAGTACTTTTGGTGATTGGTCTTATTGCTATTCTTGCTGCTATTGTAATTATTGCTATTAATCCTGCTCATCAGTTTGCTCAGGCAAGAGATGCTCAACGTTCAAGTGATGTGAATGCAATTCTGAATGCGGTTCACCAGAATATGATTGATAACAAAGGGAATTGGACATGTGCTGCTGGTGATCTTCCCACCACAAGTAAAAAGATGGCAAGTAGCGGCGGATATGATATCTGTTCTTGCCTTGTTCCTACTTATTTAGCTGCAATGCCAGTTGATCCTGTGACTGGTTCGTGGACTGATTGTTCAAACTATGATACAGGTTACTATATTGTCCAGAATGCTACTACAGGTCGAGTAACAGTTTCTGCGCCTAGTGCTGAACTTATAACGATTAGCGTAACCAGATAAAATTTATAAAAAATTTTGAGATCATAAGAACTTTTATGTCCGGAAGTTTCACTTTCGGACATTTTGTGTTAGAATAATTTAAATAACCCCGGATAAAGATGCCTAAACATCCTTCAAAAAAAGCAAGAGTTTCTGATGCGGTTTCTATAGTTGCTCACCAACTCAAAAACCCTATATCTGTTCTTTACGGGTATCTAGAAGTTTTACTCTCAGAAGAGATAGGTAAGCTAAATAAAAAACAAAAGGAATATCTAACAGATGCTCTTAAGAATGTAGAAGTAATTTCGAAGATCGTTAAAGATCTCTTAGATGTTTCACGGATTGAAGAGGGAAAATATGAAATAAAACCAAGAGAAACTGATTTAGTTAAGATATGTAGAGAGGTAATAAATAATCTTTCTTCTTGGGCAAAGGCTTCTAATTGTGAGATTGTCTTTAAAAAACCTGCAAAATTACCTAAAGTTTATGTAGATTCTTCTAAAATTTATTATGTAATTGAGAATTTAATTTCAAATGCGATAATGTATAAGTCTTCAGGACCAGCGCAAGTGGTAATAGAACTTAAAAGAAAAGGAAACAAAGTTCTCTTTTCTTGTAAAGATAATGGTATTGGAATTCCTAAAAAAGATTTCAAGAAAGTTTTCTCCAAATTCTACAGATCTGAGGAAGCAGTGGTGTTAAATCCTTCAGGAACAGGTCTCGGTCTCTATATAAGCAAAGCTATTATTCAACTAAACGGAGGAGAAATTTGGTTTGAAAGAAATAAAGATAAAGGAATGACTTTTTATTTTACCTTACCTATTGCTTAATTTTGTTTAATTTCTCAAATGGTAAAAAAGAGAAGAAAGCCCAAAATTCTAATGATGGAAGATAATATTTTTTTAAGAAAGCTCTATCGAGATAAATTAACCCGAGAAGGATTTGTGTTTATTGAAGCAACAAATGGGATAGAGGGAATTAACAAGACCCTTAGTGAGAAACCTGATTTGATCATCCTTGACTTGATTCTGCCAAGAAAAAATGGATTTGACGTTCTTGATGATTTAAGAAAAGACTCAAGAACAAAAAATATTCCTGTGATTGTACTTTCTAACTTGGCACAGGAGATTGATATAAAAGAAGCGTTAGCCCGTGGTGCTCGGGAATACCTGGTGAAAACAGAGACTCGATTGGAGGATGTAATAAAGAAAATTAAGAAATGGTTGCCCAAATAATGGAAATTTCCAAATAATTTTGTTACAATTAAAAAATAAAATCATTATGGAAAAACAAATAAAAATTTTAATGATAGAAGATGACCCCTTTTTTGGGAAGCTTTGTGCAAGAGTATTAGAAGACGAAGGATTCTTGATTACTTTAGCCAAAGATGGAGAACAGGGGTTGAAGAAGTTAGAAGAAGAAAGACCTGATTTAGTATTGCTTGATATAATTCTTCCGAAGATGAATGGGTTTGAGGTGCTGGAAGGTATAAGAAAAAATCCTGATCCAGAGCTGGCCGGAACACATGTGATTATTTTATCTAATCTTTATTCTGAAGAAGAAGAGAAGAAGGCAAGAGAATTGAAAGCAGATGGATATTTAGTTAAAGCAAATACAACTTCTGATGAACTACTAAAGAAAGTAAGGGAAGTATTGGCTCAAGGATCTGGTAAATAAATGCCTGCAAAGATATCATAAAAGGTCGTATTTTTTTTCTGTCTTTTTAAAATTATGGCCGAAGCATATTGCGTTAAGTGCAAAAAGAAAAAAGAGATAAAAAACCCAAAGGAAATTGTAATTAAGGGAAAAGGGGGAGTAGAGAGAAAGGCAATCACAGGTGTTTGTCCTGATTGTGGTACCAAGATGTTTAAGTTCCTGCCCAGTAAATAGAGAAAAAACGCAGAAATCCTTAAATTTTTCTCTCTAAAATGACTCCACAGAAAGAAAGTGTTGTGCCTGTTTCTATGTTTGAAAAGAAACAGGCAATAGAAAAATTGATAGAGGAAAGTATCTTAACTCATGAATTTTATTTTCTTTTGATTTCTTCTACTATTCTTATTACATTGGGTCTGATTTTGAACAATCCAGCAGTGGTAATTGGAGGAATGATTTTGGCACCCTTAATCTCTCCTCTGTTGATTATTGGATTAGGAGTGGTTGTGTGTAGAAAAGCCATTATTACTCAGAGCCTTTTTGATTTTGCAAAAATTGTTGGAGTTGTTATAGTGACTTCTTTTGTGATATCTTTCATTTTTAACGTGAAAGAAGCTACTCCTGAAATTCTTTTAAGAACCGCTTCCAATTTCGAGTACTTTTTGATTGCTTTCATAGCAGGAGTTGTAGGAACATATTTTTGGGTAAAACCTCATCTCCAAAACCTTATTTCAGGAGTAATTATTGCTGTAGCACTTATTCCTCCTCTATGTGGTTTGGGAATAGGACTGAATATATTAGACAAGAATATAATTGCAGGGTCTTTAATGTTCTTTATTATAAATTTCACAGGAATTATTCTGGGAAGTATTTTAATGTTTAGTCTCTTTGGTTTTGGAAGGGGAGAAAAGAGGGTAGAGAAAACGATTCAGAAGAAATTAAAAGAAGTTAAGGATATGGAAAAAAATAAAGCTCATTAGGATTTTCAATATCTTGCAGGATAATGATCTCCAAAAGGATCTATAAGGTTATTCCTCTTTTGTTGGTAGCTGATGTCTTGATTTGGATCGGAGTCTATGATTTAAGCAAACCTCAATTACTTGAGGTTTGCTTCTTTGATGTAGGTCAAGGAGATAGTATTTTTATTGAAACACCGCAAAGGCATCAGATTTTGATTGATGGTGGTCCTGATTCTGGTGTGGTAGAAAAACTGGGCAGAGAAATGTCTTTTTTTGATAAAAGCATTGATCTTCTCATTCTCACTCATCCCGAGCATGATCATATGGGGGGATTGATTGATGTCTTGGATAGTTTTGATGTAGAAAATATTTTATGGACAGGGGTATTAAAAGATAGTTCTGAATACAACGAATGGAAGAGACGGATTCAAGAAGAAGGTAGTAGAGTGATTATTGCCAAGAGAGGACAATATATAAGATTAGGAGATGTTTTTCTCTTTGTTTTATGGCCCGAGGAAAGTGTTGAGGACAAGAAAGTAAAGAATATTAACAATACCTCTGTTGTGAGCAGATTAGTTTTTGGTAAGATCTCTTTTTTATTTGAAGGAGATGTTTATAGATCTGTAGAGAAAAAACTTCTCTTGAGAGAAAAAAATTTAAAATCTACTGTCTTGAAGGTTGCTCATCATGGAAGTAAGTCCTCCACAGATGAGAAGTTCCTGAAAGCAGTACTTCCTGAAGTAGCTGTGATTGAAGTAGGCAAGGACAATCCTTATGGTCATCCTCATCAAGAGACATTGGAAAAATTAGAAAAATATGGTATGAAAATTTTAAGAACTGATCTAAACGGCGATATAAAAATATTCTCAGACGGGTTAAATTACAAAATAAAGTAAATAAAGTAATTTTGGATTTAAGAAAATGGAATTTCCAATATTCAAGACAAAAATAGAAGGGCTAGATAAGAAATTCGATTTAACTGATCCTTCTCAACGACAGGAATATTTTCAGTTGAAAGCCGGAGAGGAAATTAAAAAACTAAAAAACTATTTAGAAAAGAATAGCTTTATTGTTTATCTTCTTGGAAAAAAGAACTCCGGCAAAGGAACCTATTCAAAGATGTTTAGTGAGATTGTTGGGTCTGAAAAAGTGGCTCATATTTCAGTGGGCGACATTGTGCGCCAGGTTCATGAAGAGGTTCTTTCAAGTAAAGAAAAAAAAGAGGAATTGGTTGATTGGCTGAAAAAAAATTACAGGGGATATATTTCAGTGGATGAAACTATCCAGGCTTTACTTCATAGAAGCACCAAAACTCTTTTACCTACAGAATTTATCTTGGCTCTAATAGAAAGAGAAATAAGTAAGATGCCAAAGAAATCTCTTTTCATTGACGGATTTCCCAGAGATCTTGACCAGGTGTCTTATTCGCTATTTTTTAGAAATCTTATTGATTATCGTGAGGATCCCGATATATTTGTTTTAATCGATGTTCCTGAGGCAGTGATCAACGAAAGAATAAAATGGAGACGTATTTGTCCCTTATGTCATACTTCAAGAAATCTTAAACTCCTTCCTACTTCAAAAATCGGCTACGACAAGCAAAAGAAAGAATTTTATCTTATATGTGATAATCCTGAATGCAAAGGAGAGAGGATGATTCAGAAAGAAGGAGATCAGGCAGGAATTGAACTGATAAAAGAGCGTCTCAAAAAGGATGAAGAGTTGATAAAAAAAGCTTTCTCTCTTTATGGAGTACCTAAAATACTTTTGAGAAATGCTATTCCTGTAGATAAAGCAGAAGAATTTATCGATGATTATGAGATTACACCTGAATATAGTTATGAATTAGAAAACGGGAAGATAAAAATTATTAAAAAGCCCTGGCAATTCTATGACGATTACGGAAATCTCTCCTATAGCCTGATGCCTCCACCGGTAGTAGTTTCTATGATAAAACAAATGGTAGAGGTATTAAACTTATAACAGAGCCTAATTGCTCTGGTTGGTTAATTTGCTAAAATTAATAAAAGTCGATTATTTATCAAAATAAAAGTCAATTATCTGTCTAAGCAGTAAAAGATATGTATCCTTTCTCAAATTCATCCAAAAACAAAGGTTTTACTATTCCTGAATTGTTGGTAATAATTACTATCATAGTTATCATTGCTACGCTTACATATGTATATTATCTTGCCCCAAGCAAAGCAAGAGGTAGAGATTCCAGAAGAATAGCCGAGATAAATGATATAAGAAAGGCGATTCAGATGTATTATATCGACCATGGTCATTATCCTACCTCCACAGAGTCAGAAACCTGGTGTTCTCTGGAAATTACAGATCCCTCGGATCCAAGATATTGTGATTATCTAAGAGATGCTCTAGTTCCTCATTACATCAAGGATTTACCTCAAGACCCAAGAGCTCTTCAAACAGAAGGTTCAAAATTCTATTCTTATCAGTACATTTCTTCTTCTTCTGCTTCCCAATACAAACTCCATGCTGACCTCGAAACTATGCCTTCCTATGAGGTCTATTCTATGGGAGGCAGAGGTATTGTTTACACTTCTCCTCCTTCAGGCAATGTACCACCTATTGCAAACGATGATTTTGCTACTACGGCAGGTACCACTCCTGTGGATATCGATGTTTTAGCTAATGATGTAGACCCTAATACTCCAGGTGAGCATCCAGGCGAGATAGATCCATCTACTGTTAGTATTATAGAAAAGCCTAAAGGAGGTACTACAAGTGTCAATTTAGTAAATGGTATTATAACCTATACAAATGACGGAACCACTTCTGATCCAGGAGGAATACAATGTCCAGGAGATCATTGCTGTGGTGGAGGTGTTCCTCGTACCGTACGAGGGTACGCATATATTGACGGAGCTTCTGCTCCTGATGGTACAAGAGCAATAATATTTTTTTCTTCATGTAATCAATGGGACAGTTACACATTAAATTTTGGAGATGGATATTATATAATAGATTTTGATTGTCCTGATGGATTAGTTGGGAAGATGTATATCGAACATAATGGAGCCTTTTATAGGGCAAGAGATAAAAATGGAGATCCTGCAGAAGTGCATATAGTGCATGGCAAAATCGTATACTCAAATACAGATTTATACATTGCGCCTAGTTCGGATAGCTTTACTTATACAGTAAAAGATACTCATGGTGCCGAATCTAATGAAGCTAACGTTGATGTAGATATTCAATAAATAAAAACTGATTTCGGTTGACACAGGTTTTAAGTAAAAGATATAATAATATAGAGCCCTGTCGAACCTTCTAGCAAGATTCTGGGACAAACCTTCTCAAAGGAAGCTCAACGTTCTCTTAATCCGTGGATTAAGAGACGAGCATCCACTTGGACTCTTTTTCCAGAAAGATCGGCTAGAAGGAAAAGGCAGGGCCTTAAAATTGAAAGTCTCGCGACTTTCTTTTTATTTAAGACTTTTGATTTCTTGTATTACTTCATGCCAGTCTATCTCATGAGAATTTACTTCGTTCCATAAGGTATAGCGTTCTGGTCTTATATCTGAGAGTTCTTTAAGCCATTCTGGCTCAAACTGTTCATTTTTTAATGGAGAAATAGCAAACTCAAGCACATTATTTTTTTTCATTTCTCTTATCACAAAATCAAATAACTTCTTTGAATCAAATCTGAGGTTTGGAAATCTATCGGCAAATTTAGAATAAATTTTTGCTGATATTAAAGTGCCTGTTCCTGCTAGTTGTCCGTGAAGGTAGGTGTTGCTGATTTTCTCTTCAAGTAATCTCTCCACAATGTGTTCTGAACCAGAGCAATAGCGAGAGGTTTTCTCCATTGCTAGTCCAGAAAGAATGAGAGCGTAAGCGAGGTCCTTTTCTTTTAGAGAATTGATTAATTTTGTTGCCTCAAAACTCAAAAATTTATATAGAGATTCAAACTTTTCTCCTCTTTTTTCTGCTAAACTTATATCTTGCAAAGCAACATAGTTGGAGAGCAGGTCGCAGATACCTGCTTTTTTTAGATTTCCCGAATTTTTCCATAATGGAAGAGGTACAAAAAGTTTTTTTGGATAAACAGCAGGAATTGTTTTTCTTTTTTTACCATCATACAGAGAACAATTTCTAGAGATTAAACCATCATGGGAAGGAGCAGTAGGGAAAGAAATTAGATCTATTCCTAAATCAGCCGCTATTTTTTTGCCTACATCAATTGCCTTTCCTCCTCCAATAGCTACAATTTCTCTTGCGTTTATCGATTTCATCTCTCCTTTGATGGTTTCTACTGTTTCAATACTAGCTTGGTCAACAATATGAAAAAAATAAAAACCCGCTTCCTCAAGCAAATTTTTGGTGAATTCGCTATTATTTGTGATTATCTCTTTTCCTTTTATTTTTTTAAGAGCCTTTTTCTCGTTCTTAAAGAATCTTATTTTTATACCGCGCTCTTTCAGTAATTTATGGACTTTCAAAAAAAGAAGTCTCATAAAAATTTAATTAAATAACACCCGAAATCCTTTGTCGGGCTGCCCGGAGTTGAACCGGGATCTTACCCACCCCAAGGGTAAATACTAACCGTTGTACTACAGCCCGTATTTTATTTGTGTTTATGTAGAGTTTTGATACACTTAGTACAGGCAAGAACTCTTCTTCCATCTGGAAGACGAGTCCACTGAAGATTGGGATATTTTTTCTTTTTTGTAGTGGGGTTGTATTTCCCTCGGAGTTTTTTTCTTTTCTTTACAATAATCCCTGTTTTTTTACATATTGCGCATTGTCTGGCCATATAAAATAATATATCTTTTTTAAAAAAATTTGGCAAGAGTTTTTGTTTTTGTTATTATTGAGAAAGATTATGGTATACCTTTTTTTACTTATTATTTTAATCTTCTCTGTGATCGTGCATGAGATTGCTCATGGAGCGGTAGCAAATTATTTAGGAGATCCGACAGCAAAATATGCCGGTCGTCTTACTTTAAATCCTATTGCTCACCTTGATCTTTTTGGTTCTGTATTGATACCTCTTTTATTAATTCTTGCAAGAAGCCCTGTTTTGTTTGGTTGGGCGAAACCTGTTCCTATTAACCCCTGTAATCTTCGGGATCAAAAATATGGTCAGGCAAAGGTTGCTTTAGCAGGGCCAGCGGCTAATTTGGGTATCGCATGCGTTCTTGGCTTAATTTTAAGATTCTTACCGCATTTCTTAATGTCTCCTGCTTTTTATACAATCTTAAGTTACATTGTCTTTATTAATATCTTATTGGCAGTATTTAATTTAATACCCATTCCTCCATTAGATGGTTCTCATATTTTATTTACTTTTCTTCCTGAATCTTTGCGTTCTATTAAAATATTCCTTCTGCAGTATGGATTTTTCATATTGCTGATTGTTATATTCTTTTTTCTGCAGTGGTTATTTCCTTTGATTGAGATCATCTATAAATTAATTGTAGGATCTCCTTTGGTTCTGCAGACTTGACATATGTTTGTTTATTTGCTAATTTTACAGCAAGCGCTTCGCGCTTAATTAATTTTAATTTCTTCCATGCCTACTATTCATCAGTTAATCAGAAAACCAAGAAAGAAAAAAAAGACTCGTGAAAAGAGCCGGGCTTTGAAATTTGGTTTTAATGCGCTCAAGAACCGTCCTTCAAGATATCTTTCGCCATTTAAGAGAGGGGTATGTGTAAAGATTTCCACGGTTACACCCAAGAAACCTAACTCTGCTTTAAGAAAAGTAGCAAGAGTAAGATTGAGCAATGGTAGAGAAGTTACTGCTTATATTCCAGGCGAAGGGCATAATCTACAGGAGCATTCTGTAGTTTTAATTCGAGGGGGAAGAGTGAAAGATTTGCCAGGTGTGAGATATCATGTGGTAAGAGGAGTCTTAGATGCTGCTGGAGTGGAAGGAAGAAAAAAGCAAAGATCTAAATACGGTACAAAGAAACCTAAATCATAAAAAATATGGGAAAGAAAAAGAAAAGACCTATTGCTCCTGATTATCTCTACAATAGCACATTAGTGGCCAAGTTTATCAATCATGTGATGAGAAAGGGAAAGAAGACAATTGCTCAAAAAATTGTCTATCAAGCATTTGATAAGATTAAGAAGAAAACAAATAGAGATCCTCTTGAAGTTTTTGAGGAAGCAATTAAGAATGTAGGGCCATTGCTTGAGGTGAGACCTCGTAGAGTAGGAGGGGCAACTTATCAGATTCCTGTTGTAGTAGGGAAAGATAGAAGAATAACATTGGCTATGCGTTGGATTATTGAAGCAGCAAAATCCAAAAAAGGGAAGTCTATGAAAGATAAACTTGCTGAAGAGTTAATAGCCGCTTCTCAAAACACAGGAGATGCTGTAAAAAAGAAAGAACATGTTCATAGAATGGCCGAGGCCAATCGTGCTTTTGCACATCTTGCTCAATAGTCTTTAATTTTTAATTTAGCAAATAAAAATTTTTTTATTTTATGCCAAGAGAATATCCCATAGAAAAATATAGAAATATCGGAATTATTGCTCATATTGATGCCGGTAAAACTACGGTAACTGAGCGCATTTTGTTTTATACAGGAATTTCTCACAAAATAGGAGAAGTTCATGAGGGACAGGCTATCATGGACTGGATGGTTCAGGAAAAAGAAAGAGGAATAACTATTACCTCAGCTGCTACTACTTGTTTCTGGACCCCAGGAGAGACACAAAAAATAAAAGGAAAAGAATATAGAATTAATATCATTGATACTCCTGGTCATATTGATTTTACTGTAGAAGTCCAGAGATCTTTGAGAGTTTTGGATGGGGCGGTTGTTGTTTTTGATGGTGTAGCAGGAGTAGAACCTCAATCAGAGACTGTTTGGCGGCAGGCAGATAAATTTTCTGTTCCTCGAATTTGTTTTATTAACAAAATGGATAGAATGGGGGCAGATTTTGAAAAAAGTTTTGATTCAATTATTCAAAAACTTTCTCCCAACGCGGTGGCTCTTCAAATTCCAATTGGGGCAGAGGATAAATTTGATGGAGTTATTGATCTTTTTAAAATGAAAGCAATTAAATTTGAAGGCGAGTTCGGTGAGAAAGTAGTAGAGGAAGAAATTCCTTCTGATTTGGTAGAAAAAGCCAAAGAGTGGAGAGAGAAACTGATAGAGAAAATTGCTGCTGAAGATGAAGAATTATTAAATAAATATTTAGAAGACCAGGAGATTTCGATAGAAGAATTAAAAAAAGTTTTAAGAAAAGCTACTTGTAATTATAAACTTATTCCTGTTTTGGTAGGATCTGCCCTAAAAAACAAAGGAATTCAGCCGTTGCTTGATGCTATCTGCGAATATCTTCCATCCCCTCTTGATTTACCTTCGGTGAAAGGAACGGATCCTCGTACAGGAAAAGAAATCGAAAGACATCCTTCTGACTCGGAACCATTTTGCGCTCTTGCATTTAAAATTGCTACAGATCCTTATGTGGGCACTTTAACTTATTTCCGCGTTTATTCTGGAACTCTTAGCAAAGGTTCTTATGTTCTGAATGCAAATACCGATTATAAAGAAAGGATTGGAAGAATTCTTCGAATGCATGCTCAAGAAAGAGAAGAGGTAGATCAGTTTTTTGCTGGAGATATAGGAGCTACGGTAGGATTAAAAAATACATCAACAGGTCATACTCTCTGTGACCCAAACCATCCTATAGTCCTGGAGCAGATAACCTTTCCTGAGCCAGTAATTTCTATCCGAGTAGAGCCGAAAAGTAAAGCTGATCAAGAAAAATTAAGCTTGGCATTAAAGAAATTAGCAGAAGAAGATCCTACCTTCAAAGTAAAAACAGATCCTGAAACAGGTGAGACAATAATTTCGGGTATGGGCGAGTTGCATTTGGAGATTATTACTGATAGAATGAGAAGAGAATTTAATGTTGAAGCAAAAGTAGGAAGACCTCAAGTTGCTTATAAAGAGACTATTACTACTGAAGCAGAAGCGGAAGGAAAATATATTAGACAATCAGGAGGTCGAGGTCAGTATGGTCATGTATGGCTTAGGATAAAACCCAAAGAAAGAGGAAAAGGTTTTGAATTCATTGATCAAATTAAGGGAGGAATTATTCCTAAAGAATTCATTCCTGCTGTGGAGAAAGGAGTAAAAGAAGCGATGGCAAAAGGAATTGTAGCAGGATATCCGATGGTAGATATGGAAGTTACATTATATGATGGTTCTTTCCATGAAGTTGATTCATCAGAAGTGGCCTTCAAGATCGCGGGTTCTATAGCTCTTCAGGAAGCAGCAAAAAAAGCAAAGCCAATTTTGCTTGAACCAATAATGAAATTGGAAGTGATAGTCCCATCAGAATTTTTTGGTGATGTGATTGGAGATCTTAATTCACGAAGAGGAAAGATTGAGCAAACTCACGACAGATTAAATCTTAAAGTAATTGATGCTAAGGTTCCTTTAGCGGAGATGTTTGGCTATGCTACTGATTTGAGATCATTGACTGAGGGTCGTGGAACATTTACAATGGAATTTAGTCACTATGAAAAGGTACCTGATAATATTGCTCAGGAGATTATAGAGGGAAAAAGGAAATAAGGAGTTGACAAATTGCTTGAGAAAAATAAAATATTTAAATATAATTAAAAATACAGATCGAAAAATAAAATTAAACAAACGAACAATATAAGGCAAGTAGTAAGCAGTTAATTCTGTTTATTGCTTGCTGTAATTGTTCTAAAAAATTATGGCAGAAAAAGAAAAATTTGAACGAACAAAACCACACTTAAATATAGGAACCATTGGTCACGTCGACCATGGAAAAACTACCCTTACCGCTGCTATCCTGCATGTCCTTAGATTAAAAGGAATGAAAGCTTCTGAGAAGACGGTGGAAGATATTGATTCTGCTCCAGAAGAAAAAGCAAGAGGGTTAACTATCAATATCTGTCATGTGGAGTATGAGACAGAGAAGCGTCATTACGCTCATATTGATTGTCCTGGGCATGCAGATTATATCAAGAATATGATTACAGGAGCAGCTCAAATGGATGGTGCAATTTTGGTAGTTTCTGCTCCTGATGGTCCTATGCCGCAGACTCGCGAGCATATTTTGCTTGCCCGTCAGGTAGGTTTACCATCCTTGATAGTGTTTCTTAACAAATGTGATGCTGTAGATGATCCTGAGATTATTGATCTAGTAGAGTCAGAAGTTCGTGAACTTCTTAAGAAATATGAATTTCCCGGTGATGAAATACCTGTAATTCGAGGTTCAGCACTTAAGGCACTTGAGGTAAAATCTGCAGACGAGGAAGCAGCAAAGCCTATTTTAGAGTTGATTAAGGCTTGTGACGAGTATTTCCCTGAACCAAAAAGAGAGATAGATAAACCATTTTTGATGGCTATTGAGGATGTGTTTTCGATTGCTGGTCGAGGAACTGTTCCTACTGGCAGAATTGAGAGAGGAATAGTAAGACCAGGAGATGAAGTAGAGATAGTAGGACTTCGTCCCACCCAGAAGAGTGTAGTAGTGAGTATAGAAATGTTTAACAAAACCTTAGATGAGGGAAGAGCAGGAGATAATGTTGGGATTTTGCTTCGAGGAATTAAAAAAGAAGACATCGAAAGAGGTCAAGTCTTAGCCAAACCCGGCTCTATTACTCCTCATACTGAGTTTGAAGCAGAGGTGTATGTATTAACTAAAGAAGAAGGTGGTCGTCATACTCCATTCTTTTCCGGCTACAAGCCCCAGTTTTATATCCGTACCACAGATGTCACAGGTGAAGTTACCTTGCCCGAGGGAACAGAGATGGTGATGCCAGGAGATACTGTAACTCTCAAAGTTAAATTGATTGCTCCTGTAGCCCTTGAAGAAAAACAAAGATTCGCTATTAGAGAAGGAGGTAAGACTGTAGGTGCAGGGGTAGTCACAAAGATAATAAAATAAAAAAACACAAAATAATAATAGATAATAATAGTAAATCCTGAGATGGCTGGCGCAAAGAAAGAATCCTCCAAGAAAAGCCAACAAGAGCATGTCAAGCCTAAGCTTCGGGTGAAACTTAGAGCTTATGATCATAAGATTATCGATAATAGCGCTCGACAGATCGTGGAAAGTATTTTGCGTTGCGGAGGGAAAGTGATAGGTCCGATTCCTTTGCCTACTGAAATTCATAAATATACAGTAAACCGTTCCACTTTTGTCCATAAGGATTCAAGAGAGCAATTTGAGATGAGGATTCATAAAAGATTGATTGAGATTCCCAATCCTAATTCTAAGATTATTACCACGTTGAGAGATATTACCTTGCCTGCAGGAGTAGATATCGAGATCAAGACTTAGTTTTCTCTATTTGAAATTAATTATGATAATTTGTTTAAAAGAAAGTTGATTTTGGAAGCCTGAGCCTAGTCTGAGAAACTGGGCTAGTGGCCCAGTTTTTCATTGAAGGATTTATGTCTAAATTTATTCTTGGAAAGAAAATAGAAATGACCCAAATTTTCAAAGAGAACGGAGAAATAATTCCGGTGACTTTAGTTAAAGCAGGACCTTGTCAAGTAGTACAGATAAAGACAAAAGAAAAAGATGGTTACGATGCTGTACAAATAGGATTTGAGAAGATTCAAAAGCCAAAGAAAATTAAGAAGACAATGAAAGGAAAAGAATTTAGATATCTCAGAGAGTTCAAAGGAGCTCAGGGCTTGAAAGTAGGAGATCAGATCGATGTTTCTATTTTTCAAGAAGGAGATAAGGTAAAAGTTTCAGGCATTTCAAAAGGCAAGGGTTTTCAGGGTGCAGTAAAGCGATGGGGTTTTTCAGGAAGAGGTGCTTCTCATGGTGTAAAACATGAGGCACGCACTCTTGGATCTGTTGGTTCTTCATTTCCTCAAAGAGTTGCTAAAGGAAGAAAAATGCCAGGAAGAACAGGATTTAGAAGAGTGACAGTGAAAAATTTAGAAATAGTAAAAATAGATAAAGAAAATAATATCTTAGCGATAAAAGGAGCAGTTCCGGGAGGAAGAGGAACCTTGTTGGAGATAAAAGGATAAAAAAACGCACCTTTGGCTTTTGCCTCGGGTGCCGAAAGCCACCACCTCTTATTCATTTTTCCATCACCTCCTTGAATTACGCTATAATTATAACATACAATTTTATGAATGTCAAGGTATACAATCAAGAAGGAAAGAAAGTAGATGAGATTTCGCTTCCGAAAGAAATTTTTGAAGTCCCTTTAAATAAGGACCTAGTTCATCAAGTGGCTGTTTGTCAGATGGCAAATAGAAGAGTACCTATTGCTCATACAAAAGATAGAGGAGAAGTAAGAGGAGGAGGGAGAAAACCGTGGGCTCAAAAAGGAACAGGAAGAGCGCGTCATGGTTCTATTCGTTCACCAATTTGGATAGGCGGAGGAGTAACCTTTGGTCCTCGCAAGGAAAAGAAGTTTGAGAAAAAAATCCCCAAGAAGATGAAAAGAAAAGCTTTGTTTATGGTTTTATCTGCCAAAGCAAAAGAAGGGTGCCTGATAGTGCTTGAAGATCTAAAATTGAAAGAACCAAAGACTAAATCAATGGTCAATATCTTAGATAAACTTCCATCAAAGAATCAAAGCTCTCTCATTGCTTTACCAGAAGTGGACAAGAATGTTGTGCTTTCTGCAAGGAATATTCCCAAAGTAGCCACAATAGAAGCACGAAATCTTAATGTTTTAGACCTGCTTTCTTTTAAATATTTAATTATGCCCAAAGAATCAATAAAGATCATTAAAGACACTTTTCTTGAAAAGAAAAATAAAGCAAAATAAAAAAGATTAAACCGCTATGCCTATTTTAGACATTTTAAAAAAGAAAGAAAAAGAAAGAAAAGAAGCTTCAAAAGAGTCGAAAGCGCCAGAAAAGTTAGAGAAATCAGCGCACAAAGTTTCTGCTCAAAAAGAAAAGAAATCCAAAGAAGGAAAAAAGAAAAATTATCCTTTTGCTTACAGAATACTGAAAGAGCCCTACATTACTGAGAAAGCCACAAAACTGAGTGAAAACAATGAATATGTTTTCAAAGTATATCCTTATGCTAATAAGACAGAGATTAAAAAATCAATAGAGGCGCTATATGGAGTAGATGTTTTGGATGTGAGAACAATTACTGTTCCTCCAAAGAGGAGAAGATTGGGAAGGACGCGTGGCTTCAAAAAAGGCTTTAAGAAAGCAATTGTTAAAATAAAAAAAGGACAAAAAATAGAGATTTTGCCGCGATAATATGAAAAAATATAAACCAACAACTCCTGCAAGGAGACATATGATGACCAAGGATTTTTCGATCCTGACCAAGAAAGAACCAGAGAAGAAACTTACAAAACCTCTTAAAAGTAAAGCAGGCAGAAATAGTGCTGGCAGGATTACAGTAAGACACAGAGGAGGAGGAGCAAAAAGACTCTATAGAATTGTTGAGTTTGGACAGTCGAAATTAGATGTACCAGCTAAAGTTATTGCTTTAGAATATGATCCTAATCGAACAGCCTTTCTTGCTTTAATAGAATATCCTGATGGGGAAAGGAAATATATTATTGCTCCTCACAAATTAAAGGTAGGAGATGAGGTTCTATTTTCGGAGAAGGCTCCGATTTCTATTGGAAACAGAATGAAGTTAAAAAACATACCTGTAGGAACTGTTGTTCATAATATTGAATTAATGCCAGGCCAAGGAGGAAAATTAGTAAGGAGTGCAGGCACAGGAGCTGTAGTATTGGCACATGAAGGAAAATTTTGTCATCTCAAAATGCCATCTACCGAAATTAGAAAAATACCGGAAGAATGTTTTGCTTCAATTGGAACAGTTTCTTGTCCAGAGCATAGATTTGTAAAAATAGGAAAAGCAGGGCGTATGAGACACAAGGGAATAAGACCTACTGTTAGAGGATCAGCAATGGGTGCTTCTGATCATCCTCATGGAGGAGGAGAAGGAAGAGCACCGATTGGATTGAAATATCCCAAGACGCCTTGGGGTAAACCAGCAAAAGGAGTGAAGACAAGGAAAAAGAATAAGGTTTCAGACAAATTAATAATATCTCGCAGAAAGAAAAAGAAATAAAATTATATGCCTCGATCACTTAAAAAAGGTCCATTTGTAGACCCAAAACTTCTCAAGAAGATAGAGAAGTTTAAGTCAGAGAAGGATAAGGTAATTATAAAAACATGGTCGCGGGATTCAACCATTACACCTGAGATGGTTGGATTTACCTTTGGAGTGCATAATGGAAAGGAGCATGTGCCTGTTAAGGTAACTGAGGAGATGGTAGGCCACAAACTTGGAGAATTTGCTCCGACTACCAAATTCTTCCGTCACGGAGGAAAGATGCAGAGAGAGCTAGAAGCAAAAGCTGCTCAGAAAGAAAGAGAAAAGATGGGGCAATCCAAATAATTAATTTCTTAAGAATATGGAAGTTAGAGCTAAGTTAAGATATTTGAGAATAGCGCCAAGAAAAGTTCGCCTAGTAGCTGATCTAATCAGAAGAAAAAGTGCAAGAGAGGCGGAAGTTTTGCTTAGTTTTTGCAGAAAAAGAGCAGCGCTTCCCTTACTTAAGCTTTTGAGGTCAGCACTGGCCAATGCAAAAAATAATTTAGGTATTGATGATTCTAATCTCTATATTTCCAAAATTACAGTGGATGAGGGCCCGAAACTAAAAAGGTGGAGAGCTCGAGCGAGAGGACAAGCTTTTGAGATTCAGAAAAAAACTTCTCATATTACTTTGATTCTTTCACCGAAGGGAGAGGTAAGAAAGGAGAAATCAAAAGAAAAGAAAAAGGAAAAAGGAAAAAAACCTTCTTCTATCAGGGCAGAAGAATCAAAAGAAGCAAAGAAGAAACCAGAGAAGATAATTAAAACAAAAAAACCAGAGAAGGAGCTTCCTAAGCCTCGTATTCAAAAAATAACACCCAAAATATTTAGAAGAAAAGCATTTTAGGAAGTAATACATTATGGCTCACAAAGTCCATCCCAAGATATTCCGAGTAAAAGAAACATCTAATTGGCATTCTCGTTGGATAACAAAAAAGGATTTCTCTCAATATCTAGAGGAAGATTTTAAAATTAGAGAATTTCTCTCCGAGAAATTGAAAGATGCGGGGGTAGAAAAGATTGAAATTGAAAGATTTCCTGGTAGGATAGATGTGATTATTTACTGTGCGAGACCAGGGTTAGCAATTGGTAGAAGAGGAGAAGGTGTTGAAAAATTAAAAGAAAAACTGATAAAGAAAATTTTAAAGATTGAAAAGAAAAAAGAGTTAAAGTTAGAAATTCAAGGAATTAAGAATCCATGGACCAGTGCAACATTGGTAAGCCAATGGATTGCTCAGCAATTGGAGCGAAGAGTGCCTTATAGACGGGTATTAAAAAGAGCTTTAAGTAAAGTTATGTCTAACAAAGAAATAAAAGGAGCAAAACTTCAAGTTTCTGGACGTCTGAATGGTGCAGAAATTGCTCGTACAGAATGGTTAAAGGAAGGAAGTCTTCCTCGTCAGACATTGAGAGCAGATATTGATTATGGAGAGGCGAAAGCTTATTGTTCTTATGGTGTGATTGGAGTAAAGGTTTGGATGTATAAAGGTACCAGCGAGTAATCATTTTAGGTATTAGGATATGAGATTATCTCCTAAAAAAACAAAATACAGAAAACGGCAGAAGGGAAGATCAAAAGGAGTGGAAAGGCGTGCTACTGAGCTTGATTTTGGCAGTTTTGGGCTTAAAAGTTTAGAGACAAAATGGATCTCTGATCGTCAGATTGAGGCAGCAAGAAGGGTTTTGGTGAGATATACAAGAAAAGGAGGTAAATTATGGATAAGGATATTTCCTGATAAGCCAATTACCAGAAAAGGTACAGAGGTTCCTATGGGAGGAGGAAAGGGAGATGTAGAATTTTATGTTTTCCCTGTAAAAAAAGGTCGAATTTTATTTGAATTAGAAGGAATTTCTGAAGAAAAAGCCAGAGAAGCACTAAAGAAAGCTGGGGATAAACTTCCTGTAAAAACTAAGTTTGTCAAAAAACAATGAAGGCGTCTCAGTTACGTAGAAAATCAAAATCTGAACTTCAGAAAATGTTGAGGGAATGGCGAGAGAAATTACGAGAGTTGAGGTTTAATTTGGCTTCCGGAAAGGTAAAGAATATAAGAGAAATTAGAGAAGTAAAGAAAGATATTGCTCGCATTCTTACTATTTTAAACGAAAAAAGAGATTAAAATTATGCCTAAACGTCGATTAAAAGGAACAATCGTTTCTTGCAAGATGCAGAAGACTGTTGTGGTGAAGGTTGGTAGAATAAAAATGCATCCGAAATATAAAAAGAGATTTATGGTACACAAGAAATATAAAGCTCATTGCGAGATGAGTGATCTGAAAGAGGGAGATAAGGTAATAATTGAAGAATGTCGTCCAATCAGTAAAGAAAAAAAATGGAGAGTAATTAAAAAAATAAGTTAGTTTGGTATTCTAAATATGATTCAAGAAAGAACAATGTTAAATGTGGCAGACAATAGTGGAGCAAAATTGCTCCAGTGCATTAAGGTTTTAGGAGGGACTCGACGAAGATATGCTCAGATTGGCGATATAATTGTGGCTACAGTTAAAAAAGCAGAACCACGGAAAGAAATAAAGAAACACCAAGTGGTGAGAGCAGTAGTTGTACGGCAGAAAAGAAATTTTCGCCGAAAGGATGGAACATATATACGTTTCAGTGAAAATGCTGCTGTTGTGATAGATTCTAAGAATGAACCAAAAGGAGGAAGGATTTTTGGTCCGATTCCACGAGAAATAAAAGAAAAAGGTTTTACAACAATTGCTAATTTAGCACAAGAATTGGTTTAAATATATGAAGATCAAAAAAGGAGATCAAGTTTTGGTGATTTCAGGGAAATATCGAGGCAAGAAGGGGAAGGTCATTCGGGCTTTGCCAAAAAAAGAAAAAGTTGTTGTTGAAGGGGTAAACATTGTAAAGAAACATGTTCGTCCTCGTCGAGCAGGGGAGAAAGGCCAAATTGTTCAAATGCCTGCTCCTCTTCACGTTTCTAATGTAAAGTTGATATGCCCTCATTGTAAAAAAGCAACGAGGGTAGGTTATAAAATTGAAGGAGAAAAGAAATACAGAATTTGCAAAAAATGTAAAAGAGAAATATGATAATTCATTTAAAAGATAAATATAAAAAAGAGGTGATTCCGAAAATGAAAGAGAAGTTTGGATATAAGAATGATATGGCTGTACCATCAATCAAGAAAGTGGTTGTGAATGTTGGTTTTGGAAGATATGTCACCAATAAAACTCCTCAGGAGAGAGAGAGTTTTATAAATTTTTTACTCAACGATCTTGCTTTAATCACAGGACAAAAACCAGTGTTAAAAAACGCCAAAAAATCAATTTCTGGTTTTAAACTTCGAAAAGGAATGCCTGTAGGTGCTGTATGTACTCTGAGAGGTCAGAGAATGTATGATTTTTTAGAACGTCTGATTCACATTGCACTTCCTCGCTCAAGAGACTTCAAAGGTATTGATCAAAAATCAATAGATAAAAACGGGAATCTTACTATTGGAATTAAAGAACACATTGTTTTTCCTGAAGTTTCACCCGAGAAAGCAAAACAAATTTTTGGGTTAGAGGTGTCAGTAGTGACTAATGCTAAGACAAGAGAAGAAGGTTTAGAACTTTTCAAATTATTAGGATTTCCAATAAAGAATACATAAAAATAAAGATGCCCAAAAAATCTCAAATTGCAAAGGCCAAAAAACCACCCAAGTTTAAGACGAGAATTGTTCGGAGATGTTTTCGGTGTGGGAGAAAAAGAGGATATATGAGAAAGTTTGGTTTATGTAGAATATGCTTTAGAGAATTAGCTAATCGAGGGTTAATTCCGGGTGTTAAAAAATCATCATGGTAATTTCTCAAAATTATGACCGATCCAATCGCTGATATGTTAACAAGAATAAGGAATGCTCAACTTGTTTCTCAGAAAGAGGTGAGAATTCCTTTCTCTAGGCTAAAATATGAGATTGCCAAGATTTTGGAAGAGAATAATTTTGTAGAGAAAATAAACAAAGTTGGAAGAGGGCCAAGAAAGGTTATCAAGATTTCTTTGAAGTATATAGATGGAAGACCAGCAATTTCTGGTCTGAAAAGAATTTCCAAGCCGGGTCGGAGAGTATATGTGCCGGTAAAGAAGATAAAAAGAGTAAAAGAAGGATATGGTATCGCTATTATCTCTACTCCTAAAGGTTTAATGACAGATAAGGAAGCGCGTCGTAATAAGGTAGGAGGAGAGATAATTTGCGAAATTTGGTAACATTAATTTGTATGTCTCGGATAGGTAAAAAACCAATTCAAATACCCAAGGAAGTAGAGGTGAAGATAGAGAACCGGACTGTTAAAATAAAAGGTCCAAAAGGTGAATTAGCCTATCAATATCGTCCCGAAATTGGGGTGGAAGTAAGGGAGGGAAAGATTTTTGTTTTACCCAAGAAAAGAACTAAGCAAACCAAAGCCTTATGGGGACTTACGAGAGCGCTTTTGGCTAATATGATTCAAGGAGTGACGGAAGGATACGAGAAGAAATTAGAGATAAGAGGAATAGGATATAGAGCAGCGCTTGAAGGTGATACTTTAGTTTTGCATTTGGGTTTTTCTCATCCCGTAAAAGTAAAACAGCCAAAAGGAATAAAATTTATAGTAGAAAAAAATATCATTACTGTTCAAGGAATTGATAAACAGCTTGTTGGACAGACAGCTGCCAAGATTAGAAAGCTTCGGCCACCTGATCCTTATAAAGGAAAAGGTATACGATATCTGGGAGAAGAGATAATAAAGAAAGAAGGAAAGAAAGCAGTAGGCGCAACTCAATAATTTTGAAACAAGTAAGCAATTATGGCTATTTCCGAAAAAATACAAAGAAGATTAAGGCGCCATCGTCGCATAAGAGCCAAGATTTCTGGAACTGCTCAAGTTCCTCGACTTTGTGTTTTTCGTTCAAATCGTCATATTTATTGTCAATTAATTAATGATCAAGAAGGAAAAACTATATTAAGTGCCAGTGATCATGAACTCAAGAAATCAGATATTTTAAAAGACAAAAAAGGCAAAAAATCACTAACGAAAACCGAGATTGCTTATCAGGTAGGCAAGTTAATTGCCAAGAAAGCCAAAGAGAAAAATATTGAAAGAGTGGTATTTGATCGAGGAGGTTTTGCTTATCATGGAAGAGTGAAAGCTCTTGCTGAAGGCGCAAGAGAGGGAGGGCTTAAATTTTAAAATAAAAAATATTTAGATATTTAGCTTAAGATAAATGGCAGAAGAAAATTTTCGACAAAACGAAACAGTATCCAAAGAAGAAGATTTTGAATCTAAACTTTTGGATTTGACACGTACTGAAAGAATGACCGGAGGGGGGCGACGTCTTCGCTTCAGAGCGGTGGTAGTAGTAGGGAATAGAAAAGGAAAAGTGGGACTGGGCATTGGTAAGGGATTAGATGTTGCTCAGGCTGTGGAAAAAGCCACCAGACAGGCTAAGAAACATCTTATAGAAGTTCCTATAGTAAATGGAACTATTCCTTTTGAGGTGGAAGCAAAGTATGGAGCAGCAAAGGTTTTGCTTAGGCCTCAGAGAAAAGGTAGAGGATTAGTTGCAGGTGGAACAGTAAGAGTGATTTGTAGTTTGGCAGGGATAGAAGATATTTCTTCAAAGGTGCTTTCAAAATCAAGGAATAAGATTAATAACGCTCGTGCTGTACTTTCTGCGTTTGAAAAGCTAAAAATAAAATCAAAATAACTAATATGCAACTCCATCAGTTAAAACCAGATCATCCCAAAAAGAAAAAGAAAAGAATTGGTAGAGGAGGAAAGAGAGGAACTTATTCTGGCAGAGGAATAAAGGGTCAGAAAGCAAGAGCGGGAGCTAAATTTCAGCCCATTATTAGAGAGCTAATAAAGAAATATCCCAAACTGAGAGGTTATAAATTTGGACCAATTTCAAAAAAACCTGCTATAATCAATGTAGATGTCCTTGAGAAAAATTTTTCTGAGAGAGAAAAAGTAAGCCCAAGAATCTTATTTGAGAAAGGACTCATTCAAAAAGAAAAAGGCAGAATTCCTGAAGTAAAAATTTTGGGGAGAGGAGAGATTAAAAAACCCTTGGTTATATATGGATGTCAGCTTTCTGAAAAGGCTCAGGAAAAAATAAAAAAAGCGGGTGGAGAAATTAGGACAACTAAGACACAAAGTTAAAATATATATGTGGTTTAAAAATTTTTTACAAGTCTTCAAAATTCCTGATTTAAGAAAGAAAGTCCTTTTTGTGTTGGGTGTATTTGTTGTTTTTAGAATTATGGCAAATATTCCTATTCCTGGGATAGATACTTCCAGATTGAAGGAATTTTTTGCTGCCAATCAAATGCTTGGACTTTTGAATATTTTCACAGGTGGCGCATTGAGCCGCCTTTCTATTGTAATGCTAGGATTAGGACCATATATTACTGCCGTGATTATTTTGCAACTTTTGACGATGATTTTTCCCCAGTTAGAGAGAATGTACAAGGAGGAAGGAGAAGCAGGGCGTCAGAAAATTAACCAGTATGGTAGAATTCTTACCGTTCCTTTAGCTGCTCTTCAGTGTTTTGCTATGCTGACATTATTCCAGCGGCAAGGAATTATAGGAAAAATGTCTCCTCTTTTACTTGCTGAATCAATTCTAACAGTTGTTGCGGGCAGCATTTTCTTAATGTGGCTGGGAGAGCTTATTACCGAAAAAGGAATCGGTAATGGAATATCTCTTTTGATTTTTGCTGGAATTGTAGCTCGAACTCCGATGTCAATATACCAAAGCTATATAGACCTGGGCGGTAATCCATCGAGGATTCCTTCATACATTTTCTTTTTTGCTGTAGCGTTAATTATTATTGCGGGGGTAGTTCTGATAAATGAAGGAAGAAGAAATATTCCCGTTTCTTATGCAAAAAGAGTAAGAGGAATGAAAATGTATGGCGGTGTTTCTACTTATCTGCCATTGAATGTTAATCCGGCAGGAGTGATTCCTATCATTTTTGCTTTATCTTTGATGCTTCTTCCAGGTATGGTGGCAAATTTCTTTTCTGCACTTGGTATAGGAGTGTTGGCAAGTATAGCAGAAGGTATAAATGATCTCTTTCAAAATCCTTGGGTTTATGGAATTCTATACTTTATTTTAGTTTTTGCCTTCACTTATTTTTATACTGCTATTGTTTTTGATCCTAAAGCAATTGCAGAAAATCTTCAGAAGATGGGAGGATTTATTCCAGGAATCAGGCCAGGGGAGAGTACTGCTCAGTTTATTAAATATATTTTGAACAGAATTTTATTCATTGGTGCTACATTTCTTGGGGCAATAGCAATTTTGCCTTCAATTATTCAAGGAATTACTGGTATTTTGGCTTTCCGATTTTTGATTGGAGGTACAGCAGTTTTGATCGTAGTAAGTGTAGTTCTTGAAACGATGAAACAAATAAAGGCTCAACTTAGGATGAGAGAGTATGAAACATTTTAATAATTAATTTTTAAATCTATGAAAAGAAAAGTTATCATCATTATTGGTCCTCCTGGTTCAGGAAAAGGCACACAAGCCTCTCTTCTTTCTGAAAAACTCAATCTTTATTATTTAGAAACATCCAAGATTTTGGAAGAAAAATTCAGGCAAGCAAAGGAAGGAGATTTTGTTGAAGTTGATGGAAAGAAGTTTTTTATTTCTCAAGAGAAAAAATTGTTTGAAACAGGCTTTTTATGCAGTCCTCCTTTTGTTACCTACCTTATAAAAGAAAAAATAAAAGAACTATTCCATCAAGGAAAAAATTTAGTTATGGCTGGTTCTCCTCGCACACTTTATGAGGGAAAAGAAGTTATTCCTTTACTTAAAGAATTATATGGACCTGAGAATATTGATATAATCTTGATAAATCTTTCTGAAGAAGAATCTATCTTTAGAAATGCGCATAGGCGTCTTTGTTCTTTAATGCGACATCCTATTTTGTATAATGAGGAGACAAAAAATCTTACTCGCTGTCCATTGGATGGTTCGAAATTAATTGTGCGGGTGCTTGACAATGAAGAAGTTATGAAAGTGAGAATAAAAGAATATAAAGAAAGAACTCTTCCTTTAATAGATTATTTCAAAGAAGAAGGTCTACAAGTCAACGAAGTGGAGGGTAAACAAACCCCTGCTGAGCTTCATGAAGATATTTTAAAAGTTCTCAAAATTTCCAATGATTCACATTAAAACAAAAGAAGAAATTCAGATAATGGAAGAAGGAGCCAAGATCTTGGCTCAAATTATGGAGGAGCTGAAAAGGAAAGTAGAGCCAGGAATTACTACCAAAGAATTAGATAAGGTTGCCCAAGACCTTATTTTTAAATTTGGGGCCAAACCTTCTTTTAAGGGATATAATGGGTTTCCTGCGACGCTTTGTGTTTCTGTGAATGAAGAGATCGTTCATGGTATTCCTTCAGAGCGCAGATTGAAAGAAGGGGATATTGTTTCTCTGGACTTGGGACTTTTCTATAAAGGATTTCATTCTGATATGGCTATAACTCTTGGAGTAGGAAAGATATCTCCAGAAGCCTCTCGACTAATTAGAGTTACAAAAGATGCTTTACGAATGGCAATTCGAAAAGTAAGACCTGGAAATACAATCGGAGATATTGGCAATACTATTCAGAGATATGTTGAAAGTCAAGGGTTTAATGTGGTGCGGGATCTTTGTGGTCATGGGATTGGGAGAGAACTTCATGAAGAACCACAGATTCTGAATTACGGAAAGAGACACACAGGAGCAATGATAAGAGAGGGAATGGTGTTTTGTATTGAGCCAATGGTTACAATGGGAGATTGGAAAATCAAGAAATCTCAAGATGGTTTTACTTTCTTAACAAAAGATGGATCTTTATCCGCTCATTTTGAGCACGAGGTAGCTGTTGGAGAAGATGGATGCAAGGTATTAACAAAGATATAGTGTTGTTGTATTTCGGAGGATGCTTCAGAGCACCTTTTTCTGAGAAAATGTTATAATAAATAAATACTTCTAAGGTGCAAAAATATGCGGCTTTCAGTGATAATTCCCGCATATAACGAAGAAAAAAGATTACCACATACTTTAAGGGAGATAGATAAATATCTATCAGCTCAAGATTATGATTATGAGATTATAGTGGTGAGTGATGGTTCAACAGATAGAACTGCTGATGTAGTGCGTGAAATGACCGAGACAATCAAGAACCTTAAACTAATTGATAATAAACAAAACAGAGGAAAAGGTTTTGTGACAAGGCAGGGAATGCTAGAAGCGCAAGGAGAATTTCGCTTGTTTACAGATGCTGATAACTCTACCACTATTGATCACATAGAGAAGTTTTGGCCATATTTTGAGCAAGGATACGATATCGTTATCGGATCGCGTGCAGTAAAAGGAGCAGTGCTTGATCCTCCTCAGAGATGGCTCAGAAGACAAACAGGGAGAGCTTTCCGGCTTCTGACAAATATTTTTACTGGCCTGTGGGATATTAAAGATACCCAGTGTGGATTTAAATGTTTTACTAAAAGAGCAGTAGAGGATATCTTTCCAAGATGCAGAATTGATCGCTTTTCTTTTGATGTAGAAATACTGGTAATTGCTAAACTTTTGGGTTACAAAATAAAAGAAGTACCAATAAGATGGGTAAACGATCCTCATTCAAAAGTGAAGTTCAAAAATATGGCAAAAATGGGTTTTGATTTAATAAAAATAAGGTGGAATCTAATCAAAAAAATTTATGTCCAAAAAACCTCTTTCTAAATTTCCTTCCGAACTTCGTTATGATGTGGTTTCTCGAGATTGGGTAGTTATTGCTACCGGTAGAGCAAGACGGCCCGAAACTTTTAAAAAGGAGAGAAGAAAAAAAGAAAAAGTTCCAAAAAGACTTTGCCCTTTCTGTCACCTGAAAGATCAGGAAACTCCTACTCTTATTTTTTCTCATGGAAAAAGAGTTTTTTTAAAAAATGGAAAGATCCCTTCTGACTGGACAACTATTGTTATTCCCAACAAATATCCTGCGTTTTTCCCTTCCTCTGAGTTAGAGAAGCAGGTAGAAGGGAATATCTATCATAAAATTAATGCCGTTGGTTTCCATGAAGTAGTGATCACTCGTGATCATGAGCGCCAATTAGCTCAGTTTTCAATAAAAGAAGTAAAGGAGGTTATAGATGTTTATCAGTTGAGATATCTAGAGCTAATGAAAGAAAAATTTGTTAACTACATTTCTATTTTTCATAACCACGGTCAAGAAGCAGGTGCTTCAATTGCGCATCCTCATTCACAGATTATCACTACTCCTCTTGTTGACGTAGATTTAAGAAATGCTTTAGTTAACTCTAGAAAGTATTTCAAGAAACATAAAAAATGTATTTATTGTGTGATGGGCACCTGGGAAAGAAAAATAGGAAAAAGAATTGTTTTTGAGAACAATGATTTCATAGTTATCTGTCCCTTTGCTTCCAAATGTGCTTTTGAATTGATTATTTCTCCCAAGAAACACAGACCATATTTTGAAAGAATAACCGAGAAAGAGAAATGGCAGTTAGCTGACGCATTCAGAACTGCACTTCGTAAGTTATATAAAGGGCTTAATGATCCTGCTTATAATTTCTATCTTCACACCGCTCCCTGTGATGGAAAGGATTGGTCTCATTATCATTGGCATTTTACCATTTTGCCCAAAACCTCTACTTGGGCAGGTTTTGAAATGGGAGCAGGAATGGAGATATCTACTGTGGAACCAGAAAAAGCTGCGCAATATTTAAGAAAACAATAATTATGAAGAAGCTTATTGTTGCTAATTGGAAATGTAATCCCAAATCGCTTCAAGAAGCCAAGAAGCTTTTTGATACAATAAAAAAAGCAACAAAGAGTATAAAAGAAACTGAGGTGGTAATCTGTCCTCCTTTTTTGTACCTTCCCGTACTGAAAACCAAAGGATCAAAAATTAAGCTTGGGGCCCAGAATTGTTTTTGGGAAGAGCAGGGAGCTTTTGATGGTGAAATATCTCCCCCTATGCTTAAGAGTGTAGGATGTAGTTATGTTATTGTAGGACATTCAGAAAGGCGCCGTTTGTTTAAAGAGACGGATACAATGATCAATAAAAAGATCAAAGCGCTCATTAGAGCAAATCTTATATCTATTCTTTGTGTTGGAGAAACAGAGGAGGAAAAAAATAAAGGAAAGTTTACCCAAGTGATTTCTGATCAGATTAAAAAAGCACTGAAAGGAGTTTCAAGAAAGGATATTCAAAAAGTAATCATTGCCTACGAACCTGTTTGGGCAATAGGAACAGGAAGAGCTTGTAGACCTATTGAAGCTCAAGTTGTTCATCTCTTCATTCGAAAAATTATAGCCCGGCTTTATAGCCGAAAGATTGCAGAAAGACTTCCTATATTGTATGGAGGGAGCGTAAATCAAAAGAATGCCCTAGATTATCTTAAAGAATCAGGTATGAAGGGTCTTTTGATTGGAGGGGCTTCACTTCGAGCAAAGGAATTTATCAAAATTATATATGACACAGAGAGGATTTGACAGTATGAGCTTTTTTTGTTATTTTGTTTTAATTGTATGAAAAACAGCACTCAGGAAAAATTTTATAACCCGACTCAAGGAAATATAGGCTTTAATGAAGTTGTTGAAGAGATAGTTGCATGGATGCAGGAAAAACCTCAAAAAGAATATGAGGTTATTGTTGGTTGCGATTCCTCTTCAGATAAAGAACCCCATTTTCCAGTAGCAGTAGTAATTTTGAGAAAAGGAGAAGGAGGCAGATTTTTTCTTAAAAAGATAAAATATAAAAATAAAAAATTCTTCAACTGGCATCAGCGGATATTAGAAGAGGTTTTGATTTCATGCGATTTGGCTCTGAAATTAAGAGAAGCCTTAGAATTAAAGATAGGGAAGTTACCTGAAATCAAGAAAAGATTTCAATTTAAATATATTCATGCAGATATTGGAGAAGAAGGCGCGACCAGAGATATGATAAAAGAAGTGATTGGTCTAATTCGCGGCAATGGGTTTGAGGCAAAGATAAAACCTGAAGCTTATGTTGCTTCAGTGGTGGCTGATAGATTTTCTTAATCGTCTTTATAATTCAGAGAACCTTTTCTCTAAATAATTCAGGAATTTAACTTCCGGATTTTTTATTAATGGAGTTTGGTTCTGGTTGATTTAAAAATAAGAGAGAGGTAAAATTAAACTATGAATTCCAGAGAAATACGGAAGAAATTTTTAGATTTTTTTAGAGAAAAAGCACATAAAATAGTGCCTTCTTCTTCGCTTATTCCTGAAGATCAAAGTGTTCTTTTCACTACAGCAGGAATGCAGCAATTCTCTTTATATTTGGCAGCCAAGAAAGATGTATTAAAAGATTTTGGAACAAGACATCTTGCTTCTTGTCAGAAGTGCGTTCGAACAGGCGATATTGAGAGCATCGGTGACGATACTCATCATGTATTTTTTGAAATGTTGGGAAATTGGTCGATAGGTGAAGATGAAAAAGGATACTTTAAAGAAGGAGCAATTAAATATGCTTTGGAGTTTCTATTAGACCGTTTGAATTTAGATAAAAATCGTTTATGGATTACTATTTTTAAGGGAGAAAAAGATATTCCTAAAGATAAAGAATCGTTTGATTTTTGTAGAAAAAAAGGATTTCCTGAGGAAAGAATACTTGAGTTTGGGATGGAAGATAATTTCTGGGGCCCGCCTGCAAAAACAGGACCTTGTGGTCCTTGTCTCGAAATTTTCTATGATAGGGGAGAAGAATATGGATGTAAAAGCAAAGATTGTGGACCTAATTGTCCTCGATGTAAGCGATTTGTAGAACTATGGACATTGGTGTTTATGGAATATCTTAAAGATCAAGAAGGGAAGTATATACTTTTAAATCAAAGAAATGTAGACACAGGAATGGGACTTGAGCGATTGACAGCTATACTTAACAATAAGCCTTCTGCTTACGAGACTGATCTTTTTTTGCCTATAATTTCTAAAATAGAAAATTTGTCTGGCAAAAAATATCAGGAAAATAAAAAGATTTTTAGAATTCTTGCCGATCATATCAGAGCCTCTGTTTTTATAGCAAGTGAAGGAGTCCTTCCTTCTAATGTAGAGAGGGGATATATTTTAAGAAGACTTTTAAGAAGAATGATAAGGTTTGGAAGAATGCAAGGGTTGAGAAGTGGATTTTTGATTGATTTAGGCAAGGTGGTTATTGAAAATTATCGTGATATTTATCCAGAACTTCAATCTCATCAAGCTGATATTTTAACTGTATTTCAAAATGAGGAAGAGAAATTCGCCAGAACTTTGGAGAGAGGTTTAAAGGAAACAAATGCAATTCTTGAGAAAGGAGATATAGAAGGAAAAGATGCGTTTCGGATATATGAGACATACGGTTTTCCTTTAGAGATGATAGAAGAAATTGCAAAAGAAAAGGGAAGGAAGATAAAAAATAAAGAAAGTTTTCAAGAAGCATTTAAAAAACATCAAGAAATTTCACGTGCAGGGGCAGAGAAAAAATTTGGTGGTATAGGAAAAGAAGCAACATATGAGGCAACAAAACTTCATACAGCTACTCACCTTCTTCATCAGGCTTTACGAGAAGTATTGGGCAAACATGTCCGTCAGATGGGTTCTGATATTACACCACAGAGATTGAGATTTGATTTTTCTCATCCCAAAAAATTAACGCCACAGGAAATAAAGAAAGTAGAAGATATAGTTAATCAGAAAATTAAAGAAGACTTAGAAGTAAAAAGAGAAGAAATGAGCTATGAACAAGCAATTAAATCAGGAGCATTAGCGTTCTTTAAAGAAAAATATCCTCCGCGGGTGAGTGTCTATTCGATAGGCAATTTCTCCAAAGAGATTTGTGCTGGTCCTCATGTAAAAAGAACTTCCGAGCTTGGTCATTTTAAGATTATCAAAGAAGAAAGTTCAGGGGCAGGGGTAAGAAGAATTCGAGCCATTTTAGAATAATTTTACTATTATGGCAAACCACAAAAGAGAAGTAATTGATATCATCCCTCCAAGAAGCTTTGAAGCATCTTCTCATAAATTTTCGGAAAGAAAGAGAAGGATTTTTCCTTTTGAAATATACAGAAAAAGAATTTTCTATATCCTTGGCATATTATTGGTTTTGTTGGCAGCTTATTCTTTTAGTGCTGCTAAAGCGGAGGTATTTATTACTCCAGAGATGAAAAAATTTAGTTCTGAGATTGTGATAACTGTTGATAAAGATGCCAAAGAGGTTGATCTTTTTGCTAACATTGTTCCGGGTTATTTTTTAGAAGAAACAAATTCTCTTAAGAGATCATTTTCTTCCTCTGGAAAAGTTGTTGTATCTCAAAAAGCAAAAGGGATAATTAGGGTATATAATGATTATTCTGCAGTGGCTCAACCTCTTCGTGCTAATACCCGTTTTATGGCTGCTTCAGGAGAGATTTTTCGAACTCCAACTCGTATTGTTGTTCCTGGAAAAAGAATAGAAAATGGAAAAGAAGTGCCTGGATACATAGATGTGAAAGTAGTAGCTGATCAGCCCGGGGAAGAATATAATATTGAACCTACTACTTTTTCTATTCCAGGATTAGTAGGTACTCCTCTTTATACAAAATTCTATGGGAAATCATTTGAGCCTATGAAAGGAGGGTTTAGAGGCGAAGTTTCTCAGGTTACAAAAGAAGATATAAAAAAAGCGCAAGATTCGGTAATAAAAACACTCAAAGAAGAAGGAAAAAAGGTTATTGAGAAGAAAACAGCTGATTATGGTGGTATTTTATTAAAAGAGGCTCTCTTTCAAGAAATCCAGGCCACTTCCTGTCCACCAGTTGGAACTAAGGTAGATAAATTTGAGTTTGAGGCTAGAGCACGATCTATTGCTTTGATATTTAAGAAAAATGATATAGAGAAAATTATAGCAAATCAAATACCTGAAGGGAAGAAAATCGTTGCCGAAAGTTTAGCTTTTCATTGGGATCCTCAGACAATTGATCTTGAGTCAGGAAAGATGGTAATAAATTTGAAATTCTCAGGTAATATTTATTCTTCTATTGATTTCCTTAATCTAAAAGAAGAAATTCTTGGAAAGAGCGTTTCAGAAGCCAAGAGAATTCTTGAAGAAAAAAAAGAAATATTACAGGCAAATATCAAAATTCGACCATTCTGGAGAAGAAGATTACCCTCTTGGTCAAAGAAAGTAGAATTAAGATTGGATTTTTCTCAAAAGGTTGACTAAAATGCATATTTTTGCTATTTTATAAACGATCTTTAAATGAACAATAGAACTAATTCTCAGAAGAGGAAGGAAAAAAAGGAATATATAGACGGAGTAGTAATTGAGGCTTTACCTAGTGCTTGTTTTAAAGTGAAGCTTGAGGATGATTCAGAAGTTTTGGCTCATCTTTCGGGAAAGATGAGGCGTTTTCGGATAAAAATTTTACCTGGTGATAAAGTCACTGTAGAAGTTTCTCCTTACGACAAGCATAGAGGAAGAATCGTATATAGAAAAAAATAATCTTTAGCGTTTCCTTGTGCAGAGAAATTTAATATTGGAATTTCAAGATTATGAAAGTTAGATCATCAGTGAAAAAAATCTGCAAGAATTGTAAAATCGTCCGTCGAAAAGGTCGAGTTTATGTCATTTGCAAAAACCCAAAGCATAAACAACGACAGGGATAGTGTTTATCTGGCTTTCTGATTCAATTTTCTAGATATTTTTAATCTCTATTTAATGTATTAATTGTTTTTTATTTTATATGCTGCGGATTGGAGGAGTAAATATTCCAGATAACAAACAGATTGGTATTGGCTTAACCTATATTTATGGGATAGGTTTGAGTTTGGCCAAAAAAATACTAAAGGAGGCAGGTATTGATCCTCAGCGTCGAGGAAGAGAACTTACACCTCAGGAGGTTAATCGGCTGAAAGAGATCATCGAAAAAGGCTATAAGATAGAAGGAGAATTAAGACGAGAAAAGATGATGGCTATAAAAAGGCTAAAAGATATAGGCTGTTGGCGCGGTCTTCGTCACTTAAAGGGTTTACCT
The DNA here is from genome assembly GCA_021157625.1 of bacterium. Lineage (GTDB taxonomy): Bacteria > Patescibacteriota > Minisyncoccia > Minisyncoccales > JAGGXC01 > JAGGXC01. Next base: position 21,416 of record JAGGWD010000021.1, on the reverse strand, counting down.
GTGAGGGGTCAGAGGACAAGAACTAATAGCCGAACTGTTAGAGGAAATGTGAGAAGAACAGTGGGATCTGGAAAGAGAAAGCCACCTGCTCCTAAATAATGATTAATTTACAAACGCTATGGGAAAAAAGAGAGTAATCAAAAAAAGTGCTGAGGAATTATTAAAAGAAAGAGAAAAAATAGAGGAAAAGCTCAAGAAAGAAGTAAAAGTCAAGGCTTCTAAAGGTCTAAAAGAGGGGAGAATTTATATTAAGTCCACTTATAATAATACTATAGTTACTCTGACTGATCCTTTGGGGAATGTGCTAGCTAGCTGCAGTGCTGGTAAAATCGGTTTTAAAGGAACCAAAAAAGCTACTCCTTTTGCTGCTTCGCAAGTGGCAACGAAAGTATGTGAAAGTGCTAAGAAGATAGGGATAGAAAAAGTAAAAGTTTTTGTAAAAGGAATAGGTTCGGGAAGAGATCCCGCTTTGAGATCTTTGGCTGCACATGGGTTGGATATAACATCTATAAAGGATATTACTCCTATTCCTCATAACGGATGTCGTCCTCCTAAAGTTCGCAGAGTTTAAATATGTCCAAAAAACAAGCCAAATGTAAAATATGCAGAAGATTGGGTACAAAACTCTTTCTTAAAGGAGAGAAGTGTTTTTCTCCTAAATGTCCACTGGTAAGAAGACCTTATCCTCCTGGACAGAGAAAAAAGAGAAAAACTACGATGTCTGAGTATAATAAAGAACTGAGAGAGAAACAAAAGTTAAGAAATTGGTATAATTTAAAAGAGGCTCAATTTAAGAGATATGTAAAAGAGGTCTTGAAGAAAAGAGCCTCTTCAAAAAAAGGCCAAGATGCTCCTACTCTTTTGATTCAGAAATTGGAGATGAGGTTTGACAATATTGTTTTCAGAATGGGTTTTGCTAAATCAAGAGCAGAAGCAAGACAACTGATTTCTCATGGTCACTTCTTGATAAACCAAAAAAGGGTAAATATTCCCAGCTATCAACTTAAGAAAGGAGATAAGGTTAGTGTGGCTGAGGCATCGCGGAAGAAAAAAATCTTCAGAGATCTTGCTGTTGCACTGAAAAAGAAACAGATACCTTCTTGGCTTTCTGTAGATCCTCAAAAGTTGGAAGGAGTAGTAAAGGCATTACCTACATTAGAAGAGGTAGCTCCACCAGTGGAGATTTCTATGGTATTTGAATTCTATTCAAGATAAAATATATTAAATTTAAATTCTAAAAATAATTTAAAAACATATGATTCCTTTACCAAGTAAACCAAAAATTATTGAAAAAAAAGGTGAAAATTTAGGTATCTTTGAAATAGAAGGTCTTTATCCCGGATATGGAGTAACTATTGGAAACTCTTTAAGAAGGACCCTTCTCTCTTCATTGGAAGGTGCCGCTGTTACTAGAGTGAAAATCAAAGGGGTTCAGCATGAGTTTTCTACTATTGATGGAGTGTTGGAAGATGTAATTGTAATTTGTCAAAATTTGAAAAAACTTAGATTTAAAATTTATACTTCTGAACCCCAGAAAGCTACACTGAAGGTTAAAGGAGAAAAAGAAGTGAAAGGTCAAGATTTAGAGTTACCTTCTCAGGTGGAATTGGTTAATCCTCAAGCTCATATAGCTACTCTTACAAGCAAAAACGCAAGCCTGGAGATGGAAATTCAGATTGAGAAAGGAATAGGATATGTTCCTGTTGAGCAGAGAAAAGAAGAGAAACTTGCTATAGGAGAAATTCAATTAGATGCCATTTTTACTCCTATAAAAAGAGTAGCTTTTCATGTAGAGAATATGCGAGTTGGTAAGAGAACAGATTTCAACAGACTTCGTATTGAGATTGAAACAGATGGGACAATATCTCCTGAAGAAGCATTGGCTAAAGCTTCCGATATCTTGACAAAACACTTTTCTATGATTTCAGAAGAGTTTTCTAAGCCAGAGAAAGCTCAGGAGAAGAAAGAACAATCTAGCCCTGCACCTGCTGAGATAAAAATAGAAGATCTGGGAATTTCTTCTCGTACCATCAGTGTTTTATCTCAAAATAATATCAAAACGCTTGCTGGCCTCTTAAGAAAGAAAGAAAAGGATCTGCTAGAAATGAAAGGGATGGGTGAGAAGGGAGTAGAAGAGATTAAGAAAGCCTTAAAAAAATTAGGTTTTGAGTTAAAAAAATAATTAGGATATGAGAAAAAGAAAAAAGGGAAGAAAATTAAGTAGAAAAAGGGATCAAAGAAAGGCTTTGCTGAGAAGTTTGGCTAATAACTTATTGCTGCAAGGAAGAATAAAAACCACCGAAGCTAGAGCTAAAGAGGTTTCTCAAATCGTCCAAAAATATATTTCGAAAGCCAAAAAAATGGATCTAGCCCGGAGACGGTTTTTGTTACGTTATCTTCCTCCTCAGACAGTGAAGAAGTTAGAAAAGGAAATTGCACCTCGTTATGCACAAAGAAATGGCGGGTACACAAGAATTATCAAAGCAGGACCTCGGAAAGGAGACAATGCTAAAATGGTTATAATAGAATTAGTATGATAAAAAGAAAGGTCCATATTATAGACGCTACAGATCAGGTATTAGGAAGACTAGCTTCCAAGATTTCTCTTTTGCTGCAGGGCAAAAATAAACCAAACTTTCGCCCTCATGAAGATGTAGGTGATATAGTGATAGTAAGAAATGTAGATAAGATTAGGATTACTGGTAAAAAAGCAAAAGAAAAAAAATATTATCGCCATAGTGGTTATTTGGGAGGGCTTAAAGAAATTCCTTTTGAGAAATTATTCAAAAAAGATCCAGCTGAAGTTTTGAGAAAAGCGGTTTGGGGTATGCTTCCCAAAAATAGATTAAGAGCAAGAAGGATAAAAAGATTGAAGTTTGAATAATATGGCAGTAGCAAAAGAAAAAAGTCAACAAAAGAAGAGCAAAAAAACTACCAAAAAGGATAGGTATTTTGAAGCAGTAGGAAGAAGAAAAACTGCTGTAGCAAGAGCACGACTTTGGCCAAAGGGAAAAGGAGAGTTCATTATAAATGGTAAGCCATATCAAGAATACTTTCCTTTTCCGAGTCATCAAGAAACAGCGGTTGCTGCTCTCAAAAAGATGAAGTGTCTTGATCAGTTCAAGACAGAGGTGTTAGTAAAAGGAGGAGGTGTGAGTGCTCAAGCAGAAGCAGTAAGACATGCTACTGCTCGTGCTCTTGTCTTGTTTAATCCTGATTTTAAAAAACGTCTTCGAAAAATGGGCTATTTAACCAGAGATCCTAGAATGAGAGAAAGGAAGAAATTTGGATTGAAACGTGCACGCCGAGCCCCCCAATGGCAAAAACGTTAATTATGCTTAAAGAAATTATTGACAAATATTATCAGGATAAAAGAGATGAGCGTGACAAGGAGAAGTTTTATGTCAGTGATGCCGGAAAATGTCCGCGTCAGATATTTTTTAAGTTCAAGAAGGCTCCGCGTAAAGAAATGGAGCCTCGTATATTGAGGATTTTTGATCAGGGAGATTATGTTCATTTAAGATTAATGCGTGATCTTTTTTCTCTAGGTATTGTGGTTGCATCAGAGATTGATATTCCGCCTCAAGAGGATATAGGAGGGAGAGCTGATGCCATTGTGAGAATAAACAATGAACTATATTTGGTAGATTTTAAAAGTATTAATAGTACTATTCTTCAAAAGATGGATGCTCCCAAAGAAGAACATGTTTTACAGGTTCAGCTTTATCTTCATTTCTTTAAATTAAAAAAGGGAATTTTACTTTACGAAGGAAAAGATAATTCAATGTTAAAGGAGTTCTTAGTAGAATATGATGAGAAGAAAGCCAAAAAAGTTCTTGAAGATTTTAACCGTCTCAAAATAAACTTAGAGAAAGATCTGGTACCTCGACAGCTTTCTGATTTTCCCCAAAATTGGCAGTGTCAGTATTGTCAGTTTAGGGAAATTTGCGAAATAGCAGGAAGAGACAATATCCAGTGGGAGGAGTTAAAAAAGAAAATTCAAGAAGAAAGTAATTCTGAAAGTAATTCTGAAGGAAAGAAATAAAATAACTCGTTAGAGGGAATTATGTCAAAAAGGATTAGACGGAATTTTTATCTCAGGCCTACTTTAGTCGTGGCACGTCAGCTTCTAGGGAAATATTTAGTAAGAAAAATTGGCAGGGAAATAAAAAAGGCAAAAATTGTAGAAGTTGAAGCATATATTGGACCAAAAGACAAAGCCTCCCATGCTTATGGAGGCAGAATTACTCAAAGGAATAAGGCAGTTTATCTTGCAGGAGGACACGCCTATGTTTATTTATGTTATGGTATTCACTGGATGCTTAATCTAGTTACTCAAGACAAAGGAATTCCTGAATGTGTTCTTGTTAGAGCAGTTCAGCCAGTAATCCCTTGCAAGATAATTCCTTACAACTTAGTTAATGGACCAGCTAAACTCTGTCGTTGGTTGAAAATAGATGGTACTCTCAATGAGGAAGATTTAGTAAATTCAAATAGGTTATGGCTGGAAGAAGGAGAAGATATCACAAAAGATCAAATTGTTGCTTCTGAAAGGATTGGTGTTGAGTATGCCCAAGAGTGGGCAAAGAAACCGTGGAGATTTTATTTAAGGGATAATCTCTTTGTGTCAAGGAAGTAACAAATTAGAAGAGAGTTTCAGAAACATAAAGAGTTCCATTGCTGAGTACATATAATTTTTTATTAGTTCTGTTAAAAAATATCTTAGGATTTTCAAATTTTGCTATATTAATGATATTAATACTGTCACGATCATCAATTTCGCTTATTTTTATCTTATCAGATGTAGTGAATATTAAGTAATCGTTGTTGAGCCAAAATATATCATTAATCTTTTGAGAGAAACGGGCAAGGAAAACTTTTTCCTGCTTTTTTCTTTCTGGCTGTTGAGAAAGAATGTCTTCAAGAAAAAAGATCTGAATCTCTGAGTCATTGGCTATCATTAGTTTCTTTGAATCAGGAGAGGTTTTTAATTTATTTACTGCACCGGATATTTTTTCGAGTTCTCTTGAGTCAGGATTTAATCTATATAAGACATCATCTTCTCTTAAAAAAAGCTCATTATGAATTATATCTATTTTATATTTTGATCCCGTATTTAATGAAAAAGCAAAATTGGTGAGAGTTTCTCTTCTATCTTTGGTAAGATCTATCTTATAGAGTAGGCCTCTTTTATCAAGATAATATATATTTTTACTGAATGGGGTATAGGTTACTGTACTTGTTGCAATTAGCTCCGGCAAATTATTCTCTTGGTATTTTGTTTTAAAGAGAGTGGGAGTGTTGTTTATTGTTTTTATGAAAAACAGTTCTTGATTGTTGGCAGGATTAAAAAATACTTCCCTGGTATTGTCAAGATGAGGTAAATAAATTACTTCGTTGTCTGGATTAGAGAGGTCTTTTAGGAAATATTTTGTTTTTTGTTTTGTGTTCAGTTGGAGAATGATTTTTGTTGAATCAGGGCTCCAGATGATTTTTGATAGCTTAAGTTCGCTGGGATATTTTTTAGAGATAATTTTCTTTAAATCGCTTTCAGTAACAAGTTTCTGGCAAGAATTATCTCTTAGATAAAAGAGAGATACCTCCCATCCCATTTTATTTATTTTTTGAAGAGCTATTTTTTTTGTATCTGGTGAAAAAGTAAATTCTTTTATCTTTGAATCTAAAGCCAAAAACTCTAAATTTTTTGGGAAAAGAATGATTTTCTTTGCTTCTGTAACAACTCCACTTTTGACTTCCAAACTTTTTTCCCAAGGAAAATATCCTTCTTTTTGAATTGTTATTTTGTATTTTCTTGGAATTAGATTATTGAAAAATACTTCCCCAAACAAAATATTAGTCTTTTTCTTGAATTTTCCATCAAGATAAACTTCGCTCTGTCTGGGCGTTGTTTTTAGAAAGAGACCTCCTGTTTTTATAAATTTTTTATTTCTAAAATCAAAGCGATATCCTTGTGAATAGAGTATTGCCAAAGTGCATCCCACACAAAACAAGATAGAAAAAATTAAAATAATAATACGCTTAATTCTCTCATCCATATTATTTTAATTATATCTCCAAAAATTTTTTTTTAAATACTTTTTGTCTTCTTGACAAAAATTTATCATTTTGATATCCTTCTGTACAAGGAGGTGAAGAATTGGAAAAAGAAAGAAGTATTGTTTTGAAGGCCGGTAAACCTCAAGCTGAGCTTAAGATAAGTTCTAAAGATCCTCTCATTATATTCATAAATCTTATTCCTTACGAACAAGAAGATTCCCAAAGATCTGTATCTATAGAAGAATGGTACTTGGTTGTTGACCCTTCCAATAGTAAACTTGTAAGTCTATATAATTATTTCGCTGGTGTTTTTATAGGAATTAACGGGGCATTACCAGAAAATCTTGAGGTAGGTAAAAGATATGTTCTGTATTCTTTTTTGGATTCGCAGATTCTCTGTGAGGAAGGCAGTAGCATAAGAATCATTGATATAAATGAGAAGAACGAGATTATAAAAAGGTTAGAAGAGATCATTGTTTTAAGAAATGAATAAATATCCAGGGGTAACCCCCTGGTTTTATATTTATATTAAAAAGCCTATGAATTATCAAAAACTTGCTAGATTCAAATTTTTGGTTTAGAATATATTGGGATGTCGGAGAAATTTATTATTCAAGGCCAAAGGCCGTTAAATGGAGTAGTAGAGATATCTGGTTCCAAAAATGCTGCTGGACCAATTTTGGCAGCCTCTCTTTTAACAGATGAGGATGTAGTAATTGATAATATTCCCTTGATTGGTGATATATTAAACATTATTGAGGTCTTAAAAGAAATGGGTGCTAAGATAGAATGGATTGCTCAAAAGAAGGTAAGGATTAATACAAAAGATATTGATCCGGAAAAAATTAATTTTGATAAGATATCTCAGACAAGAATATCTGTTCTTTTGATCGGTCCTTTAATTGTGCGCTTTAAAGAATTCAAGTTTGCTCGTCCAGGGGGTGACAGGATTGGAGTAAGACCAATCACTACTCATTTAGAAGCGCTCAGACGATTAGGTGTGGAAGTTTCCTCTCAGGGAGACTTTTATTATTTCAAAAGAGATAGATTAAAAGGAAGAGAGATAGTTCTGAAAGAATTTAGTGTTACTGCTACAGAAAATTTGATGATGGCAGCTTCTTTGGCTGAAGGAGAAACCAAAATTATTGGAGCAGCAGCCGAGCCTCATGTGCAGGATTTGGGGGTTTTTCTGGGTGCGATGGGGGCAAAAATTAAAGGTTTAGGGAGTCATATTCTCTTTGTAGAAGGTGTTAATAAATTGAAAGGCACCTCTCATAAAATTATTCCTGATCCTATAGAAGTGGGAACATTTGCTATTGCTGGGTGTGTTACTCCTGGACAAGTTGAGATAAGAAATGTGTGTCCTGATCACCTTGCAGTTTTTTTTGATAAATTAGAAGAAATAGGAGTAAAATTTAAAAAGGGTTCCAATTCTTTATTAGTAGATTATTCCCCAGAGCTGAAAGGAGTAAAAGTACAAGCTCTGCCATGGCCTGGCTTTCCTACCGATCTTTTGCCTTTGATTTCTGTACTTTTAACTCAGGCAAAAGGAAAGAGTTTGATTCACGACCCTCTTTATGAAAATAGATTTGGCCACCTTCAAGAACTTAAAAAAATGGGTGCAGATATTGAATTAGTAGATCCTCATCGAGCGTTAATCTTTGGAAAAACTCCTTTAAGAGGGTTAAGAATAGAGAGTTGGGACATTAGAGCAGGGGCTTCTCTGGTAATTGCAGGGTTAATGGCCCAAGGACAGACTATACTTGAAAACATTTTTCAAATAGATAGGGGGTATGAGAAAATAGAAGAAAAACTTCAAAAATTAGGAGCAGATATAAAGCGCATTAAATAACTCATTAAATAAAATATGTTTCTTAAGAAGATTGGCATAGATTTAGGAACTTGTAATTCTCTGGTATTTGTGCCCAAGAAAGGGGTGGTTTTGCAAGAGCCATCAGTAGTGGCAGTACTTATGACCGAGAACAAAATTCTCGCAGTAGGGAGTGAAGCAAAAGAAATGATCGGAAGAACGCCAGATGAAGTAAGAGTTTATAGACCTCTTAGAAACGGGGTGATTGCTGATTATAGAATTACTCAGGCAATGATTAAACATTTTATTGACTCTGTAATGGGTCCGTTTAGAATATTTAAACCAGAACTGATGATATCAGTACCTGCTGGGATTACTTCTACCGAAAGACGGGCAGTTATTGAAGCTGCTACATTAGCAGGCGCGCGTCAGGCTTTTGTAGCAAAGGAACCTATACTTGCTGCAATTGGAGCAGGAATTCCTATTAATTCATGCTCTGGTCATATGATCGTTGATATTGGTGGAGGAACTTCTGAAGTAGCGGTAATTTCATTAGGAGGGATAGTCACCTCTAGTTCGGTAAGGGTGGCAGGAGACAAAATGGATGAAGCTATATCTGATTTTATTAGAAAGAAATATAACCTTGCTATTGGAGATCAAACAGCTGAAGAAATAAAAATTAAGATAGGAACTGCTCTTCCTGAAAAAGAAAAAAAATATCTTGAGATTCGAGGAAGAGACTTGATTTCGGGACTTCCTAGGAATATTAAAATCTCCTCTCAGGAAGTTTGTGAAGCGATTTCTGATACTCTCAGTGAGATTATTCAGGTTATAAAAACAGTTCTCCGGGAGACACCGCCAGAGCTTGCTGCTGATATTATGGATAAAGGAATGATTCTTTCAGGTGGGGGAGCTTTGTTGAGAAATATTGATAAGCTAATATCTCAACGCACAGGTGTTCCTTGTTTTATAGCCCAAGATCCATTGCTTTGTGTAGCAAAGGGAACAGGAATAGTATTGGAAAGCTTAGATTTATATAAGCGTTCTATTATGTCTAAAAGAAAAATATGAATCTCATCGGTCATCGGCATATTTGGAAGTTTCTTGTCAAGTCAAGTCGGGCAGGGAAAATATCTCATGCCTATTTATTCTCTGGACCCAACAAAGTAGGTAAAAAGACATTAGCTTTAGAATTTATTAAGTTTCTAAATTGCCAAGAGAGTGATATCGATAAAAGACCATGTCAGAAATGTTATTGTTGTAGAGAGATTGCAAAGAAAACTTTTCCGGATTTAATCTTTATTGAGCCTCAAAAGAAAGAAATTCGTATTTCTCAGATAAGGGAACTTGGTTGGAAATTATCCCTAGAACCTTATTCTTCTGTTTTTAAGTCAGCCATTATTGATGATGCTCATTTGATGAATAAAGAAGCACAAAGTGCTTTATTGAAAACATTAGAAGAACCGCAAGGAAGAGCTGTTATAATTCTTGTTACTTCTCTTCCTGAACTTCTTTTGCCTACCATTGTCTCTCGGACAGAGAGGATAAGGTTTTCTTTTGTTTCAAGAGAAGAGATACAAAGATATCTTGAGAAAAGAGGACTTTCTTCGGATCTGAGGGAGAGAATCCTTTCATTTTCTTTTGGCAGGCCTGGCGAGGTTATTGATTATCTAAATTATCCCGAGAAACTAAAAGTCATTGACCAGAAGATAAAGGATTTAGAGAAATTAATTAATTCTTCGTTAGGAGAAAGATTTCGTTATGCTAAGGAAGAAGGTAAAGAGTTAACTCGTTTAATGGAAACGCTGGATATTTGGCTGAGATATTTTCGGGGCAAGCTGCGTTCTTCTTTGAAAACTTCCCCCAAGAGAGCTTCTTTGGCGAAATACAAGAAACTTATTAATCTTATTCAAGATATAGAGCTTCTTCTTCTACGAACAGAAGTTAATAAAATATTAGCTTTAGAAACTTTATTACTGGAGTTGTAAAAAATCTTTCTTTGTTATATTTTTAATATATGAAGATCATCCTTTCGGTGTGTGAAGAAAAAAAATATGTATAAAGAGATTATAGATAAAATAAAACCGGAGTTAGAGAAAGTTATTAGTTTTTTAGACAGAGAATTAAGTAAAATAAGAACAACGGGCGCTTCTATTTCTTTGATAGAAGATATAGAGGTAGAATGTTTTGGCCAAAAGATGCCTTTGAAACAACTAGCAACAATTTCTGTACCAGAGCCACGGTTAATTGTGATCCAGGCATGGGATGACTCATATATTGAGTCTATTCAGAAGGCTATTGAAAAAGCAAACCTTGGGATAACTCCTATAGTGGACAAAAAAATTATCCGTCTTTCTCTACCACCTCTAACTGAGGAATATCGTCAGAACTTAGTTAAACTTCTTTCAGAGAAAAGAGAAAATGCTAGAAAGACTATAAGGCATTGGCGAGAAGAGGCCTGGAAGGAAATACAAGAAAAATTTAGAGCAGGAGAGATTTCCGAAGACGCTAAATATAAAGGTAAAGAAGAACTTCAGAAATTAATTGATCAATACAATGAAAAGGTTGATGAAAGGATTGAGAAAAAGAAAAAAGAAATAGAAGCCTAAATAAATTTATGATTCTTGCCTTTATTATCTTCCTTTTTATTTTGAGCTTTCTGATTTTTATTCATGAGTTTGGTCATTTCATTCTGGCCAAGAAATTAGGAGTGAGGGTAGAGGAGTTTGGCATTGGTTATCCTCCAGCGATATGGAAGAAAAAAATAGGCGAGACTTTTTATTCTATTAATCTTATTCCTGTGGGTGGGTTTGTGAAACTCTATGGTGAAGAAGATCGACGATTGATAAAAGAGAAAAGCAGCTTTATTTCTAAAAGGCCATTAGAAAGAGCGGTGATTATTTCTGGAGGAGTGGCAATGAATTTTTTAGTAGCTGTATTGATTTTTTATTTTCTTTTAGCTACTTCTGGTTTTTTTGCTCATGTACCTTTGTTATTTGGGTATAAGTTTCCTTTTGGAGAACAAAGAAATCTTCCGATGATTATAGGAATAGCTAAAGATTCACCAGCTCAGGAAGTGGGTTTGAGGAGTAACGATCTTATTATTAAAGGAAACGGTATTGAATTTGAAGACTCACAGAGCTTTATTAACTTTATAGATAACAACAGAGGAAAAGAAGTAATTTTGCTGGTAAAAAATATTAGCGATAATCAATTAAGAGAAGTGAAAGTTGTTCCTCGTCTTAATCCTCCTCCAAATGAAGGAGCGCTAGGTGTGGCGATTGCTGATATAATTCAAATAAGCTACCAAAAACCATGGGAAAAATTAACCGCAGGCTTTATTCATTCTCTTAATCTTTCTCATTATTCTCTGATAGGGCTTGCTCATTATATAAAACTATCTTTTTTTAAAAAAGAAATCGAACCGCTGGCTTCTTCGGTTGTAGGACCGGTAGGTATTCTTGCATTGACCAAGATCACTCTCCAGGAAGGAATTTATCAGTTAGTGTTACTTGTTGGATTGATATCTTTGGCATTGTGCATAGTGAATATTTTACCTATTCCTCCATTAGATGGAGGAAGATTATTGTTTGTTTTCTCAGAAATGGTAATAGGTAGAAGAATAAAACCAAGCATAGAACAGAGAGCTCAACAAATAGGTATAGTGTTTTTTATTCTCTTGTTTATTTTGATCACTTCCAAAGATATTTTTCAATTTAAAGATATATTGTTTAAAGGTCTCATTCGATAAATATATTTTTGTTTCATGCAAAAGAATAAAAAATACATTCTTTGGTTTAAAGAAATTTCTATCAAAGACGTTCCTTTGGTTGGAGGAAAAAATGCTTCTTTGGGAGAAATGTTTTGCTCTTTGGCAAAAAAAGGAGTAAATATTCCTGATGGTTTTGCTCTTACATCAGCTGCTTATTGGTATTATTTAAAGTTCAATAAAATCGACAAAAAATTAAAGGATATTTTTAGAAAGTTCAATCCAGAAAGTCTCTCAAGTTTAAGAAAAACAGGGAAAGCAGCTCGCGAACTTATTATGAGGGCAGATTTTCCGAAGGATCTTAGAGACGAAATCCTCAAAAACTATAATCAACTCTCAGAAGAATATCATCTTAAAAATGCGGATGTGGCAGTAAGAAGTTCTGCTACTGCTGAAGATCTTCCTTCAGCTTCCTTTGCAGGCCAACAGGAGACATATCTTAATGTTTCTGGAAAAGAAGATCTTTTGAGAGCAATTAAGAGATGCATTGCTTCTTTATTCACTGATAGAGCAATTTCTTATAGAGAACAAAGGGGTTTTGATCACTTAAAGATTGCTCTCTCGGTTGGAATCCAAAAGATGGTAAGATCTGATCTGGCTTCATCGGGTGTTATGTTTACTCTGGATACAGATACTGGTTTCAGGAATGTGGTCCTGATTAATAGTATTTATGGAGTAGGTGAGATGATTGTTCAAGGAAAGATAACGCCTGATAGATTTTATGTGTTCAAGCCTACTTTGAAGAAAGGATTTGAATCTATAATTACAAAAAATTTAGGACGAAAAAACAAAAAATATGTCTATAGTAGATCAGGAGGACTGAAAGAAGTAACTGTTCCCAAAAAAGATCAAATGAGATTCTCTTTGAATGATAAAGAAATTTTGACCTTAGCTAAATGGGCCTGTATTATTGAAAATCATTATTCAAAGAAGGCAGGGAGGTGGATGCCTCAGGATATTGAATGGGCAAAGGATGGAAAAACAGGCCAATTATTTATTGTTCAGGCACGCCCTGAAACTGTCCATTCTCCCGAGAAAAAGAATGTTTTTGAAGAATATCAAATAAAAACCTCTCAGAAGCCAATTCTCAAAGGAATTGCTATTGGTAACAAGGTTGCTCAGGGCAAAGCAAGGGTTATTTCTAACATTTCTGAGGCATCATGTTTCAAAAAAGGGGAGATTTTGGTCACAAGAATGACAGATCCTGACTGGGTGCCAGTTATGAGAATCGCTTCAGCAATTATTACTGATGAAGGAAGTAAAACATGTCATGCTGCGATAGTAGCAAGGGAATTAGGTATACCATGCATTGTGGGAAGTCAGAGAGCTACCAAGATTCTTAAATCAGGTCAGGAAATTACTGTTGATTGCACACATGGTTTGGATGGAAGAGTCTTCTTGGGTAAAATTCCATTTAAGATAAAAAGATACTCTCTTGAGAAAATTCCCAAACTTCCTACAAAGATAATGGTAAATATCGGTGCTCCAGAGATTGCCTTTAGAACTTCTTTCTTGCCAAATGATGGAGTAGGTTTGGCACGGGAAGAATTCATTATAGCCGAGAAAATCAGAATCCATCCATTGGCGCTTTATCATTTTTCTAGATTAAAAGATAAAAAAGTTAAAAAGAAAATTGAAGAAATTACTCAAGGGTATAAAGACAAAAAGCAATATTTTATTGATAAGCTTGCTGATGGAATTGCTCAAATTGCTGCTGCTTTTTGGCCCAAACCAGTTATTGTAAGATTATCTGACTTTAAAACAAAGGAATATAGAGGATTAATTGGAGGATATTTATTTGAGGGAGAAGAGGCAAATCCTATGCTTGGTTTTCGGGGCGCCTCTCGCTACCTAGACAAGGAGTTTAGATCTGCTTTTGAGATGGAATGTCGGGCTATTAAAAAAGTAAGAGAAAAGTTTGGTTTAAAAAATGTAGTAATAATGATTCCTTTCTGCAGGACTCCGGAAGAGGGAAGGAAGGTGATTGAACTAATGAGAAAATTTGGGTTAAGACAACACAGCGAGGGTTTAAAGGTTATTGTAATGTGTGAAATTCCTTCGAATGTGATTTTAGCAGAAGAATTTTTGGAGATTTTTGATGGTATGAGTATTGGTTCCAACGATTTAACTCAGTTGGTTTTGGGTATGGACAGAGACAATGCTCGAATTGCCTATATTGCTGATGAGAGAAATAAAGCAGTGAAGGAAATGATAAAAAAAGTTATAAGGCTTTGTAATAAGAAGAAAAAATACTGCGGGATTTGTGGACAAGCACCAAGTGATTTCCCGGACTTTGCTGAATTTATAATGAAAGAAGGTATTCAAAGTATGTCATTGAATCCGGATACAGTGATTCCCACTATTCTGAAACTCTCCAAACTAAAATCAAAAAAGTGATATAATTTATATAAAAGGTCATTTTCGTTATTTAATAAAAAAAATATGGCAAAAATCACTTTAAGTGTAATAAAAGCCGACGTTGGAAGTATTGGGGGTCATATAAAACCAAGTGATGAGATGATTGATGCAGTGAAGCGCTATATCAAAAACAAGGGAAAAGGTATCTTTATTGATTTTTATGTAGGTTATACGGGTGATGATATTGCGATTCTTTCTACTCACAAAAAAGGTGTGCTTAACTCCAAGGTTCATAAATTATGCTGGGATGCTTTTCTTGAAGCTGCAAAAATAGCTAAAAAGCAGGGATTATATGGTGCTGGACAAGATCTGCTTAAGAGCTCATTCTCTGGAAATGTGAAAGGAATGGGACCTGCTGTAGCAGAGATGGAAATAGAAGAAAGACCGGCGGAACCATTTCTGTTTTTTGCGGCTGATAAGACCGAACCCGGGGCATTTAATCTCCCTCTTTATTTAAGCTTCTGTGATCCAATGTATACAGCTGGTTTTATTTTATCTCCGGTATTGAAACAGGGATTTACCTTTGTGATTATGGATGTAGCTTATACCAAAGCTGATAAGATAATTAAACTGAATTCACCGGAAGAAATATATGATATTGCTGCACTGCTTCGAGATAATGGAAGATTTGTAGTAGAGAGTATTTGGTCAAGAGCCACAGGAGAGCAAGTGGTTTCTGCTTCCACTACTCGTCTTCATAACATTGCTGGCAAGTATGTAGGCAAGGATGACCCAGTAATGTTAGTAAGGACTCAGAAGAATTTTCCTGCTACAGGAGAGATTCTTTGTCCATATGCCATTGGTCATTATGTAGCAGGATTTATGCGTGGTTCTCATGCTGGTCCTTTGATGCCGGTTAAGAAAAATTCTTCCATCTCTTTCTTTGATGGCCCACCGGTAGTGAGTTGTTTGGCATTTTCGGTGAGAAATGGAAAGTTAACAGGCCCGGTAGATGTATTTGATCATCCTTATTGGGACTATGTAAGGAATAAAGTTGCCAAGAAGGCAGAGGAAATTAGACGTCAAGGATTTTCTGGTCAAGCGATGCTTCCAATGACAGAGCTGGAATATACAGGGGTAGTGGAAACCCTCAAAAAACTTGAGAAAAGGTTTACTATAAGAAAAAAATAATCTATTATAAAAATTATGAAAATAATTCATGATAGATCAAAATGTATTGGATGTGGTGCTTGCGTTAACATATGTAGTAAATATTTTGAAATGTCAGAAGATGGTAAAGCTTGCTTAAAAAATGCCAAAGAATTAGGAGGAGAGAAATATGAGCTTGAGGTAGAGGATGTTGGATGTGCACAAGAAGCAGCAGATTCTTGTCCTGGTGGTTGTATCCACATAGAGTAAAAGAATAAAGATCCTTTGTTCTATCTTTGACTTCAGAAATATGTTGAGTCTTACTGCTAAGATTAGAAAAAACCTGGGAAGAAAAGCAAATCTCTTGAGGAAAAAGGGTAAACTTCCTGCTGTTTTGTATGGTTATAAAATAAAAAGCATTCCATTAGAGGTTGATTATAAAGATTTTGAAAAGGTTTTCAGAGAAGGAGGAGAAACCTCTTTGATTTCTTTAAAAATTGAAGGAGAGAAAAAAACATATCACGTCCTTGTACACGATATTCAGAGAGACCCATTAAGTGGGAAGTTTATCCATGTTGATTTTTATCAACCTTCTCTGACTGAAAAAACAGAGGCCAGTATTCCTTTGAAATTTGTAGGAGAAGCTGAAGCGGTAAAGAATTTAGGTGCAACACTAGTAAAAAATATATCAGAGTTGGAAGTAAGAGCTCTTCCTCAAGATCTTCCTCATGAGATTGAAGTAGACATAAGTAAACTAAAGACTTTAGATGATCATATAAAAATTTCGGATTTGAAGCTCCCCAAAGAAATAGAGATACTCAGAGATCCGGAAGAAGTTATTGTGTCTGTTGTTCCTCCAGAAAGAGAAGAAGAAATTGAAGAGGTCTCAGAAGAAGTCAAGGAAGAGGAATCCAAGAAGCCAGAAGAGAAGGAAGAAGAAAAAGAGCAAGAGCAATCAGAAAAACAACAAGAAAAATAACTTTCTATGAAGAAGATATTTACCAGAGCTTTGCAGATAATTTTGCTGGCTATCTTTTTAATGATTTTTGCTTTTCCAGCGCTTAAAATTCTAGCTGAGGATAATCAGGATATGGAAGAGTTTTGTGAGATGACAAGAATTGACTCAGAATGTAAAAAACTTTCTTCGGTGGAATGCCGTAAACTTCTCGAGAAATGCGATCAATATTTCCAAGAGAAAGCTGCTGAAATTGAGAAAGATATTTCTATTACTGAAGCAAAGAAAAAGACACTTCAGAATCAGATCTACATTTTAAGAAAAAAGATTAAAAAACTTGATTATCAGATATATCAGAATAATTTAATGATAAAAGATCTCAATTTTCAGATTGATGATACTCAATCTTCAATTGAAAAAACGAGCAAGAAAATAGAAGATTCCAAGAAGAAATTAACCAATATCTTAAGGAAGATTTATGAACAAGACCAACGGTCAATGATTGAGATTCTCTTAGAAGAAGAAACACTCTCTGATTTCTTTGATAATTTAGTTGCTCTGGAAACATTGAACTCTAAGAATCGAGAACTTCTTAAAGATATAAAGAAACTTAAGGTTGATTTAGAGAATCAAAAGAAGGCTCTTGATGAGGAGAAAGGAGAGTTAGAGAGAGCAGTGAAGATTCAGATGCTTCAGAAACAAGAAAGTGCTAATGCGAAACGACAACAGGAATATTATCTAAAATTGACCGAGGCAGAATATCAAAAACAGCTCAAGGAAAAAGAAGAAATAGAGAAGAAAGCAGCAGAGATTCGATCAAGAATATTTGAATTAATCGGAGTTCCAAAAGCGCCTACCTTTGGTGAAGCATTGGAGATTGCTAAATATGTTGAGACAATTACAGGTATTAGACCTGCTTTTTTATTAGCTATTTTGACTCAAGAATCAAACATTGGAAAGAATGTAGGACAGTGTTACTTAACTGATCCCAAAACTGGCGAGGGTATATATGTAAAAAGTGGACGAAAAACTCCTCGTGTTATGAATCCCAAGCGAGATGTAGGATATTTTCTGGATATTTGTAAAGAACTAGGTCGCGATCCTTATCATACATTGGTCTCCTGTCCTATGAGTTATGGATGGGGCGGAGCAATGGGACCGGGTCAATTTATTCCTTCTACTTGGGTTTTATATAAAGACAAAATTAAATCAATCACTGGAAAAGATCCTGATCCGTGGGATATAAAAGATGCTTTTCTTGCTACAGGCATTTATTTAAAAGATCTTGGGGGAACCCAAAATGAGTGGAGAGCGGCTATGAGATATTTCTCTGGAGCTACTTGGAAGAAGTATGAAGAATTTTATGGGAATTCTGTAATATCTCTAGCCAAGAAGTATCAAGCAGATATTGAAATTTTAGAAAAGCAAAATCAATAGTTGTTAATTTCAAAAATAAAAAACTCGATCTATAAAGTGACGAGTTTTTTTGTTTTTAACAAATTATTTTAAAAGCTGAGTAGTTTTTTTAATAATAGGATCTAATTTCCCATCGAGGATTTTATCTATATTATGCCAGGATTTTTTTATCCTATGGTCAGTTATTCTATCTTGAGGAAAGTTATATGTTCTTATCTTCTCTGCTCTATCAGCTGATCCTATTTGACTTTTCCTTTTTCCTGCCAGTTCTTCGTGCATCTTTTTTCTTTCCATTTCAAGAAGTCTGGCTGCAAGGATGCTCAACGCATTTTCTTTATTCTCTAACTGGTTTCTTTGAGTTTGAGAAGTAACTACCAATCCTGTAGGAATGTGTGTAATTCGTACTGCTGTTTCTCTACGGTTGACATACTGTCCTCCAGGACCTGAGGCTCTATAATAATCTATCTTTAAATCTTCTGGCCTTATTTTTATTTCTGTTTTTGTTGGCTTTGGCAAAACAGCTACGCTAGCAGTAGATGTGTGAATCCTTCCTCCTTTTTCTGTTTTTGGAATTCTCTGGACCCTATGAACTCCTGCTTCATGTCTTAATTTTTCCCATACATCTTCTCCTTTGAGTTCAAACACTATCTGTTTAATGCCGCCCAGAGAGGTAGGGTGGGAATCCAGTATTTTTTGTTTCCATCCTTGAGATTTGGCATAGTTGGTATACATCCGGAACAAGTCAGCTGCAAAAAGAGCCGCTTCTTCTCCTCCGGCTCCTGCTCTAATTTCCATAATCACTGCTTTACTTTCATTGTTGGGAACCGAAGTATTCATTTTTTATTTTTTTTATTTCTTTGTTTTTCTAATTCTTCTTTTTTAGCTAATCTCTTTCTGAATTTTTCTACTCTTCCCATTTTGTCTACAATTTTTCCTTTACCGGTATAGAAAGGATGGCATTTGGAACAAATTTCAATTTCAATAAATTCTTTGGTTGATCCAACTTCAAAAATATTTCCGCATGCGCAGTGGACTTTTGCCTTTGGATAATATGGAGGATGGATATCTTTCTTTGGCATAATATAATTTATAATTTATATTTAATTCATATTAATCAAGATAAGAATAAAAATCAAGAAAATTATTTCAATCCAATAGAAGTAGAGAAAGTGTGCTTTGGGCACACATATAAAGAACAAAATATAGGGTGAGGAAAGACGTCTTAGGTTGAGGAGGGATGGGATGCTTTATTTTCAGGAGAAAAGAAGAGAAAAGACGTCTTTCCTCATGCCACACGGGCATATTCAATTTTATCTAAATAATATTTTCTGTCAAGAGAAACTTGATTATTTTTAGAAAGCTTGATATATTTAATTATTATTTGGTATTATATTAATACCTACTATGGATTCAGATAAAGTAGAGAACGAAGCCAAAGAGCTTAATTCTAAAAAAGGCAATTTTTCTCTTGATGTCCAGGAAATGATGGAAGCAGGTCTTCATTTTGGTCATCGTATATCCCGAACTCATCCCAAGATGAGGCCTTATATATTTGGAATAAGAGGGACGGTGCATATTATTGATTTAGAAAAAACGGTTCAGAAGATGCAGGAAGCTTTAACTTTTATTAAAGAGTTGGTCTCAGAAGGAAAGAGTATAATGATAATAGGAACCAAAATTCAGGTGAGGGATATAGTAAGAGAAATGGCTGAGGAATGCGGTCTACCTTATGTAAATCAGCGCTGGATCGGAGGTACCTTTACTAATTTCGATTTCATTAGGAAAAGAATTGATTATCTCAAAGAACTTGAAAAAAAGAAAGCAGAGAATGCGTTCGAGAAATACACAAAGAAAGAAAGAGCAAAGATTGATAAAGAAATAAGAGATCTTGAGGAGAAGTTTGGAGGAATAAAAAACCTTGAGAAACTTCCAGATGCTATTTTTGTCATAGATATGAATAAAGAAAAGGTTGCGATCAAAGAGGCCAAAAAGAAAGGAATAAAAATAATAGCTATTGCCGATACCAATGCCGACCCTACATTAGCGGATTATCCTATTCCTGCCAATGATGATGCGATGTCTTCAGTAAGATATATTTTAGATAAAGTAGCTCAGGTAATTAAAAAATATAAAAAATAAAAAATATGGTTTCTATTGATTTAGTCAAACAATTGAGAAAAGAAACAGGTGTTTCGGTGATGGACTGCAAAAAAGCTCTTGAGGAAGCAGGAGGAGATCTTGAGAAAGCCCGGGAGATTTTAAGAAAATGGGGTAAAGATTTTGCTTTAAAGAAAATAGGAAGAGAAACTTCTCAGGGAATAATTGAGACATATCTTCATCCCAACAGAAGGATTGGTGTGATGATTCAAATTCAATGCGAAACAGATTTTGTAGCACGCTCTGATGAATTTAGAAAATTAGCTCATGAGCTTTGCTTACAAATCGCTGCTATGAGACCTCTTTATTTGAAAGAAGAAGATATTCCTGAAGAGTTCTTGGAAGGAGAGAAAAAAATTTATAAAGAACAGTTGAAAGATTCTGGCAAACCTCAAAAAATAATAGATGAGATTGTTGAAGGAAAACTTAAAAAATATAAAGAGGAAATATCTCTCCTTTCTCAGCCATGGATAAAAGATGAAACCAAGACGGTCAAAGATTTAATAGATGAATATATTAATCTCCTTGGAGAGAATATATCGATCAAACGATTTGTCCGTTATGAGATTTAATTATTATGGATGAGTTAATTGCTAAAATTATTTTAAGTGGAAGTTTGATAGGAATAGGAGCGATTATTTTTCGAAAGATTCCTCTACTTGCTCAACTAAGCGAAGAGGAAGTTCAAGAACCATTTTTTATTCCAAATCCTCTTGATCTGGTTAAAGATGTGGTTGGAAGAATAAAAGGTTTCCATTTGAATCTTTTCTTACAGAAGATTCTTTCTAAAATTAAAATAATAACCTTAATTATAGAAAGAAAAACAGAGGATAAACTCCGGAGGCTTCGAGAAGAGTCTAAAAGAAAAAGAGAAATTATGCACGATAATTACTGGGAAGAATTAAAGAAAGCAAAAGAATCAAAGCATTTAGATGAATGAATCAAAACAGTATAAGATAAGTGCCACCTTAGCTCAATTGGTAGAGCAACGGTTTTGTAAACCGTAGGTTCGCGGTTCGAGTCCGCGAGGTGGCTCTTGGGACTTGACAAAGGGTTTTTGGAAGATAAAATAAAATAATGCGATGAGAAGAGGTATGTAAGCAAGGCAAAAAAATTGAAGAGAGTTTAGAGAAAGGGAAAGATATTTCCTCCTTTTGTTTAAAAAAGCACTTTGAAAATAGAATAAAGAAAGAATTTTGTGGGTATTTTTGAGTTGCTCCAAACCTTCTTTCTGAGAGTTTGATCCTGGCTCAGGATGAACGCTGGCGGCGTGGATAAGGCATGCAAGTCGTACGACCAGAACCGCTTTTAAAGTGGTTCTGGTAGTGGCGAACGGGTTAGTAACACGTAGCTTACCTACCCAGTACACGGGCATAACCCAGAGAAATCTGGGCTAATACCCGATGGTCCCCATAAAGTTTAACTTTATGGGGTAAAGGCGCAAGCCGGTACTGGATGGGGCTGCGGCCTATCAGCTTGTTGGTGAGGTAATGGCTCACCAAGGCTATGACGGGTAGGGGGTGTGAGAGCATGACCCCCAACAAGGGCACTGAGACACGGGCCCTACTCCTACGGGAGGCAGCAGTCGAGAATCTTGGGCAATGGGCGCAAGCCTGACCCAGCGACGCCGCGTGCTCGAAGAAGCCTTATGGTGTAAAGAGCTTTTACCCGAGAAGAAGCTACAAGATTTATCTTGTAGCTGACGTTATCGGGTGAATAAGGGGTCTCTAAACTCGTGCCAGCAG